>DCUZ01000022.1 GCA_002327305.1 Holophagales bacterium UBA2201 | reverse complement strand
CTATTTTTGACCCGTCAACTTCGGTCTAGCCTTTCTCCTGCGCTCGGACCCGACGCGGGTTCGAGATGCCCGCTCAGGATGTCGCCCCCGCTCGCCCTACGCTTGGACCCGACGTGGGTTCGAGATGCTCGCTCAGGGTGACGCCCCCGCGTCATCGCCCGTCTCGCTCGTCTCGCCCGTCTCGCTTTTCTCGCCTTTCTAGCCTTTCTCCTGCGCTCGGACCCGACGCGGGTTCGAGATGCCCGCTCAGGATGTCGCCCCCGCCCGCCCTACGCTTGGACCCGACGCGGGTTCGAGATGCTCGCTCAGGGTGACGCCCCCGCGTCATCGCCCGTCTCGCTCGTCTAGCCCGTCTCGCATTTCTCGCCAACGATTCCCCCCACCACCTCCCTAACCGCTTCCGCGAATGTGCTGACATCGTCTTCGGTGGTATCGAACGAGCACATCCACCGCACCTCGGCGGCCTCTTCGTCCCAGATGTAGAAGAAGTAGCGCTCCTGCAGTACGGGGATGGCGGCGGCGGGAATGCGGACGAAGATGCCGTTGGCTTCCACCTTCTGGGTGATGGTCACGCCGGGGATGTCTTTTACTTTCGACTCCAACAGCTTGGCCATCCGGTTGGCGTGGATGGCGTTGCGGAGCCAGAGGTCGTCGGTCAACAGGGCCTCGTACTGGGCGGCGATGAACCGCACCTTGGACGGCAACTGCATCCCCTGCTTGCGGATGAACTTGAGATCTCCCGCCAAGGCGGGATCGAAGACCACGATCGCCTCGCCGAAGAGGCAGCCGTTCTTGCACCCGCCGAACGAAAGAAGGTCCACGCCGCAATCGCGCGTGACGGCGCGAAGGGGCAATTTCAGGGAGGCGGCGGCGTTGGCCAGGCGCGCCCCGTCCATGTGGAGGACCAGGCCGTGGCCGTGGGCGAAGTCGGCCAGCGCGCGCACCTCATCCGGCGCGTACACCGTCCCCATCTCCGTGGCCTGGGTGATGGAGACGGCCCGGGGCTGGTTGTGGTGCTGGTCGCCGAGGGCGTGGAGGAACGGACGCAGGAGCTCCGGAGTGAGCTTCCCGTCCGCGGTCGGGGCGGCCAGGAGCTTGAACCGGCCGACGGCTTCCGGGGCGCCGCACTCGTCGTTGTTGATGTGGGAGACCTCCGAGCAGAGGACCGCGTGGTGGGAGCGGGCGGCGGCGCGGAGGGCGACCACGTTGGCCCCGGTCCCGCCGTAGACGAAGAAGACCGCGATACCCTCCCCGAAGTGCTCCCGGAACTTCGCCTCGGCCCGGCGGGTCCAGGGGTCGTCACCGTAGGCGATGGCGTGCCCCTCGTTGGCCGCGGCCACGGCCCGCAGGATGTCGGGGTGGGCCCCGGCGTTGTTGTCACTGGCGAAGGAACGCATGACCGGCATGGGGCCTCCTCAAGGGTGATCAGGGTGACGGCGTGCGGGTGCGGCGGCGGACCGGACGCTCCGCGGTCATGGTCCTTCCTGTCCGCCGTCCGCCACCCTCAACGCCAGTTCCACCGCGGCCTTGCGCAGGGCTTCCGCCACGGCCGCGGCGTATTCCGCGTGCGACGCCCCCCGCGCCCGTTCGCCGGCAGAGAGCCGTCCCCGGTCCACGGCCCGGCCCGATCCATCCATCAGCGTCCAGTCCATTTCAACGACCACCTCTCCGCCGAGGGGACCGTCCACCCGCCCGAGGTCCAGGGCCACGCGGCCCCGCAGAGGCCCCTCCGCGCGCCCCGGAGTCCACGCCTGGACGCGCACGGCGAAGGGGGCCAGCGCCTCCCCCAGCGCCCCGATCAGGATGCGGGAGGCCTCCTGCCGGAACGATCCCGCCCAGCGGTGGAACTCCTGCGCGCGCAGTTCGTGCGGCCCCGTCCGGACCACCATCTGCGGGCGGTCGAGGTAGTCGGCCAGTTCCACCGGCCCCACCAGGAGGACCGTGGCGGCGGCCGTAATTTCCGGATTTTCGCCGGGCGACCCGTCGGACAGGGTGTAGAAACGGGCGGAGGGGGACGTGGAGCAGGCCCAGACCAGGGCCAGAAGGGCCGCCGGGGCGAGGCGATGGAATCGCCATTTCTTCATTTCGACTCCCCTTTCTTGCCCCGCAGGAGGGCTTCCGGATGTTGGTCCAGATAATCGGCCAGCTCGCGCACGGCCCGGGCCATGGAGGAGAACTCCTCCAGGGCCCGCTCGAGCCGTCGGGGCAGGTCCGCGGCCCCCTCCATCACCTGGCCGGCGCCCCCGGCCGCTTCTCCGGTCCGCTCGGCGGCCGCCCGCGCCGAAGCCAGGACCGCCTTCAGGTCCCGGGCCAGCTCCCCCGCCGCCCCCTCGCGCAGGGCCAGGGTCCGTTCGAGCTGGTCGAACGCCCCCCGGGCCGCCCCCAGGGACTCCTCCATCCGGATCGCCAGCGTCTCCAAACGGGCGTCCGTGTTGCGCACCGCGGCGTCGGCGTTCCGGGCGAAGGTCTCGAAGGAGGAGAGGGCGCGGAGCAGGGCTTCCTGCGTCCTTTTGATCTCCCCGGACCCCGCCAATTGATGCAGTCCGTCCACCGTCGCCGCCAGTTTTCTCACCGACTCCTCCAGGTTCAGGTCCTGGAGGCGTTCGCTCCACTCCTGGAGGGAGGAGGGCACCGTGGGGATCTCGGGAAGGCCCTCCCCATCGCCTCGCATGATGGTGGGCTTTTCCGGGTAAAAGTCCAGGTTCAGCACCAGGAGGCCCGTGAGGTAGGACTGGATCTCCAGACGCCCCTTCAGCCCCTTCTTCAGCAGGGGCTGGTAAAAGTCGCGGGCCCTCCAGGTGAACCCCGTCCGATCCATGTGCTCGGGCAGGACGATCTTGGCGGGGTCGATCTCGATGGTCACGGGGATGAGCACCGCCAGGTCCCGCGGGTCGAGGCGCATGGCGACGTCGGTGACGCGCCCGATGCGGACGCCCCGGAAGATGACGGGGGCGCCGTCCTGGAGCCCTTTGACCGATCCCTGGAAATAGAGGACGTAGTGGAGCGTCTGCTTGAAGAGGCGTCCCGAACCCAGGGCCACCACCAGCCCCAGCCCCAGGACGACGGCCCCGAGGACGAACCCTCCGATGACGGCCCGGCTGGCCGGCCTACCCATGGTTCGACTCCGATCGTTTCATGACCGCTCCTCCTTTGGGGGGGATCCTTCGCCCCGCCACTCCCCCCGGGTGAGAAACCGCAGGACCCGGGGGTCCCGCGACGATTCCAACAGTTCCTTCGGCGATCCGGACGCAATGGCCGTTCCCGTCCCGCCATCCAAAAAGATCCCGTCGTTCCCGATGGCGAGGATGCTCGCCAGCTCGTGGGTGACCACGACGAAGGTGATGTCGAGCGCCTCGCGCAGGCCCAGGACCAGGTCGTCGATGTGTCGGGCCGTCACCGGGTCGAGGCCGGCCGAGGGCTCGTCCAGGTAGACCAGGCGCGGGTCGAGGGCGATGGCGCGCGCCAACCCCGCCCGCTTGCGCATCCCCCCGCTCACCTCGGCCGGATAGCGGTCCTCGGCCCCCGCCAGGCCCACGAGGGCCAGTTTGTAGGCAGCCAGATCCTGGACCTCTCCCGGGGAGAGGGCGGTGTATTCCCTCATGGGCAGGGCCACGTTCTCGGCCAGGGTCAGCGAGCTCCACAGCGCGCCCCCCTGGAACAGGACGCCGAAGGCGCGGGAGAGCGCCTCCCGTCCGTCCGGACCGGCGTCCCAGAAACTGGTCTCCCCGTAAAGGACCCGTCCGGCCAGCGGCGGCAGGAGGCCGACCATCCCCCGCAACAGCGTGCTCTTTCCGCACCCGCTCCCCCCCATGACGACGAAGACGCTGCCCCGCGGCACGGAAAAGGAGAGGTCCCGCTGGACGGGCGCCCCTCCGTAGCCCAGCGTGAGCCCCTCCACGGTGACCACGGGCACCCCGGTCGCGGCGCTCATATCCCCAGGATGTTGCAGCCCCAGGTGATGAAGGCCATCGCCACCACGATGCTGACGATGCCGATCACCACGGCCGAAGTGGTGGCCTCGCCCACCGCCGCCGCGCTGCGTCCGCACCGCAGTCCCTTGTAGCACCCCGCCAGGGCCACCAGGACGCCGAAGACGGCGGCGCTGAAAATGCCCACCCCCAGGTCCGTGAGGTCGAGGGCGCGGTAGGTCTGATGGGCGTACTCGGCGAGGGTGAAATGGAGCAGGGAGATCCCCACCACCGCCCCGCCCAGGAGGCCCACCACGACGGCGTACAGGGCCAGCAGGGGCATCATCAGCCCCAGCGCCATCATGCGCGGCAGGACCAGAAACTCCGCCGGCGGAATGCCGAAGGTCCGGAGGGCGTCGATCTCCTCGTTCACCTGCATGGTCCCCAACTGCGCGGCGAAGGAGGCCCCCGTGCGCCCCGCCATGGTGACGCCGGTCACCACGGCGGCCAGGGCGCGCACCATCCCGATCCCCACCAGGTTGGCGACGAAGATCTCCGCCCCCCACTCCCTCAGCTGGGTGGCGGCCACGAACCCCAGGATGAGGCCGACGAGGAAGTTGAGGAGGGAGACGATGGGGAGGGCCCCCGCCCCGCACTGCTGGATGGCGAGAAGGAGGTCGGAGCGGCGATAGCGGGCCCGCCCCCGGACAAAACGCCACACGGCCGCGGCCACCTCCCCGCCGAATTCCAGCCCGTCCACCGCCCCCCGCCAGGCCCAGACGGCCCGGTCCCCGACCCGGACCAGCAACGGGGGGCGGGGTTGCTCCACCCGCTCGATGGGTCTTCCCCGGGCCGAACGGGCGAGCTCCAGGAGGGTCCGGATCCCTCGCGGAAGGGCGCCGGTATCGACGAGGGCGCCCCGTTCCGCGGCCATGGCTTCGATGTCCTCGATATACACCAGGACGCTGCTGTCCCATTCCCCGAGGCCGCCGTCGGTCACCCGGAGGCGTTCCACGCCTCCCCGGGCGAGCGCGGCCTCCACCGGTCCCAGCGACGGGAGGGGGCGGTCGAGGGTCCAGGGCCCCCTCAACTCCACCCGGACCTCCCCGTTTTCGGGCGGCCCGCACCGGAGCCGCTCGGCATCCAGGGCCTCCCCGGAAGCGCCGGGCGCTCCAACGGTCCGTTTGCGGTCCGTTCTATGCATGTCCAGGGAAAGTATAGCAGATGGGCCCGCGGCGGCCCCGCCGGAATGAACGGCCCGGGCGGCGGGTTGTCGTAATCGAGCATGAGCGCGCGCAAGGCCTGGAAGTTCATCATCCTCCTGGGGTTCGTCTCCCTCTTCGCCGATATGACCTACGAAGGGGCCCGGAGCGTCATGGGGCCCTTCCTGGCCGTCCTGGGGGCCGGGGCCGCCGCCACGGGGATCGTGGCGGGCCTCGGCGAACTGGCGGGATACGGTTTGCGGGTCCTCTTCGGCTACCTGTCCGACCGGACGGGACGCTATTGGACGCTGACCATCCTCGGATATGCCGTCAATCTCCTGGCCATCCCGCTCCTGGCCCTGGCGGGGAACTGGCCGGCCGCCGCGGCGCTGATGGTGGCGGAGCGGATCGGCAAGGCGATCCGCTCTCCCGCCAAGGACGTCCTGCTCTCCCATGCCGCCACGGCGACGGGGAGGGGCAAAGGGTTTGGGTTCCACGAGGCCATGGACCAGATCGGGGCGATGACCGGACCGCTCATCGTGGCCGCCGTCCTGGCCTCCCGCGGGGACTACCGCGACGGGTTCGCCATTCTCGCCGTCCCCGCCCTGCTGGCCCTGACGGTCCTGGTCGCGGCCCGTTTCCTCTATCCGTCGCCGCAGGACCTGGAGCCCCCCCTCCCGCGGTCGGAACCGGAAGGCGCCCGTGCACGCCCCTTCCGAATCTACCTGGCGTTCGTCGCCGTTTCCGTGGCCGGCTTCGCCCATTTCCAGCTCATCGCCTACCATTGGAAAGCGACGGCGCTGATGCCCGACGCCCGGATCCCCATCCTCTTCGCCGTCGCCATGGGGGTGGACGCCCTCGCGGCGCTGGTCGTCGGGCGCCTCTACGACCGGCACGGGTGGAACACCCTGCTGGCCATCCCCCTCCTATCCCTGCCCATCGCCCCCCTGGCCTTCTCCCATTCCTTCGCCGCCGCGACGGCCGGCGTCGTCCTCTGGGGCGCCGCCATGGGGGCCCACGAGACCATCATGCGGGCCGCGGTGGCCGATCTGGTCCCCGCGGGGAAGCGGGGCGCGGCCTACGGCCTCTTCAACGGCCTCTATGGCACCGCGTGGTTTGCCGGGACCGCCATCATGGGGATGCTCTACGGCCTCTCCCTTCCGGCCCTGGCCCTCTTCTCCATCTCCCTCCAACTCGCCTCCCTCCCCCTCCTCCGGATGCTGGTCTCCGGCCGGAAGCGTCCGTCCACGAGCGTTTGACATCCCGGACGCTTTTGACTACAATAGCCGGCGTTGCGGGCATAGCTCAGCTGGTAGAGTACGAGCTTCCCAAGCTCGGTGTCGCGGGTTCGATCCCCGTTGCCCGCTCCATCCCTTCCCGAGGAGCACACGATGGGCCTGCTTGGAAAAAAAGAGGAACCCCAGCCGGTTAAGCCGGTCGCGCCCGCCGCGGGCGCCCGCCCCGGAATGCCCGGACGCAAGGGCATGACCACCCTTTCCCCCGAAGCGGTGTTCGTCGGCGACCTCCAGGGGACCGACGACATCCAGGTGGAAGGGCGGTTGGAGGGCAAGGTGGACGTCAAGGGGCAGTTCACCGTGGCCCCCTCCGGCCTGGTCAAGGCCGACGTGCGCGCCAAGCGGGTCCTGATCTCGGGCAAGGTGATCGGCAACCTCACCGGGGACGAATCGGTGGAACTGCATGCCACGGCCCAACTGGAGGGGAACATCACCTCTCCCAAAGTGATCATCCAGGAGGGGGCGCAGTTCAAAGGGAGCGTGGACATGCGCACCCGCGATTCGGGCCGCCCCGACGCCCCGCCCAAGCAACAGTCGTAATTCCGCCATGCCCTGGCTGTGCCCGCCGTTCCTGGTCCTCCCGGGGGCGGTCAACATGGCTCTCGACGCGCGGCTCCTGCGGAGGACCCTGGAGGGCGCCGGCCCCCATCTGCGGTTCTATCTCTGGACCCGCCCCACCCTCTCGCTCGGCCGCTCCCAGGAGGCGGAGACCGTGGTTGATTTCCCCTTCTGCTCGGCCCACGGGATCGCCGTCGTCCGCCGCCCCACGGGCGGGCGGGCGGTCCTGCATCACATGGAACTGACCTACGGGGTCACCGGGCTGTTCGGCAGGGAGGGTTTTCCCAGGGGAGTGCAGGAGACCTACAAAGCCATCTGCGAGGCCCTGCGGGACGGCCTGGCCTCCCTCGGCGTCGGGGTCCGGCTCCACGCCGCCGCCGGCGGCCCCCTCCCCTCGCCGCGCAACCCCCTCCCCTGCTTCGCCACCCCCGCTCCCGGGGAGATCGTTTTGGACGGCAGGAAGATGATCGGATCCGCCATGGCGGTGGAGGGGCCCGGGTTCCTCCAGCACGGCTCCATTCTGATCGGAACCGAAGAGGCGCTCCAGCGCGGAGCGCAGAGGGAGAAGGCCTTCTTTCCCGTCGCCGGCCTGTCCGACGCCCTCCGCCCCCTCCCTTCATGGGACGCGATCGTCCACGCCCTCGAGGGCGGGTTCGCCCGCCGGTTCGACACGGGCATGCTGGAGCCGGTTGACTTGACGGAGGCGGAGTGGAACGGGGTGCGGGAGGAGGCGGAGCGCTTCCGGATCCGATCCCCCGAGCCCCCCCGTTAGCGGCAGAGATGCCAAGCGGCCGGAAGAGCCACGCTCTCCCGGCCGCCGGAACGTCACCGCTTCAGGGACTACTTGATGTGCTTGTTGACGAGCTTGGTCATGTCGAACATCGAGACCTGCTTCTTGCCGCCGAAGATCGGCAGCAGATTGGCGTCGGCATTGATGTTCCGTCTCACCTTGGCGTCCTGAAGATTGTTCTTTTTGATGTAGGCCCAGAGCTTCTTGGTGATCTCGGTCCGCGGCAGGGGCTTGGAGCCCACGATCTTGGACAGCGCCTCGGAGGGCTGTTTGGCTGCCATGAAGGCGGCGTTGGGCGTCCGCTTCTTGGCGACCTTCTTGGGCGCGGCCTTCTTCACGGCGGCCTTCTTGGGCGCGGCCTTCTTCACGGGCTTCTTGGCGACCTTCTTCACTGCTTTCTTCACCGGCATGGTTTCCTCCTCCCGAAGGATAGATTTAATTCCGCCCGGGGGCGGTCGCCATTACGATACATCAAGACGGGGTGATTTGCAACTTTTTCTTCCCCGAAGGCCTCCGGGGGCGCCCTCCGGGGCGCCGGCCCCGGCCCCCCCCGCCGCCTCGAGGCCGGGCGGCGCCCTCCGATGCCCCACATTCCCAAACAGTTAGGGTCCGGATACCCTTGCCAGGCGGGGGGGAGATGCGGTATAATATCCCGATCCTATCTATTCGAGGAGGGAGCCATGCTTCCGCAGAAGAATATTCCGCGCTTCAAGTCCGGGGACACGGTCAAGGTTCACGTGGTGGTGAAGGAGGGCGACAAGGAGCGCATCCAGATCTTCGAGGGTGTCGTCATCGCCAAGCACTCCAACGGCACACACCGTTCCTTCACGGTGCGCAAGATGAGTTCGGGGATCGGGGTGGAGCGGGTGTTCCCGTTCGAGAGCCCCGCCGTGGCCTCCGTGGACGTGGTCAAGATCGGCAAGGTCCGCCGGGCCAAACTCTACTATTTGCGCAACCTGAGGGGCAAGGCCTCGCGCATCGAAGAGGTGAAGTAGCCCGTCCATGGCCGTCAAGCGGGACCAGATCGTCCAGAACGCCGAAAAGCTGGTCGCCAAGGGGAAGATCGAGGCGGCCATCAAGGAGTACGTCAAGCTGGTCGAGGACAACCCCAACGACACCAACATCCTCAACCGGGTGGGCGACCTGTACGTCCGGATCAACCGCATCAAGGAAGCGACCAAGTATTTCTACGACATCGCCCGCTTCTGGGCCGAGGACGGCTTCTATCTCAAGTCCATCGCCATCCTCAAGAAGATCAACAAGCTCGACCCCTCCCTCCTGGAGGTGTACGAGAAGCTGGGCGAACTCTACTCCAAGCAGGGGATGAACTCCGAGGCGGCCAGCCATTACCAGTACCTGGCCGATTTCCACAACCGCCAGGGGCAGACGGCGCAGTCGCTGGAGATCTACCGCAAGATCGTGGCCATGGACCCCGACAACATCGCCATGCGGGGCAAGCTGGCCGAACTGCTGAACCAGAACGGCCACACGCAGGAGGCGGTGGCCGAGTTCCAGTCCATCGGGCAGATGCTGGTGGGGAAAGGGCACATCCAGGAGGCCATCCAGGTCTACCAGCGCGCCTTGAAACTGGACCCGCGCAACATCGCGATGGTCAAGGACCTCGCGGGCTCCCTTCTGAACGACGGGCGGGCGGTGGACGTGGTCAAGCTCCTGGAATCCACCAACGCGGTGCAGTCGGGGGACTCCGAGGTCTTCGTCCTCCTCGCCCAGGCCTACCAGTTGACCAGCGCCGCGCAGAGCGCCCTCGACGCCGTGGCCATGGGCCTGCGCAAGGACCCCGGCAACCCCCGCCTTCACGAGATCAAGGGCGAGGTCCTGCAGGGGATGGGGCGCGCCGAGGACGCCGTCGTCGCCTTTCAAGGGGCCGCCGGCGTCGCCTTCGACGGCGGGGACCCCCAGCGCGCGCTCGCCATCTGCTACCGGATCCTCAAGCGCGACCCCGTCCACATCGCCACTCTGCTGAAGGTGGTGGAGTTCAACGAAAAAATGAAGCAGGAGACCCATCTCTGCCAGGCCCTCTCCATGCTGGTGGACGCCTACAGCCACTACAAGCGGTTCGAGGAGGCCGGCGAGACCCTGGAGCGCCTCATCCAGCTCGAACCGGAAAACCATCAGCACCGCGAGAAGCTGGCCTTCATCAAGCAGAAGATGGGCAAGCGGGTCTCTTTGCAGGACATCAGCCGCCCCGAGGTGGCGGCCGAGGAGATCGAGGAACTGCCGGAGATCGACATTCCCATGCCTGAGGCCGCCGAGTTCTCCTCGGCCCCCTCCGAGCGCCCCTCGGCGCTCGAGCCCGAGGCCATCCTGCTGGAGGAGGACCTCCCCGTCGACCTGCGGGATTACATCAACGAGCACATGGTGGAGATTGACGTCTTCACCAAGTACAACCTGACCGACAAGGCCATCCAGGGCCTCCAGACCATCCTGGAGCGCGTCCCCCGCTACATCCCTTCGCTCGAGAAGCTCCTCCAGATCTTCCTCGAGGAGAACCGCGCGGACGAGGCGGAACAGGTGGGGCACGCCCTGGTGCGGCTCTACGCCGCCCGCGGTCTGGCCGACCGCGAGGAAAACCTCAAGGAACAACTGCTCCTTCAGGGGATCTCCCTGGAGGAGGGGGGGCCCGCCCCCCTCCCCGAATCGTCCATCGCCACCGACACCCTCGTTTCGGTGGACATGGAGCCGGCCCCGTCCCAGTTCACCGAAGAGACGGTCCCCGGCCTCACCGCGACGGCGGCGGACGAGGAGTTGGACCTGGAGATGGGCGGCGCCGCGGCCCTGGAGCTGGACATGGAGATCGAGGCGGATGAAGCCCTCCTTCCCGAGCCCGAGCCGGTCCTTGATTTCGAGGAAGAGCCCGCCGCTATCCCCGGGGAGCCCGTTGCCGAGCCCGCGTTGCTCGAGATGGAGGAGCCCCCCTCCATTCCGGAACCCGAACCGCTTCCGGAACCCGAACCACTCCCCGAACCCGAACCGCTCCCCGAACCCGAGCCGCTCCNNCCGAACCCGAGCCGCTCCCCGAACCTGAGCCGCCTCCCCCGCCCCCTCCCGCTCCCCCGCGCCCTTCGGTGCAGGTCAACCCCCCCGCCCCGGCGCCGGAGCCCCGCGTTTCAGTCAAGGTTCAACCCCCCCCCGCCGCGGCCCCCAGAAAGCCGGCCGCCCCGGGGTTGGACATCGACGGCCTGCTCGGAACCAAAAAGCCCGCCGCCAAGCCCAAGCCCGCCGCCCCGGCCCTGGACCTCGACAGCCTGTTGGGCAAAAAGAAGCCCGCCGCCCCCGCCAAACCCAAGCCCGAAAAGGCCCCCTCCTCCCTCCTGTCCGAATTGGACGGCCTGGCGCAGACAGCCAGGGAAAAGCCCAAGGCCAAGCCCCCCCAGGAGCCCCAGCCCCCTCCCGCTCCGGCCAAGGAGGCCTCCGGCCTGGGTGATTTCCTCTCCATGTCCGACGAGATCGGCGACTTCCTCCAGCAGGCCATCCCCGTGGAGAGCGATCCGCCGGTGGAGGTCCTCGGCGAACTCGACTTCTACATGGAGCAGGAGATCGCCGACGAGGCGGACAAACTGCTGAAAGACCTCAGGAACCGCTTCCCCAACCACCCGGAGGTCCTCGCGCGCGAACAGCGCTTCCAGGCCCTCATGAAGAAGGTACCTTCGATCGCGGCCGCCCCGCCCCCCGAGATCGCCGACGGCGAGAGCCTCTTCTCCGACGAGGAGGAGTTTTTCGACCTGGCCGGCGAGCTGGAGGAGGACCTGGCCGAGGAGAAGAAGGAGGTCGCCCTCCCCGCGCAGGTTGAGCCCACGCTGGAGGAGGTCTTCGAGCAGTTCAAGCAGGGCGTCCAGCAGACGCTCTCCCCCGAGGACTACGACACCCACTACAACCTCGGGATCGCCTACAAGGAGATGGGATTGGTGGACGAGGCCATCTCCGAGTTCCAGATCGCCTGCAAGGACCCCGGGAAGCTCATCGACTGCTGTTCCATGCTGGGGATGTGCTTTTTGGAAAAGGGGATGCCCCAACTGGCCGAGAAGTGGTACCGCAAGGCCATGGAATCGCCCGATCTCTTGGAGGACGAGCAGTTGGGCCTCCTTTACGACCTGGGCAATCTCTACCAGCAGGTGGGCGACCTCGACAACGCCCACAAGTCCTTCATGGAGATCTACGGCGCCCGCACCACCTACCGCGATGTCATGGACCGCCTCAAGGAACTGGACCAGGCGCGCACCAAGCATTGAACGGAAGGCGGAAGACAGAAGCCCGAAGGCGGAAGATTGCACCAAGCGGAATGTAGCGCAGGTCCTCCGACCTGCGGCTTTTTAAGACGGCCGGTTGGAGAACCGGCCCTGCATCAGGCGGTCTCCGAACGCCAAACTCCCAACCTCCTCAGCCCGAAGGCGGAAGACTGCACAAAACGGAATGTAGCGCAGGTCCTCCGACCTGCGGCTTTTTAAGACGGCCGGTTGGAGAACCGGCCCTACATTTCCTGCCTTCCGGCTGTCCGGCATTCCGGCCTTTTGGCATGCTCCAGGCGGAAGGAAGAAGCCGGAAGACAGAAGCCCGAAGGCGGAAGATTGCACAAAATGGGATGTAGCGCAGGTCCTCCGACCTGCGGCTTTTTCAGACGGCCGGTTGGAGAACCGGCCCTACATCAGGCGGTCTCCGAACGCCAAACTCCCAACCTCCTCAGCCCGAA
>DCUZ01000084.1:2274-25264 GCA_002327305.1 Holophagales bacterium UBA2201 | reverse complement strand
GGATCTCGTCCCCCACCGCCTCGGCCAGGGCGATGTACTGCTCCCGGGCCATGTTCTCGGAGAACACCCCGAACAATTTCCTGGTGGTGAGGTTGCACAGATCGGCCAGCTCCGGAACGGCGCCGTACAGCTCACCGGGTGTGAAGGCAGGAATCACGGCGCCGGTGCGGTAGTCCAGCCGTGAGGCGATGGTGCCGCCGGTGCCCAGCAGGGTGACCTTGGGCAGGTTGGGGCTGGAGGGGAACTCCTTTTCTGGAATCTTGTAGATGGCTTCCTTGTAACCCAATTCCTCGATGCGGGCGATGCGGTCCACGTGGACGCCCACGTTGTAACCGTTGGTCATCTTGACCACCACGTGCTCGTCGTCCAGGGTCTCCGAGCGGGGCAGAATCACCCCCTCAAACACCGAGCCGGCATCGTTGATGAGCCGCACCAGGCTCCACACCCGTACACCCCGACCGGCCAGTGCTTCCCGGGAGCGGCCGCGATAGCCCTTGAAATCGTCGCGGGTTTCGCTGCTCACCGGCCACCTCCCAGGGTCCGGCGCAGCGTTTCTGCCACTGCCGCTCCCGGTACCCGGCCCCTGAGGGTCGCCATGGCCTGACCCATGGCCAGGCGGAAGAGCGGCCCGGCGTCGTCTCCGTCCCCGGCATCGTCCATGGCGGCCCGGGCGGATTCGGCCGCTGTGGCCGCCTGAGCCTCCCAACCTGGGGGTGCCTCGCCCAGCCGGCGTTCCGCCACAACCTCGGTCACCGCCCGCTCGGGCGTCGCTGCCATGGCCCGGAGCAGTTCGTTCCAGGCCTCCCAGAGCACCGGCCTTCTCCCTGCCAGCCGGGCCAGTTCCTGCCAGCGTTCCAGAGGAATGGTGTCCACCGCCACCCCGGATCGGCGCAGGGCCAGGGCTCGCTCCCCCACCAGGAAGCAGGTGCGGCCCAGATCCACCCCGGGCTCCGCCGCCATGGCGTCTACGAGATCGGCTCCGCCCCGGCGGATCAGGTAGTGGCTGACCGAGGCCGGAACGCCGGACCTGCAGTACCGCTCCTCGCGCTGCCAAGGCGGTTCGGCCAGGGTCGCCTGAAGCCCCGCCACCCGCTCTCGGGTGACGCGGGTTGGGGGGCTGTCGGTATCCGGGTACATGCGGTCCGGTCCGGGGAGGATCCGCTCGAAGTCCGTGCTGCCATCCGGGAAGGGCTGCCGGGTCTCATGGGGCACCCCGTCGGTGGCGTCAACGTAGCGGAGGCGGATCTCGTCCTCTGCGGTGTGGGTGTCCTCCTTGGGACCCCATACCACCACCAGGGCGTCATCCTCGCTGCAGTGCAACCGGCGGCGCAGCCGGCGCAGCTCCGACAGGGCGCCGTCGTAATCGGGCCACTTCTCGCTATGCAGCAGGATGGGGCGCTGGTCCAGCCCCGCCACCACCCGCACTCTTCCAGCCAACTCGTGGGCAAAGGTCAACTCTGGCTGAGTAGGCCAGGACAGGGTTCCCGCCAGGCCCTTCAGACGGATGGCCCGCACACAGAACGGTCCGCTGCCCAGCTCGAATCCCGGACGCCGTTCCTCCGCCGCGACCCATCGCTCCCAGGCCTCCCGGCGCAACAGATCGTAGGCGCTGCCGGTGAACATCTCGGTGACGTCAGCGCTCTCCACCCCCAGGTCGTCGGCGCCCCGGAATCCGCGCCGATGGAGTTCATCCCGCAGGCGCAGCAGGTTGACCTGCCGCACCGCCTCGCCGTGGACCAGGGCCGGAGCCCACCCGGCCCTGGGGACACCCTTGATCTCCACCCGGCGACCGCCGCGCACGGACACGTTGACGTCCTGGCGGGAGGCCCCCATGCCCACCCGCACGTGACGGGTGGAGCGACACACCCGGCCGATGAGCAGGATGGCCTCGGCCACCTCCTCCGGGGTACGCAGGTCGGGGCCGGTGACGGTCTCAATCAGGGGCATGCCCAGCCGGTCCGTTCGCCACACGATCAGGTGCCCTTCGTCGCTCACCTCCCGGCAGGAATCCTCCTCCACGCTCACCTGGGTGATGGACAGTTCCCGCCCCCGGAACGGCAGCCGGCCGTTGACCCCGACGATGGCGGTGCGTTGAAAACCCGTGGGGATGGAACCGTCCAGGTACTGCTTGCGGGCGATGTGCACCTCGTCCACGATGTCGCACCCCAGCATGAGACACTGTTCGATGGCGATATCCACCGCCTCCTGGTTGACCAGGAAGGGCGGGGTGTCGTCCATCTCGTAGGTGCACACGTTGTCCTCGTGGAGCAGGTAGATGATGTTCTTCTTGGTCTTGAACTCCATCAGCGCCGTGCCGTCGTACTCCCCCAGTTCGGATAGGGTGGGACGCATGTGGCGCTTGATGACGGCGTCGGGCGGATCGTTGCGCTTACGGGCCGGACAGCGGCAGAAGAGCTTGCGCTCGGTGAGGAGCTGGTAGTGGATCTCCAACCCCGATTTGAAGCCCAGCGCCTGGTAATAGTTGTCGGCTTCTATTGTGAAGGTTTTCACTGTGGGATTATAGCATGGGGGCAGGGGGACGGACAGCCCGCTGGGAGGCGGAGCCACCAGGATGCCGGCAGACTCCCCCCCCCTGCCGCCACCGCTGTTCTTTTGCCGCATAACACTGATATTTCTAATGATTAGTCGCTATTTTTAAGGCAGATACCAAAGGCCCATTGCCCAAGCGGAATCAGTCAATCCCCCGCAGGCAGAAATCCGCGACTACCGCGCCGGCGCCGCATCCGCATTCTCCTTTCAAGCAGATTGGGTGGGCGGGTGAACGAACGGCCGGCGACCAACTGCAAACGGTCGGGCGGATAAGGGCCAGGGATGCGAGAAGCCCGCTCCTGCGGGCCTGCCTCTTTCCCCCCATGCTACAATGGCCCCATCGTGGGCAGCATCAAATCGAAACTCGTCCTGGGCTACTCCGTCCTCGCCATCGCCGCGGTCCTGGCGGCCGGGGTGATCACCCTGGCCACCCGGCACCGGATGCTGCACCGTGAGTTGGAGGAGCAGGGGGAGGCTTTCGCGCGGCTGGCCGCTCCCCAATTGGCGGCCATTCACGACACCTACTACCGCACCGGGTACCAGAAGTTCGTGGAACTCACCCGCCGCATCCTCCTCGACAGCCGGGACCTTCGCCGGTTCACCCTTTTCGCGGTGGACGGGACGGCGCTGTTCGATTCCTCCACCCTCGATGAACCCGCCTTCCTCCAGCAGGCCCGCCCGCTGGCCCGGGCCCGCCCGGAGGAGATGCCCTGCCTGCGGGACATCGCCCCGGCCTCCATCCGGGGCGTGGATTTCGCGGTCTATCTGCCGGTGGTGGAAACCTGGGGCCAGCACCGCTTCACGGCGAAATTCGAGTTCGGCTACGGCCGGGTCCACGGCAGTCTGTGGTGGGTGGGGCTCTACACGCTGGTCGGAATGTCCCTGGGGGTGGTCCTCATCCTGCTGGTCACCCAACCCCTGGCCGACCGCATCGTGGCCCCCCTGCGGGAGTTGTCGAGCCACGCCGACCGCCTGGCGCGGGGGGACGCCGTTCACGCCCTGCCGGAGGAGCGCAGCGACGAACTGGGCATCCTCATCCGGGCCTTCAACGCCATGGCCCTCCAGATCTCCTCCCAGATGGAGGGGCTGAAGGCCGCCAACGAGGACCTGGAGCGGGCCTACAACGAACTGCGTTCCCTCGACCGGATGAAGGACGAACTGGTGGCCAATGTCTCCCACGAACTGCGCACCCCCCTCACCACCGCCAAGGGCTACGCCGAACACCTCCTGCACGGAGTCACCGGGTTCGCCCCCTCGCGGGAGGAACTGGCCCGTTCGCTGGGGATCATCCAGAAGAACCTGGACCGACTCCAGGGGCTGATCGAGGGGCTGATCGACCTCTCGCTCCTTCAACGGGAGGCCTTCCCGGTGACGCCCGGGGTCTTCGACCCCGCCGACCTCCTCCAGTCGGTGCGGGAGAACTACACCGGTCAGGAACTGCCGGGGGGGGTCCGCCTGACGTTCGCCAACCGCCTCCCCGCCGCCACCCGGGTCTACGGCGACCGCGAACGGCTCCTTCAGGTGGTGGAGAACCTGGTGACGAACGCCATCAAGTTCAACCGCCTCGACGGGCGGGTGGAGGTCTCCCTGGACGCGGAGGACGGCCGGGTGGTCTTCGCCGTGGCCGACACGGGGATCGGCATCCCCGAGGAGGCCCTCAAGCGGGTGTTCGAGCGGTTTTACCAGGTGGACGGCTCCGCCCGGCGGCGGCACGGCGGGATGGGGCTCGGCCTTTCCATCTCCTCATCGATCCTGCGCGCCCACGGGGCGGAGATCCGGGTGGAGAGCCGCGTCGGCGAGGGAAGCCGCTTCTGGTTCTCCCTGCCCCGGATCACCGGGACCGACGGCGCCGCCGAGGGACGCCCCACGGCGCTGTTGGTGGAGGACAACCCTCCCCTGCGGCAGATGATGGCCGACCGGCTCGAACGCCACGGGTTCCGGGTCTTCCAGGCGGGCACCCTCGGCGCGATGCGCGAGGCGCTGGAGCGCCAGCGGGTGGACCTGGTGTCGCTGGACCTCCAGCTGCAGGGGGAGCGGGTCGACCGCGCGGTGGCGGCATTGCAAGAGGCGGGACTTTTGGCTACAATACCCCTTGTGGTGGTTTCCGCGGTCCCGGCGTCCGAATGCGCGCTCCGCACGGCGGCATTTCTCGAGAAGCCGGTCAGCATGGAAAAACTGGCCCATGTTCTGGAGCGGGTCCTGAAAGGAGCGTCCGATGGCGCGTAAACTCCTGGTCATTGACGACGAGCAGGACCTCCTCGATTTCCTGCACAAGATCCTGACGGAAGAGGGGTACAGCGTCCTCACCGCGCCCGACGGCGTGCAGGGCATCTCCCGCGCCCGCCACGAGCACCCCGACCTGATCCTCCTCGACCTGATGATGCCGCAGATGGACGGCTGGGAGGTCCTCCGCATCCTCAAGAGCCTCCCTGAGACCGCCAGGACGCCGGTGGTGGTCCTCACGGCCCGCATGGACCCCCAGGCCAAGTGGGAGGGGTGGCAGCAGGGGGCGGTGGACTACATCACCAAACCCTTCTCCCTGCAGGAGTTGAAACTCCGGCTCAAAGAGATCCTTCTTCAGTTGGAAAGCCGGCCGTGAGCGAAGTCGAAAGCCTGCGGCTCCACAGCCTCCTCTACGACGGCATCACCGAGCTCGACACCCTCGCCCACAGCCTCTACACCATCCGCGAACTTTGGGAGAAGCGGGGGGGATGCTCCATCCTGGGCTTCGTCCTCCTGGACGCCCCCCAACTGGAGACGAGGATGGGGTGGCAGGAGTTCGACCGGCTCCTTCTGACCATAGCGGAGAACCTCAAAGCGTGCGCCGGGTCCCATCCCGGAAGCGTCCTGTGCGTCAACCGGGTCCGGGGCGACGAGTTCCACCTATTCCTCTCCGCCGAGATCAGCCCGGGTCCCGTCCGCGACGAGATCCTGGCCCTCCTGGCGAGGCGGGGGGTGGACCTCTCGTTTTTATCGTGCGGCGCGGGGACCTACGGCCCCCGGGAGGGGGTGCGTTGGGAGCGCCTCCTCTACCGCGCCGTGGAGGAGGTGCGTGACGCGGCGGTGGCCCAGGGGCGCAAAAAGGAGGAGGCCCTCAGCGCCTACATGGAAGCGCAGGCCGTCCGCCCCGATTTCACCCTCCTCTATCAACCCATCTTCCGCCTCCGGGACCGTTCCGTCATCGGCTACGAATGCCTCTTCCGCCTCCCCATGGGCGCGCCGTTCCTGGGCAACGAGATCTTCTTCGCCTTCGCCGAAAAGACCCCCTTCATCATCCCCATCGAGGAGCACATCTGGGACCAAGCGCACCGGGAGATGGGGCCGGGCGCCGAGATCCTTTTCTTCAACGTCACCCCCTGCACGCTTCTCCAAAGCGACCGCTTTTTCCAGAACGGGGGGCGGACCGCGGTGCTGGAGATCACGGAGCGGGTCAAGATCCCCG
This sequence comes from Holophagales bacterium UBA2201, assembly GCA_002327305.1. Classification (GTDB taxonomy): domain Bacteria; phylum Acidobacteriota; class Thermoanaerobaculia; order UBA2201; family UBA2201; genus UBA2201. The sequence goes on along the minus strand of DCUZ01000084.1, from coordinate 19,272 downwards.
ACTGGGAGCTGTTCAGGGGGCGGGTGGAGGCCCTCAAGGCCGTCGGGCGGCGCATCGCCCTCGACGACGTGGGGTCCGGATACAGTTCTCTCCAGGCCGTCCTGGAGATCCAGCCCCACTATATCAAGATCGACTATTCCCTCATCCACAACCTGGAAAACCACCCCATCAAGCGGGGGCTCATCGCTTCCCTCTTGGATGCGGCCGCCCACATGGGCTCCCAGGTGATCGCCGAGTGCATCGAAACCCCCGGGGAGCTGGCGGCCCTCGAGGAGTTGGGGGTGGCCCTGGGACAGGGCAACTTGCTCCAGCCGCCCCTGCCCCGGTCCGAGCTCCCTATGTAATTGTTGGGAGGGGGGGCGCCACCCCCTCTTGGGTCCGTTTCAGCGGCGCCGGGGGCGCCTTGAAGTCCCCGGGCGGCGGCCCGGCTACTCCATCTCCTTCCCGAGGATGAGGCCGTCCTGGCGGGGCCTCCATTTAAGATCACGGGACACCGCGTAATTCTCGCTGAGGTTGTAGAGGGGAATGCAGGGGGTGTCGGCCAACACGGCGTCCTGGCACTGCTGGAGGAGCCGGATGCGTTCGGCGTCCCTGAACGTGGNNGGGTTCCGATACTGGAAGGTGTTGAAACCGCCCCAGGAGGCGAAGAGGATCTCCAAAGTGGTCTGTCCGTTGGCGAAGGTGCTGACATACCCCGAAAAGTAGAAATCGAGCCGCCTCTCCTGGAGGGCGGCCAGGATCTCGCCCCAGGGGCGCGTCTCGACCGTCAAGCGGATCCCCACGGAGGCCAGGTCCTCGCGGATGAAGGCCATCGTCCGCTCCCCCTTGGCGGTGCACTGGATGGTCAGATCCACGGGGAGGGGAAGGCCGGAGGCCTCCAGTTCCCTCGCCGCTTGGGCGGGATCGCGGGGGCAGGCCAGTCCGGGATGGAAACCGAAGGCGTTGACCGGGACCATCTGGCAGGCGGGGATGCCGTTCCCGCGCAGGCGGTCCCGAATGATCCGCGGGACATCCACGGCCAGGCGGACGGCCCGCCGGAGATGGGGGTTGTCATAGGGGGGCCTGCCCAGATTGAAGCCGAGGTAATTGACGGCCATGCCGGGGGTGGAACGCTCCTCCAAGGCCGCCGGAAGGGGCCCCGGAAACCTCGCCGCGTCCCTGAACACGAGCGGCACCGCCGAAGGGAGATGGGCTTCGGGTCCCTCGTCCCCCATCACGAAGAACCGGAGGCGCCGGACCGATGGCGGCGGCCCCCAATACCCATCGAACGCCTCCAGCACCGCCCCCTCGGGTCCCAGGGAGGCGAGGCGGTAGGGCCCCGTCCCCACCCCGGAGGGCCCGCTCCCCGCGGGGATGATGCCGACCGAGGTGAGCAGGTGGATCAGTTCGCTGACGGGGACTGCGGTGGTCACGCGCACCGTGGCCCCGTCCTGCGCCTCCACGGCCGCAACGGGCTCCAGGTGGGAACGGAGATGGTTGTCGGGGCTGTTGCGCGCGTGCAGGATGGAGTGGACCACATCCTCCGCCCCGAGTGCCTTTCCGTCGTGGAACCGCACCCCGGGCCTCAGGCGGAACACCCAGGTCAGGGGTTCGGGGGTCTCCCAACTGACCGCCAGGCAGGGCACGGGGCTCAGGGAACGGTCATATTCCACCAGCCCCTCGTACAGGTTGCGGGCGATGATGGTGGTCTCGTGGTCGGCGGGGGCCGTGGCGAGGGCCATGGGGGGAGAGGCCAGGCCGATCCGCACCTCCCGCACGGGGGGGGCGCAGGCGGCCAGCATCAGCAGGACCAGCCCCGGGACCCGTTTCACGCCCCCGACACCCTGCAACGGTTCCGCCCACCCTGCTTGGCCTCGTAGAGGGCGTTGTCGGCCTCGTGCAGGAGGGTCCCGATCAGGGAGGCCTCGTCGGTGTCCAACCCGGAGAGCCCGGCCAGCCCCAGGGAGATGGTCAGCCGCACCAGGCGTCCGTCGGCGGTGGGAATGGTCAGCTCCTCTAGGCGCTTGCGGACCCGTTCGGCCACATCGAGGGCCTGCTCCATCGGAGTTTCGGGGAACACGAGGAGGAATTCGTCCCCCCCGTAACGGCCCAGGAAATCGGTGCCGCGAAGCGCCCCCTGAAGCGCGCCTGCCACCCGCAGGAGCACCTGGTCCCCCGCAAGGTGGCCGTAGGTGTCGTTGACCTGCTTGAACCGGTCGAGGTCGGCCATGGCGATGGCCAGCGGACGCCCGTATCGCAGGGCCCGGCGGATCTCCATCTCGAGTTTTTCCATTGCCGCCTCCCGCCTCAGGATGCCCGTGAGCGGATCGTAGGTGGCCGAAGCGTAAAGTTGGGCGTTCTCGAAAACCACCGCGGCGTGCCGGGCGACGAAATCGAGCATCTCCACCTCCTCCGCACGGAACCGCCCCCCCTCCCCTTTCTTCCCCATCAGCACGACGCCGTGGAGGGTCCGGTCCGCGATCAGCGGCACGGCCAGAGCAGCGCCCTGCCGGCGGACCAGCCCCGGCAGGCTCCCGGTGAACAGGGTCAGACGGTCGGCGGAGAGGGTCCGGCGCCCTTTCGACAGGACCTGCAGGGCTTCGTCCTCCAGGGGGATGGGGGCGGGCAGGTCGGGGGGGGGGGCCTCCCCGGCGTACGCCAGGACCTCGAGGGCCCCGGCCTTCCCGCGCCCGGTGAGGACGAGGGTCCGGTCCACCCCGAAATCCTCCCGCAGGCGGGCGGCCAGGCGCTCCCCCATCCGCGCCAGGTTGCCGTGGACCGGCAGTTCGCGCACGAGGGAGAGGAGACGCTCGCGAAGGGCGGTGCGCTCGGGAAAGAAGCGTCGGTCGATGAACCCCTGCAGGGCCAGGCGCAGGGGCTGGACGATCAGCCCCAGCAGGAGGGCGGCTCCGCCCACGAGCCAGACGGAGGGTCTTCCGCCGAAGAGGGTGCTGGAGAGGAGAAAACTGCCGGCCCCGAGCGAGGCGTAGAAGACCAGGAGGAGGCCCCCCGTCAGCGCCGAATAGAGCATCCCCTTCCGGACGATCAATTGGAGGTCCAGGAGATGGTGGCGGTACACGCCGATAAAAACAGCCACGGGAAACGGAAACAAGGCGACGGCCCAGCCGACGTCGAGCCAGGAGGGTTGGGGCCGGCCCATCAACCCCAGGGCGGTTCCGTAAAGGATGAGCAAGACCCAGGGGAGGACCCCGAGGAGGATGAAACCGGCCTGGTGGCGTCCGGCCGGCTCGGGATGGCGGGCGGCCTGGACCCCCAGCAGGAGCACCAGCAATAGGCTCCACAGGGGCAGGAGCCCGTAGTTGAGGACCATGGCCACGCTCGCCTGCGTGAAGGGGATGAAGCTCCACTGCATATAATCAGCCGTGTACGCCGCCGCCAGCAGGATGCCCGTCCCGATGCCGGCGGCGTACACGCCGGGAACGAGCCATGGCGCCTTTCTGGCCCAGGGGTGGACATCGGGAACGCGGAGGACCAGGTGGAGTTCGACGGTGAATTGAAGGCCGGAGAGGAGGTAGAAGGCGACCTCCGTAGCGTAATCCAGCCAGGCGATCCCCGTCCACCCGAGCGGGAGGGCGAACTCGAGGGCGATGGAGAAGGCGAAGAGGTAAAGCAGCCGCTTGCGGAGATCGGCAAGGGGCTGAAAGAGCGCCAGGAGACCGAGGGCGAAGTAGCCCGCCACGATGACCAGGTTCCCGATGAAGGCCACCCAGGGAAAAGGGATGCCCGGGTGGCCGGTCAGGCGGACCATGCCGCCCTGCCGCTCGACGAGAAAGAGGACCTGCCGGCCGCGCTTGAACCCCCTGGCCACCTTGTTGTACTGCTTCCAGGTGTCCACCCTCACGCCGTCCGCTTCGACGAGGCGATCCCCCTCCAGGAAGCCGGCGCGCTCGGCCGGCCGCCCCTCCACCACCCCGTCCACGAACAGCCCCCCCTCGCGGCCATTGATGTCGAATCCCATGATGCGACCGGCGTGCGCCGCCTGCCCCTTGAATTGGAGGAGGCACAGGAGCGCCAGGGCGGCGGCCAGGACCAGCGCCAGGGCCGCCCGTCCCCGCGGACCGTCCCGGCCGGTCGTCGAGGGTTTGAAGGTCGGTTCGGATGGATCGCCCATGAGGGTCCATTATAACGGATTAGGCATGCCTGCGCTGAGAGACGCGCCCCAAAACGCCGGAGGCGGACCCGGCGAATCTGCTATGATGGAGCGCTATGCAACGCACCGACCTGATCGTTCTGGGATGCGGGCCCGGCGGGGAGAAGGCGGCCATCGAGGCGGCCTCCTTCGGCCACACCGTGGCGATCGTGGAAAAGGCCCCCTTCGTGGGGGGCGCCATGATCAACACCGGCACCCTCCCCTCCAAGACCCTGCGGGAGACCTCCGTCTTCCTGGACCAGTTCCGCAACCGCAACCTCTACGGCATCCGCCTCACCATGGACGGCGACCTCACGATTCGGCAGTTCATGTACCGGGAGCGGCAGGTGGTCAAGAGCGAAATCGACATCGTCCTCGAAAACCTCCGCCGCGAGCGCATCACCCTGATCCAGGGGACGGGCGCCCTCAAGGACGCGCGGACGGTGGAGGTGGCCCGCCCCGACGGGACGGTGGAAACCATCGCGGGGGAGGCCGTCCTCATCGCGACGGGCTCCTATCCCCTCCGGCCGCCGGAATACCCCTTCGACGACGGCCGTTTCTACGATTCCGACACCATCCTCCACCTGGACCGCCTCCCCCGCTCCCTGGCCGTCATCGGAGCGGGGGTCATCGGGTGCGAATACGCGGCGGTCTTCTCCATCCTGGGCATCGAGGTCCACCTCCTCGACCGCCGCGAGCGCATCCTCCCCTTCGTGGACCGGGAGATCGGGGACCGGCTGCGGGACCACATGGAGGGGGCCGGCGTCCGGTTCCACTTCGGCGCCGACTGCCTCCGCCACCGGGCCTGCGAGGGAGGCGTGGAGCTGGACCTGACGGACGGGAGCGCGATCCGGGCGGAAAAGGTGCTCTACGCCGGCGGCCGCCTGGGGGCCAGCCGCGGCCTGGGGCTGGAGCGGCTGGGGGTCCCGGTCAACGCCAAGGGCCACATCCGGGTGGACGGCCATTACGAGACACCGGTGAAAGGGGTGTACGCCGTCGGCGACGTCATCGGCTGGCCGGCCCTGGTCTCCACGGCCATGGAGCAGGGGCGCATCGCCGTCGGCCACGCCTTCAAACACGCCTATAAAAAACAGCTGGCCCCCATCCTCCCGGTGGGCATCTACACCGTCCCGGAGATCAGCACCGTGGGGCTGACGGAGGAGCAGGCCCGCGATTTGGGCATCGCTTTCGAGGTCGGCCGCGCCCCCTACCACCAGAACGCCCGGGGGCTCATCCTGGGCGACACCACGGGTTTGGTCAAGTTGATCGTCTCCGCCTCCGACCAGCCCCTCCCCGACGGCGCCGTCGTCCCGGGGGTCCGCATCCGGCCGGGGGAACCCCCCATGCTGCTGGAGAACCAGTTGCTCGGGGTCCACATCATCGGCGAACTGGCCACGGAGATCATCCACACGGGGCTGGCCTGCCTCTACTACCACGGGACCATCGACTATTTCATCCAGTCGGTCTTCAATTTCCCCACCCTCTCCGATGCCTTCAAATACGCCGCCTACGACGCCATGGCGCGGCGGGGCCGGCGGGGGAACGGCGGCGCTTGACCGCTCCGGTTGATCGCCTCCATGGAGATTCCGGATCAAGTCCGGAATGACACTGTGCTATTCCTGACGGACTTTCACCGTCAGCGCGTCATTATTCAGCAGGAAGGGCATGAAGGCGAGCGCGGGCAAGCGCCGCCTTCCGCTTTCCGCCCTCCGCCGCTCACTGCGGCCGGCTCACCGGCCTCACCCGGGGCCACGCCTTGATCCGGGTGTAGTAGACGTCGGGCTGGAACCGGCCGTCCGCCTCGAGCTTGTTCCGGTTGTCCCCCCAGGCCATCTGGTAGGTGCCGTCGGCGTAGACCACCTGGTTGTAGTCGCCCATGTAGCAGGAATATTCCACCGGCTCAAAGGAACGGCAGGTGACCCGCCGGTTTTGGAGCCAGGTGGTCCCCCCGTCGAGGGACTGGGCGAGATAGACATGGCTGTCCAGGTTGGCGGGGTCGTCGCGGCGGTCGTAGAAGATCACCGCCAGGTTCCCCCCCCCGGCGGAGGCCACCCAGGGCATGAACTGGTCGGCGGTGGTGGCGTCGTCGTTGATCTTGACCGGAGCGCTCCAGGTGGCGCCGCGGTCGGTGGAGGCGACGAACCCGATGTCGGAGGCGTCGGGCGAGTTCTGGAACTCCTTGTAGTTGTAGACCAGGTAAAGGGCCCCCGTGACCGGGTCGGCCGCCAGGCTGGGGACGCTGACGATCCGGATGTTCCCGTTGAGGGCGGTCCGGCCGCAGGCGCGGGTGGCGTCGGGGTCGTAGGGCTGCTGGAACACCGGGACGGCGGCCACCGGCGGCTCCCAGGTATCGCCCCCGTCGAGGGAGCGGACGAATCGCATGGACCCGTCCATGAAGTCCAGGTAGGCCACGTACAGCTCGCCCAGCGGCCCCGCCTCCACGGCGGTGAGGCCGCCCCACTCCCCTTCGGGAATCAGCGAGACGGCGTTGCCCCAGGTGCGGCCCCCGTCCCTCGACAGGACGGCGGCGGGCACCACCTGGTCCTCCCAGCCGTCATGGTTGGTGTCGGCAAAGAGGGTCCAGGCGATCAGGACCCTGCCGTCGGGGGTGAAGACGCCCCATTCCTTGTCGTGGAACAGATTGCCCCAGTACAGCGGCTTCCCCTTCCAGGGGCTCAGGAGCCGCTCGAACACGTTGACCATCCGTTCCGGGGGGAAGGTGCGCCCGCCGTCGACCGATTCGTGCATCAGCAGGCTGGAGAGGTTCCGGCCGTAAGTGAGTTGGAAGTAGAGCCACCGCTGGGGGTCGGTCGGGTCCTTGAGAATGAGGGGGTCGCCGCCGCCGTAGTAGTCCTTCGTCGGCCTCATGGCCCCGCCGTCGGTGAAGGAGGCGCCCCCGTCGGCGGAGAAGGCGTATCCGGAGACGGTGGTCTGCCCCTCGTTGTCGTCGTTGTAGGTCACCACCACCGCCGCCCCCGCCACCGCCAGGGAGACCTCGTTCTGCATGGAGGCGCCCGGTCCATCCTGCGCCGGGTCGGTGACCAGGACCTCCTGGCACGCCTCGTCCTCGATCGCCGCGGCGGTGACCGCGGCGGGCGGGACCGGCTGGAGCAGTTTCGCCCGATCGGGGGGGAGGATGCGCAGGGCGGGGTTGAAGAACCAATCGTGCCGGTCCCCCTTGAGGACGGGGTTGTGGGGTCCGGGAGGGGCCGCCCCGGGGGCGGCATGGCGCACGGAACAGGCCGGGAGCAGGGCGAGGGCCAGGAGGACGGGGAGCAGTCGTTTCATCGGTCCCTTCTTTCATTCATAATGACCGCCCCGGGCCGGAAGGCCCGGGGCGGGGGTGCATGATCGATGGCAGGTTGCTTCAAAGCACCGGTCTCAAGGACAGGTTAGGTAGGACCCGAGGTCGGTGGTCCCGCACAAGCCCCCGGTCTGCCAGGTGCGCTCCTCCACCGCTCCGGCGGAGCGTCCGAACCCGGGATGGCCGGCCACCCCGGCGGCGTCCACCCAGAGGATGCTGTACCAGACGTTCGATTGTCCCGCGCTGTTGAAACTGGTGGAACCGCCGTTCCCGCCGTTGGAAAGGGCGCAGGTGTCGTAGCCGTCGAAATTGTTGAGTCCCGTGAGGTTGCCGGTGAGGATGGCCGCCCTCACCGACGGACAGCGGGTGATGTCGTAGGTCACGGCAATCGTTTGCGTCACTTCGTCCCAGACGCCGCTCTTACTGAAGGCCGCCAAGTCCCCCCCGGCCCCGCCGCTCGCGGGGGCCAAGCCGTCCCCCATCGCCGAGGGACCGTCGCAGAGGGTGCTGGCCGCGTGGCCCGTGGAGGAGCCCAGGCAGCCGTTATCCCTATACGTCACGCGATAGGTGTAGGCGCAGGGGGTGACAATGTCATAGTAGTAAGTGGTGGCACCGTCGATGGGGACCCACGCATCTCCGATCCAGCGGTCCCACTGGTAGTCACTCTTGCCCGAGGCCGTGCTGAGGCGAACCGTTTTGGACGGGCATTCGGTTAGGAGAATCTCCGTGATGACCGGCGAGGGGGTATTGTTGACGTCGGTGGCGCTGAGAGAGTTGGAGTTTCCCGAGCACGAGCCCTTGCGCGCCTGGATGAAATAGGTGTGCGGCGCGTTATCGCCCGGCAGGTAGGTCACCGGGCTGTCCCCCAGTTCGCCGGGGACCTCGACCGAATCCTTGTAGAGATAGTGTTTGGCCGAGGGATTGCCCGCTTTCGTGTAGGTGATCTGAATGCCGGAGGTCTGGCACGCGCTCAGGTCGGTGATCGAATCAAGCACCGGAGAACCCGTGAAATCGTTGAGGTCCGAGAAGGCATAGGGAGCGCTGTCCGCGGAACAGGTGCCGTTGACCGCCCGGACCACGTAAGTGTGGCTGAGCGCATCGGACGGCGTGTGGACATGGGGGCTCGTCACCCCCTCCTTGGCCAGGACGGTGTCCACATAGAGGTCGTGCCGCGTGGCCGGAGAGCCCGCCGTGAAGGTGATGGTGATGCCGTACGCGCAGGCATTGTTATCCGCGATGTTCGTGATCACGGGCAGGGAAGGTGCGGCATCGACCGTGATGTGGCTCTGATCGGAGTTCGTGCATTCATTCACGTCCGTATAGGTATAAATCAGGGTGTGGGTCCCGGCCCCCGCTGCGGCTGGGTCGAAATTGCCGTCGCTCACCCCGGGACCCGAATAGACGCCGCCTGTCGGACTTCCCCCCGAAAGGGCGAAAGGCGGCACCGTCACACAGACCGGGCTGAGGGGATCGGGGGTGAAGGTGACTTCCGGAAGCGGGTTCACCGTCACCGTCGCCGTGCTGCTATCCACATCCGGGCACGGATCCGTCCCATACACCCTTACCCAATAGCTGGTCGTGGCGGATAGGGTTCCCGTCGCGTAGCTGGACGATATCGCCCCGCTGATCGGATCCCCGGTGTTTCCGCTGAGGCCCCGGTACCATTGGTAGGTCAGGCCCGTCCCCGTCGCCGTCACCGACAGCGTCGTCCCGCTCCCCGAGCACAGGGTCGTCGAAGCCGGCTGTACCGTGATCACCGGCGGGTCGTTGATCGTCACCGTCGCCGTGCTGCTATCTGCGTCCGGGCACGGATCGCTCCCGTACACCCTTACCCAATAGCTGGTCGTGGCGGTCAAGTTCCCGGTCGCCTGGGTTGTCGCCGTCCCCAACGGGATCGAGGTGTTGGGATGCGTCCCTTGGTACCACTGGTAGGTCAGCCCCGTCCCCGTCGCCGTCACCAACAGCGTCGTCCCGCTCCCTGAACACAGGGTCGTCGAGGCCGGCTGTACCGTGATCACCGGCGGGTCATTCACCGTCACCGTCGCCGTGTTGCTGTCTGCGTCCGGGCACGGATCGCTCCCGTACACCCTTACCCAATAGCTGGTCGTGGCGGTCAAGTTCCCGGTCGCCTGGGTTGATGCCGTCCCCAACGGGATCGAGGTGTCGGGCTTCGTCCCCCGGTACCACTGGTACGTCAGCCCCGTCCCCGTCGCCGTCACCGACAGCGTCGTCCCGCTCCCCGAGCACAGGGTCGTCGAGGCCGGCTGTACCGTGATCACCGGCGGGTCGTTCACCGTCACCGTCGCCGTGTTACTGTCCACATCCGGACACGGGTCCGTCCCGTACACCCGGACCCAATAGCTGGTCGTGTCGGTCAGGGTTCCCGTCGCGTAGCTGGACGATGTCGCCCCGCTGATCGGATCCCCGGTGTTTCCGCTGAGGCCCCGGTACCACTGGTACGTCAGCCCCGTCCCCGTCGCCGTCACCGACAGCGTCGTCCCGCTCCCCGAGCACAGGGTCGTCGAGGCCGGCTGTACCGTGATCACCGGCGGGTCATTCACCGTCACCGTCGCCGTGTTGCTGTCTGCGTCCGGACACGGATCGCTCCCGTACACCCTTACCCAATAGCTGGTCGTGGCGGTCAAGTTGCCCGTCACCTGGGTTGACGCCGTCCCCAACGGGATCGAGGCGTCGGGATGCGTCCCTTGGTACCACTGGTAGGTCAGCCCAGTCCCCGTCGCCGTCACAGACAGCGTCGTCCCGCTCCCCGAGCACAGGGTCGTCGAGGCCGGCTGTACCGTGATCACCGGCAGGTCGTTCACCGTCACCGTCGCCGTGTTGCTGTCCACATCCGGGCACGGATCACTCCCATACACCCTTACCCAATAGCTGGTCGTGGCGGTTAAATCTCCCGTCGCCTGGGTCGACGCCGTCCCCAACGGGATCGAGGTGTCGGGCTTCGTCCCCCGGTACCACTGGTAGGTCAGCCCCGTCCCCGTCGCCGTCACCGACAGCGTCGTCCCGCTCCCCGAACACAGGGTCGTCGAGGCCGGCTGNNACCGTGATCACCGGCGGGTCGTTGATCGTCACCGTCGCCGTGTCGCTGTCCGCCGCCAGGCAGGGGGCAGTTCCGCTCACTCGCACCCAATAGTCCATCGTGCCGGTCAGGTTTCCCGTCGCGTAGCTGGACGATGTCGCCCCGCTGATCGGATCCTCGGTGTTTCCGCTGAGGCCCCGGTACCACTGGTACGTCAGCCCCGTCCCCGTCGCCGTCACCGACAGCGTCGTCCCGCTCTCCGAGCACAGGGTCGTCGAGGCCGGCTGNNACCGTGATCACCGGCGGGTCGTTCACCGTGATATTGAGATTCCCTGAATTGCTGCATCCGTGCGACTCCGTCACGGTCACCGACAGCCCCACGGGGCTGACGGACCCGGCGGTGAAGGTGATCTCCCGAGTTCCGTCGCCCTCGGTAATGACCCCATTGGTGATGTCCCAGTCATAGTCCGCCCCATCGCCCGCGTCCGGCACCGAGGCCGTGTTGCCGGTATAGCCGGCGCAAACCGCCGAAGCCGCGGTGATCGTCGCGTCCGGGGTGAAGTCCTCGTCGGTTCCCGCCGTCGTGTTGACCGGCGTCACCGGGCAGGCCGTTCCGTTCCGGACCGCCTGGATGGCAAAGTTGTGGCTGATATTGTCGCCGGGCTCATACAAGGCGGAGGGGCCCGCCAGGCCGGTCTGGACGGACGACCCGTCCACGAAGAGGTTGTAGGATTGGGCTCCGGTGAGGGCTTCCCAGGTGACGGTGACACCGCTGGTGGTGCACTGGGCGGGCTTGCCGCCGCCCTCATTGTCCGTCACGCTGGTGGGGGCCGCCGGCGTCCCCAGGTGATAATAGGACCACACGGGGCCGTGTGTGGACTGGCCGCGGACATCGCTGCAGGTGTTGCGGGCCGTCACCTGCCAAAAGTAGGTGGTCCCGGTGGCAAGGCCCGACACATCGCACGAGGCGTCGGCGATGTCGAGACAGCGCCCGGTGGTGGGAGGATTGCTGCCGTCCAGGCTCACATCGTATTCCTCCGAGTTGCTCCCCGGGGTCCAGGCCACGGTAAAGGGATCTGCGTGGCAGGCGGTGCCGCCGTCGGCGGGAACCGGAGAAGCGGGGGCGCCGGGATTGGGCTGGAGGTAGAACTTCCAGGTTGTGCCCTGGACCGGTTGGGCGACGCAGGAGTTCAAAGTGTCCACGCGCCACTCGTAGGGTTCGACGGCCGGCTCCAGGACGCCGGAGGCGCAGGAGGGGGCGACCGTGTCGTCGCAGGTGAGGGTATTATTCAGGATCACATCGTAGGTCCCGGGGATCCCTTCGCCATTCCAGGTCAGGAGCGCGGGGGCGACGCAGATCGGCGTTTCGGGGTCGTTCGCCGGGGAGGGGTTCGTGGCCTGCCCGGGCGCGGAGGTGCAGGCGCAATAGAGGCCGCCGGTGTCCACCACCCCGCTGGCATAGCCTCCCCAGAAGGCGGCGTAGTTTCCCGCCCAGACGCCGTTGACGTACTGCCGGGGCCGGGGGGCGCCGGCGGTGGACATGGGGAGCCATGCGTCGGAGGCGTCGGTGAAACGCCCGCCGGTATCCAGCAACGCGGAGCTTCCCAGCCCCCCCCAGACGAACATGTCACGGCCCGACCATGCGGCGGCGTGGGTGCTCCTCGCCCCGGGGGCGTTGGACCCGGAAACGGCGGTCCAGTCGTCGGCGACCGGATCGTAGGCGGCCCCGTTGCCAAAGGGAACCAGGTCGTTGTCGCTCCCCCCCCAGACGATCATCCGGTCGCCCGTCCAGACGGCGGTGTGGTCCCACCGGGGATCCAGGACGCCGGTGGAGGGAGTCATGGCGGCCCACTGTCCGCTGGCTCCCACGGAGGGGTCGAAGATCCCGCCGGTGTCGGTCGTCTCGAAATCGGGAAGCGCCATGCCGCCGTAGACGATCATCGTGGTGCCGGTGGAGACGGCGGTATGGAATTCGCGACCCGCAGGGACACCGGTGAGCGAGGTGCCGGCCCAGGAATCGGCGGAGGGATTGTAGATGCCTCCGGTTTCAAGCAGGTCCCAGGTGTCGGTCTCGGTCCCCCCCCACACCACCATCCGGCTCGCGGCCCAGACGGCCCTGTGATCGAACCGCTCTGCGGGGGCCGCGGACTCGTCGGTGGCGGTCCAGCCGCCCCCGGGGGTGTAGCGGCCGCCCGAAAGGTAGCAGGACCCGTAGTCGCCCGTCCGCCCACCCCAAGCGATGGCCTCCGTGCCCGACCACACCAGCGAATGCTCGGACCGGGGATCGGGCGCCCCGGTGGTGGTGACGACATCCCAGGCACTGGTCCCCGGAGTATACCTCGCCCCCGTGTCGAGTTCGGTGGTTTCATCCTGGCCTCCCCAGACGATGATTTCCGTTCCCGTCCAAAGGGTGGCGTGGAAGTACCGCGCCGACGGCGTGCCACCGCTCCCCGTGGCGGTCCAGCCATCGGTGGAGGGGTTATATCGCCCTCCGGTGGTGACGAGGGGACCGCTTAAACCGGTTTCCCTCCCCCCCCAGACGATCATCGTGGTCCCGTTGGAGACCGCCGCGTGGTAGGCACGGGCGGTGGGGGCTCCGGTGGTGGTGACCGGTTCCCAGCTCCCCCCGCCGGCGGCGGGGGTGTAGCGCCCACCGGTTCCGGTATAGGTGGCCCCCCCGAGGTCCATCCCTCCCCAAACCACCATCCGGGAAGAGGCCCAGACGGCGGTGTGTCCCTGCCGGCCGGCCGGGGTGCCGGTGGCGGTGACGGGATCCCAGGAGCCTCCGAGGATGCTGGGGACCCACTGCCCGCCTGTGTTGAGGACCCCGGAGCCGTCGCGCCCGCCCCAGATGATCACCTTGGTGCCGCTATAGACCGCCGTGTGGTTGTAGCGGGCCGCGGGGGCGTCGGGATCGCTGGTGTTCACGGTGACCCACTTGAAGCCGCTGTCGTAGTGGAGGTAGGCCCCCGAGTTGAGCGCCCCGCCTGCGTTGAGCCCTCCCCACACCACGGCCCCAAACCCCGTCACGGTGGTCAGCGTGTGCTGTTTCCTCCCGGCGGGCGCCGACCCTGTGGGGGCCAGGTCCACCCATCGGCTCCCCGGCTGGTTGCTGGGGACGTACACCTTCCAATCGGCCACATAGCCACCCGCGTTCTCACCGCCCCACAGCATGAACCACTGGGACCCGAGGCCGGTGATGTTGACATAGGTCATGGCGTGATCGCCCCGGGCGGTGGGAGCGCCGGTGGCGTCCGTGGCCACCCAAACATCGGTGCCGGGGTTGTAGATGCCTCCGGTGTTGAGGTAACCGGACCCGTCGTAGCCTCCCCAGACCATCAGGGTGGTCCCTTCCGTGGCGGCGGCGTGCCGGGTGCGGGCCGAGGGGGCCCCCGACTGGGCGGTCGGGGCCCAGGTGTCGGTGGTGGGATTGTAGCGTCCTCCGGTGTTGAGCATCCCGACCGCATCCTGGCCGCCCCAGACGACCAGGTAGGGACTGATCCAGCGCGCTATGTGTCCCCAGCGTCCCGAGGGGGGGCTGGGGAAATTGCTCCACTGGTTGTCGGAACAGGTGTAAGATCGCAAACCGGAGAGGGAGTAGGAGGCCCCCTCCGTTCCGGCGTCCGCTTCGGCCTTGAAGTTCCCCTTCGCCTCACGCCACCATTGATCGAAGGGACGCTTGTCCCAGACGGCGGAAGCGACGGTGATGGAAGCCCCGTCGCCGGACAACACCGCCAGGACATAGAACCGGGTTTCATCTTCGCGCAGGGGGCTGACCACCCCGACCGGCAGCGTCATCCCGGCACCCAGGCCGAAGGCGGCGGCAAGGCGCTCCTCCAGGGCGCTCCACTCTTCGGCGTTCAGGACATTGGCGCGCCGATCCCCCTGGGACCGGCCGGGAGAGGCGTCCCGGCGGACCCAGACCGCCTCACGGTACCGTCCGGAGAGCCCCTTCAATCCGGCGGGAGAGGCCACCGCGGCCAGCTCTTGTTCCGCCTGCTCCCGGACGGCCCCGTGGAACCGCTTGTCGAAAGCGTAGGCGGAACGGACAAGGCGGTCGGCCAGCAGGGGCCTGGCAAGACACTCCGCGACGAGGGCGGGATCGTTTTCCAGGGCCGCCCACAGCTCCCCCAGCATGTCGGGGTCGCGGGTTTCAATGGCCATCCGGTCCATCTCCGCCTGCAACATCTCCGAAGTGATGGGGCGCTCCCAGATCTGGCGGAGCGCCGTGCTCTGGCGCAGGGCTTCGTGGGCCCGGCCCTCGATCACGGACGGGGGCAGGACCGTCTCCAGGGACGGCTTGGCCCCGGCGTTGCCCGCCGGCCACTCCCGGTGCGACCAATACACCTCCTCCACGGCCCGCATCCCCTGGACGCGGTCCTCCATCGAAAGGGAGGCGGGCGCCTCTCCGGGTCCGGCAGGTGCCGCCGCCGGCGAGGGCGCCGCCATAAACATTAGCATTCCTAATGTCATAACGACCAACGCGACCCCATTGCGCAAGGGCATCCAATTGATCGCAACATGGTTAACGGGGGAAATCCTCATCTGAGCCTCCGGAACGAGGTGGTTTTGCATACTTATATGTTAGGCATTTACAAAGCCGCTGTCAAGGCCCTGAGGAGGTCTATCCCGATATCACAATGAGGAAAATTCGCAGGTCTGTTCGTGGGCGCGAAAAGGCCGCTCGTTTGAGCGGCCGGTCGGGCTTGAATGGAGCCGAAGGGAGTTGTACCCATCGCGCAAGCGATGGGTTTTGCCCCCTCATCTCGTCCCCCCGGTGCAAAACCCGCCCCCCTCTCCCTGAGCGCTCCCCATAGCCCGGCGGCGCCCGCAGGGCGCTTTTTCAGGCGCGAAATCCGGGGCGGAAAGCAGCGCTTTCAGACCCGGTGGAGCGCATGAAAAAAGGCCGCTCGTTTGAGCGGCCGGTCGGGCTTGAATGGAGCCGAAGGGAGTTGTACCCATCGCGCAAGCGATGGGTTTTGCCCCCTCACCTCGTCCCCCCGGTGCAAAACCCGCCCCCTTCTCCCTGAGCGCTCCCCATAGCCCGGCGGCGCCCGCAGGGCGCTTTTTCAGGCGTGAAATCCGGGGCGGAAAGCAGCGCTTTCAGACCCGGTGGAGCGCATGAAAAAAGGCCGCTCGTTTGAGCGGCCGGTCGGGCTTGAATGGAGCCGAAGGGAGTCGAACCCTCTGCCTCTTGAGTGCGATTCAAGCGCTCTCCCAAATGAGCTACGGCCCCGTTTTATCCATGCGGTGGTTCACTTCAAAGAATTACCCTCCCTGGAATCGGGAGACGCCTATTTTATCATTATTCCGGATCGGGCGCGGGGGCCGGTTCCGCCGGCTCCGGAGCCGGCGTTTCCGGGGCCGGCTCTTCGGGCTGGATGGTCGCCGGTTCCGGGGCGGGGGCCGGATCGATGGGCGGGGGCACGGGTTTGTAGCGAAGCCCCCCCTCCTTTCTCGGCTTTTTCCCGGCAGCCGGCGGCGCGTCCCCGGCGGCGGGGACGGTGCCCTTCAAGCGCGCGGGCGCGGTCCCCTCGGGGGGAGCCGGCGGCTCGCTTTCGACCCGCATCACCGCTTCCTTCTGCTTCTTCTCCTCCTGAACCGGAGGCGGAGGGACAGGCGCCTTTTCCATGGGGGGAGGCGCCGGTTCCGCCGGCTGGGCCTCGGGGGCCGCCGGAGGGGGAACGGTCAACCCCTGAAAGGGCTGGACGCGGGCGGTGCGGTACTTCTCGTAGAGCAGGGCGAGGACCTCGGGCAGGAGTTGGTTGTAAACGATGGCGGCGTTGTAGCGGACATCCAAAATGGCCGGATTGAAAGTAATGGCTTTGGCGTAGCTCTTCACCGCGGCGTTGTTCCAGCCCCGGTGTTCGTAGATCATCCCGAGGTGATAGTGGGCCAGGTCATGGCCCGGCTTGTATTTCAGGGTCTTCTTGAAAGCGCGCCAGGCCCTGAAGTTTCGACCCTGCGCCTCGTGGGCCAGCCCCAGGTTGAACCAGGCCTGGAACTGCCGCTTGTCCAGCTTGACGGCGTGTTTGAACTCCCGCATGGCGTACTTCGGGAACCGCTTCTCCCAGAGTTTGACCCCCAGGTTGTTATGCAGTTCGGGACTGTCGGGCCTGACCTCAAGCTCCTGTTGGATCTTCAGGATGGCGTCGTCCAGCGGATTGCCCGCGATCACATATTTTTCCCAAACGGCCCCGGGCAGGAGGGCGGCCGCGAGAACGACGGCGGTGATCCATGGAACACGCTTCATGCTCAATCCCCTTTCAACGGCTTGGCCTTCAACTTGACCTTGCCGTCCTCCAGGCGCACGGATATCTGCACTTCCTGGCACCCTTGCGTACGGATGATCGAGGCCACCTGTTGGCCGATCCGCGCGGCGAAGGACTCGAAATTCAGGTGCTTGACCTCCTCCGGATTGGAGAGGGCGAGATATTTCTGGAAAAGACCCTTGAGGCGCCCGGAGGAACCGTTGTGGTTGGACAGCACCACGGTATCGGGGGCGGGCGGCGCCGCCATGAGGGTCGA
>DCUZ01000084.1:0-2260 GCA_002327305.1 Holophagales bacterium UBA2201 | reverse complement strand
AGCTCCTGCATGGTGATAAAGTTGGAATAGACGCTCTGGGCCTTGAACCGCTGGCCGTTGTCCTGGATGCCGGTGTTGCGAAGGGTCTTGGCCAGTTTGTCTGCCTCGTCCAGCTCCTTGGTCGGGGGGACGCGGCGGTTCCCCGCGAAGAAGAGGTCCCATTCGATCCTGAGTTGACGGATCCTCTCCTCCACTTGCCGGATGTTCTGGTCAATGTGCGCTTTCAGGTCTTCCATGGGTATAATAGTCCCATGCCAAAGGATAGCGCATTTCTGAGGAAATTGCCAGCCGTCGGCTTCCTGCTGGAGCATCCGGCCGGGCGGGACTTGGCGGAGGCCTTCGGCCGCGGGGAGGCGGTCTGGGCTCTACGGGGGGCGTTGGATGCCCTGAGGGCCGCGGGAGGGGGCGATGGGGCGCCGGAGGCGGTCGTCCGGAGCGCCCGGCGTCTCCTTGCCCCTCCGTTCAAGCGGGTGGTCAACGCCACGGGGGTGCTGATCCACACCCATCTCGGACGGTCCCCCCTGCCCGATGCCGGGGACCTGTTGGAGGGGTATGTCGACCTGGAGATCGATCTCGCCACCGGCGGGCGAGGAGACCGCAACCGCCTCTCGGAGGGTCTTCTGGCGCGCCTGACCGGCGCGGAAGCGGCCCTGGTGGTCAACAACACTGCCGCGGCGGTGACCCTGGCGCTGGCCGCCTTCGCCCGGGGGGGGGAGGTGGTGGTTTCCCGCGGCGAACTGGTCGAGATCGGCGGATCCTTCCGTGTCCCGGAGATCCTGGAACAGTCGGGATGCGTCCTGCGCGAGGTGGGGACCACCAACCGCACGCGGACGGCCGATTACGCCGAGGCGGTGAATGAGCGGACCCGCGGCATCCTGCGGGTCCACCCCTCCAACTTCCGGGTGGTGGGATTCACCCAGGCCCCCGCGATGGAAGAATTGGCCGCCCTGGCTCGGGAGCGGGGCCTCCCCCTTTGGGTGGACCAGGGGTGCGGGTGGATCGGCCCCGTGGGCGGGTTCGATTTCCCCGAAGAAGAGCCCGTCCCCCGCCTCCTGGAGGCGGGAGCGGACCTCGTTTTCTTCTCGGGGGACAAACTGCTGGGCGGCCCGCAGGCGGGACTGGCGGTGGGGCGGGCGGAAGCGGTGGCGCGGATGCGCCGCCACCCCCTCTACCGGGCCCTGCGGCCCGGCCGCGAGACCTTCGCCCTCCTCCAGGCCACCCTGGCCGCCCACCTCTCGGGCCGATGGGAACGCCTCCCTCTCTGGAGGATGGCCCTGACGCCCCTGGAGGAACTGCGCCGGCGGGGCCGGGCCTCCGCCCGCAAATTGCCCGGGCTGGCGCTGGAGACGGTGGACCATCCCTGCCGGTTCGGGGGGGGGACCACGCCGCTCTACGAGTTCCCCTCCGTGGCCCTGACCTGGACCCCCCGCTCCCCTTCCGGGGCCTTCGGCCGCCTCCTGGGACGCGACCGCCCCGTCCTGGCCATCATCCACGAGGACCGCCTCCTCTTCGATCTCCGCACGGTCCTGCCGCGGGAGGATGGGGAACTCGTCGGGGCGATACGGGAGGCGGCCGGCAACCCCTGACCGTTGGGCCGCAGGCGGCCCAGGGATTTCAGATGCGGGCGCGGGGCTTCCGGCTACTTCTTGATTTCGATCTTGAGCCGCTTGAGGATCTTGCGCAAACCGAAGGGGGAGAGGCCCATCATCTGGGCCGCGCGGGTGATGTTCCCCTCGGTCAGACCCAGGACGTGCCGGACCAGCCGCTCGGAGACCTCGTCCAGGAGTTCGTGGTAGTTGTACCGCCCTTTGGAAAGGCGCTGGTGGAGGGCCTCCTGCGCGTCTCCGGAAACCGGCGACGCCAGGATCTTCTGGGGAAGGTGGCGCAGGTCCAGCACCTCCCCGGGATGGGCCAGGATGACCATGGTCCGCAGGATGTTCTGCAGTTCCCTCAGGTTGCCCGGGTAGGGATAGGTCCTTAAGTGGACCAGGGCGCGGCGGGAGAGCCCCTCCACCCGCTTCTGCTCTTCCCCGCAGATCCGCTCCAGAAAGGCGAGGATGAAGGGCTCCAGGTCCTCGCGCCGCTCCCGCAGGGGCGGGACCCGCACCTCGAGGGCGGCGAGGCGGTGGTAGAGGTCCTCGCGCATGGCGCCCGTTCGCAGAAGCGTCTCGGGTTCCACGCTGGTGGCGGCCACCAGACGAAAATCGGAGGGGAGGGAACGGGTGGTGCCGACGGGGGTGACCGCCTGCTCCTCCAGGGC
>DCUZ01000119.1 GCA_002327305.1 Holophagales bacterium UBA2201 | reverse complement strand
TTTTGACCCGTCAACTTCGGTCTAACGGTCTTGCGCGGCTCATGGGCCCTCTCCATTCCAGCGCTCCTATCATAGGGACTGTCCAATTTACGACTTTGCGTCTCACTTGGACGCCCAATGTGATGCACTGTTGCATACTGCAGCTTCCGCCGCAGCCCATTGAAAGCGGGAGAGGGCGGCTCCCTCTCCCATTCCGAGCAGTACATCGGGATTCCACCATTTCCCCAAGGCGGCGCTTACCCGCGCTCGCCTTAATGATCTAATCCTTTCCACTCCGCAGGGGCACAGCCAGCTGTGCCTTGAATCATCTGGAATAATAGCCGTTTGACAAACGATATCATATACGATATCATTTGAGCGGTGACATCCTCTAAGAAACTATTGGAGCGCATACGCCGGTTGCCGCCTGATATGGATTTCGGGGAAGTGCAAGTAATCCTCGAGTTTCTTGGCTATTTGCGTACAGGGGGAAAAGGAAGTCATTTCGTTTTCAGCAAGCCGGGGGCGTACCCGATTACTATCGTGAAGGAGGGAGGGCAACGGGTCAAGAAAACGTACCTCAAAAAAGTAGTTGCCTTGTTAGACCTGGAGGAGACCGATGAAAAGTAAGATCGCCGAACTGATGAAAAAGCCCTTTGGTCGCTTGCTGATCCCCGATCCGGACGGCGGGTTCGTGGGAGAGATCAAGGAACTTCCCGGCTGCGTGACCCAGGGAGAAACCGAAGCGGAAACCCTCGCCAACCTCAACGAGGCCATGGAGTTGTGGCTGGAGGCGGCCCTGAAGCAGCGGCTTCCCATCCCCGAACCGGAAAGCCAACGCGCCTATAGCGGCAAGCTCCTTTTGCGCCTGCCCAAATCCCTTCACGGCAAGCTGGCCGACGCCGCCGAAACGGATGGCGTCAGCATCAATCAATGGATCGTGAGCGTGTTGTCGGAGTGCGTCGGCGCCCATACGGCCGCTCCGGCCCCCATCGAAAAAGAGACCGGCCCGCACAAGCCCTATCATGTCGCCGAGCGGTCCGCGCCATCCTCCCGGCACAGATAGGGGCAGTGTGCAAACCGCCCGGCATTTTACGCCGAGGTCCAGGGCCGAAAGCGCGGTTTGCGGTTCTTGGGCTTGACGGCCCAGTCGATCTTCTGCAATTCGATCAGTTGGCGGATCTTCACCTTCAACGGCAGGCGGGCCAGGGCGCTCCGGCGCTTCCGCTTGGCGGACCAGATGGCCTTCAGGGTCTCATCTAACGGTCTTGCGCGGCTCATTGGCCTTCTCCCAATAGCGCTTCCACTTCTCTATTAAACCATACTTTTTGAGTAAACGAATCCACCCCGCCATGGCCGGCGGGGCCTGCTCGAACAATTGCCCCATCCGGAGCAAGTCCTTCGGCCTTCCCGTCTGAAGCATGATGGCCAGGACATGTTCCTTGCGCAGGATTCGCGTTTTGACCTTCCCGTACATGACGGGCTCGGCCTTGTTCACCGCATCCACAACCAGGTCATTGTAGGCTGGAATGAGTTGCACCGGCACCCCCTCCAGTATGACGCATTCCTTATCGGCTTTGCCGCCCTTAGTCTTAAGGAATTCAATCAATGGTGTCATGTCCAACAGCAACGCATCCGGAGTGGTGGGAATGAAAAAGATATCCACGTCATAGGTGAGAACGCTCTCCATGTACCGGATCGCCGCCACCCCGCCCCCGATGGCGTAGGCGCTGATCAGTTTTTTCCGCTTCATCTCGTTTAGTATCTTCAGGGCCTTTTCCATGCCAACACTCCTAATATGGGGACAGTCCCCATTTACCCTCCCATGGGGGATCAAAACACCAGCACCTTCTCCGCCTCCACCGTCCACTGCGCCAGTTGGGGCATGGTGCCCGGCGCGGCCCCCTTCAGCCCCCGGGCCTCCATGCAGGAGCCGCACAGCGCCACCTCGCCCCCCTTCCGGGCCACCGATTCCACCATGCGCCCCAGGTTGTAGTAGCCCTGCGGCGTGGCCTGCCCCGCCAACGCCGCGCCCACGGCGTCGGCCATGAGGAAGAGGCGCACCTTCGTCTCCGGATGGTCCTTTTGCAGGGCCATGGCCAGGCGCAGGGCGTTGAACGCTTTCTCGGAACCGTAGGGGGCGTCGTTGAGGATGAACAGGACCTTCATTTCGATCTCCTTTTGGGTTTGGGCGCCCGGACGATCAGCGGGGCGGTGAGCTTTTCGTAGAGAGCGAAGAGGTGCTCGACACGGTCGCGGTCGGAGTGGAAGGGCTCTTTGCGATAACAGCGGTCCCCGGCTTTGTCGAGGGCGGCGTGGGCTTTGGCGCGCTTGGGGGGCATGGCGAGGGGGGATCGAAATATTATTATGAAGAGCGTCCCCGCTGAGACCAATATAAATAGCGATCCATGATCATCAATCCTTTATCCCTAACCGGGACTTTAAATTCTCTCGAAAATCCATGAAAGAGGGATGCGCTTTGTAGGAAATTTCATCGAGGTTATAAAATCTATCGGTGCTGGGCGATTCCTTTTTCGCAAGGTCCATGTCCAATCCGGCAACTCTGACGATTGTCCAACATTCAACAAAGCCTTGCTTCCGGGCCTTCTGATGGCTCTTCTCCGCCTCGCCAAGACGGTTGTGGATGTTGGATCGGTCGGATCCTCCCTTGATTTCGATGGCCACGAGGTTGCGATACTTTTCGGATGGGAGCTTCTCGCGGATGATGATGTCAGGGTCCGCAGCAAAACAGATCTCGACGATCCTTCCAGCGGCGTTTGTTATATGAAAGGCCCCATTAATCTCCTTCTTGACGGTAGCCTTGACATGCAATTTGATCAAATCGAAGACTTTCCGGACAGCATGGGAACCTAAGGCGTTCAGCGTGCCACCTCTCAGCTGGGGGCCGAGCGTCAGAATGGTAAGCTCATTAACAAGTTTTTCATCCAAGCGATCAACGCTTCTGACCAGAATCTCCCCGCTCTTGATGAGACAGTTGCAAAGCTCCGAAAGCCCGGCCGCCAATCGATCAGGAATCAAGCCTCTTTCTTCGAGCGCTTTAAAAGAAGCTAAGCCATAGGCCTTCCCATAGAATTCTTTTTGGGACAAGCCAAGCAGAAGACGATAGTATCCTAAAAGAAATGGCCGTTTTTCAAGAACGCAAGGCACGGCGAAAATGATTTCTCCCCGCATCCCCCAGCCTGCAGTCTTCTTGAGCGCCCGGCCATCCACCATCCGATGTAGTTGAACATCAATCCTGCGTATGTCAGACAGCGCAACGACTTCGAGCAAGGAATCCAACAAATACGTTTTTCTCAAGTCCTGCAGTCGATGAAGAAACGAAATCTGCAGATCCGGCGAGGGGACTTTCAGAGAGCTCATCGTACCATGACCTCATCCATGGGAAATAACATTTTCTCAGCTTTCCGTACGCGTTCCACAGCCATTTGCACGTATTCGGGGTTCAGCTCGATACCGACATACTGGCGATGCTGTTGAACGCAAACTAGTCCCACGGTGCCCGAACCGAAAAACGGATCCAACACCCAGCTTCCCACGGGCGCCCCCCCCAGTACGCAGGGTTCAATGAGCTTGATGGGAAAGGTCGCAGAATGGCTACCCTTGAAGGCTTCGGTCGGGATGGACCATACGGTTCGTTTGTTTCGGCCCCCGACATCTCTGACGGCGTCATAATTGTAATAGTATTTCAGGGACTTGCTGAAAAGAAAAATATACTCGTGCGCATGCGTGGGCCTATCCTTGACGCTTTCGGGCATGCAATTGGGCTTTTCCCAGATGATGTCGCTTCTTAAATACCATCCTTGAGCTTGCAAGGCGAAGGCCAACCGCCATGGTATGCCGACAAGTTCCTTGTCCTTCAATCCAGCAGGTGTTTTGGGGCGATAGGTCATTTGACGGATGGGATGTTTTTTATCCGGCGCCCGGTAATTTCTGTTCCCGCTCGTATAGCTGTCCCCGATGTTCAGCCAGAGGGTTCCGTCGTCCCGCAGAACGCGTTTGACCTCATCGAATATGAAGGCAAGCTTTTGGATGTACGCGGAAGGGTTATCCTCGGCCCCGATCTGTCCTTTTATGCCATAATCGCGCAATGACCAATATGGCGGAGAAGTAATGCAGCAATGAAAATAATCAGAGGGAAGACTTCTTAATATTTGGGCTGCATCTCCTTGGAATACAACGGATTCCTTTATATGCGCCCCATAAGCTTCCACCTTTTCCTTCACGAATTTCATGGTCTTAATCTCCAATTCGGATTATATCAAACCTGACGCCTAAAAGCCAGGAAAACCGAAGCCGTTTCCGCATGGTCCAACGATCTTGAAGTCGGCCATCGGCAGGGGCTCGCGGAAGAGCTCGCCGTTGACATAGGGGAAGGCGTTGAGGTCCTCGTCGAGGTGGGGACTGCGCCGTTCGGGCGGCGTGTCGAGGGTCTGGAAGAAGCGGGCGAAGTCGGAGACGAGGATGTAGCGGGGGGCCTCGATGTCGCGGCCGTCGGTGATGAGGTCCTGGATGTAGTTGACGGCCTGGGTGTGGGCCTTGCTTATGTCCTTGCCGGTCGATTTGTGCTCGACGATCAGTTTGCCGCGCCAGAAGAGATCAATATAGCCGTACTGCCCCTTGATGTTCCGGACCGGCTCCTCGAAGGTGGCCACGGTGCGGCGGGACTTGCCGAAGACCTCGAAGAAGGCGTCCCAAAACGATTTGGCCTCGGCCTCCTCGCGGGTCTCCCCCGCCCAGTCGCGGGAGAACCTGACGGCGCGGTCGCGGACTTCGTTCCAGGAGAGGGTGGCGGGCATGCTGGGTCTATTCTACCGCATGCCGGCCGCGGGGCGGCCCGATCCATCGCGGGTGATGCGGCGCCGTGCCCGGTTGTTTGGGCGGGCGACCCACCGGGTTGTCCCTACAACGATATTCGAGCGGGCGACCCACCGGGTCGCCCCTACGACTGCATTCGATCGGGGGAATCACCGGGTCGCCCCACAGATGATTCGTGACATTTTCTTTTGCGCACCCGCCGCCCCGATATGGGGCCGCGTCTCAATATTTTTCTATTGGGCGGAGTCGCGGTCCCCCCCCAGGTAGCCCAGCCCCTTGAGGCGCCGGATCTGCTCCTCGTCGGGGGCCGCCGCGCCCTGCTGGGCCAGGGCCGGCTGGGCCGCCCTCCACCGCTCCAGCTTCCGGGCGAGTTCCCGCGCTTGGGCCGGCCGGACTTCGGCCATGTTCATCCGTTCGCCGGGGTCACGGCGCAGGTCGTAGAGTTCCAGGGAGGGAGGGGTGGCGTTCCGGATCAACTTCCAGTCACGGGTCCGGATGCCGTACCGGAGGGGGCCGTACTGGGTGAAGACCGCCTCCTCACCCGCGTCCGCCCCCCGCGCCAGGAGGTCGCGCCCCCGCATGCCCGGGGCGGCGGGGACCCCGGCGAGGGCGAGCAGGGTGGGGGCGACATCCATCAGGGAGACCAGCCGCCCCTCCACGCGCCCCGCCGCGACGCCGGGGCCGAGGAGGATGAGGGGGACGCGGATGGACTCCTCGTAGAGCATTCCCCGGTGGAGGAGGCCGCCGTGCTCGCCGAACTCCTCGCCGTGGTCGGCGGTGACGGCGACGACGGCATGGGGCAAAAACCCCTCCGCCTCGAGTTCCCGGAAGAACCCCTCCAGGACGCGGTCGGTGAACCGGATGCCGCCGTCGTACCGCCCTCGGAGGAACTCCAGGTCCTGGGGCGAAAGGCCGGCCAGCCCCGCCTCGTTGAGCGCCAGGAGGGTGCCGCTGTCGGCGCCGATGCGCCCTTCGGAAGGGCCGAAGAGGGAGCGCTCCGGTTCGGGGGGATCATAGGGGGAGTGGATCTCGTAGGTGTGGAGAAAGGCGAAGACGGGCGTCCCGTCCCGGGGGAGCGCCCGGATCAGTCCCAGCAGTTTGCGCGTGCCGCTCTCCACCCCGGTGGCGCCGTCGCGGTAATCGTCGAACCCCCGGTCGTAGCCGAAGACGCGGGCCATGTGCCCTCCGTCGGTCACCGCCAGAGTCCGATAGCCGCGCGCCCGCAGGAGCTCCTGGAGCATGACCGCCCCGTCCGGGACCTTCTGCCACCGCTTTTCCTCCTCCGTGCGGAAGTGAAACATCCGGTGGGTCTCCTGGGGGAGGGAGGTGAGGAGGGTGGTGTGGGACGGAACGGTCCCCTGGGTGTTGGCGAAGGCGAGGGCGAAGCGCGTCCCCCGGGAGGCGAGGGTGTCGAGGAAGGGGGAGGTGGGCCGCTCGTACCCGTAGCAGGAGAGACGGTCGGCCCGGCAGGCGTCGAGGGAGATGAGGAGGATGTGGGGCGGCGCGGGGACCGGCGCCCGTTCCCTCGCCGGACGGCAGGCCGCCACGACCAGGATCAGCAGACAGGCGGCCGCGGCCCCGGCGCGGATCAGAACCCTTCCCCGCATGGAGTTACCATGCCGGCCCCATATAGTAGTGAAGAAGTTGAGATGCCGGATCATCCCGGATCGGGTCCGGGACAGGCACCCGGCATGACAATGCACAGGGTGTCATGCTGACGCCAGTCAGCATCTCGGTCCGATGCGCGGTGCACGAATAATAGTGACCGCAGTAGTAGATTCCTGCCTTCAAGCGTTCCAGCCTTCAAGCATTCCAGCGTCTTTATCAGAACGGCGAAAACCGCGCCTCGGACCAGTAGTCCTCTTGCAGATACTTGATCTGCTTGGAAAGGGCCTCCAGGTGCGACTCCTCCCACTTCGCCAAAAACTCCATCAGTTTTTTCAATTCGGGGTGCTGGGCCTTGGCGGCGAAGTCGCGGTAAAAACGGATGCCGTTCTGTTCGAGGGTCATCCCGATGGAGAGGGCCGACATCTCGAAATGCTTCTCCTTGATCCTCTCCCTGAACTCCGGGGAAAAGATGGGGCTGGGGGCGGTGAGGTCCACGCTGGGTCCGCCGATGATCTCCGGCAGGACGGCGTCGCGCCCCGACTTCTCGTAGGCGGCGTGGGTCTCCTCCAGCATCTTGTGGTGGGCCAGTTCGTCGGAGGCCAGTTTCTCGAAGATCTCCCTGGCCTGCGGGTCGTCGGTGCGCTGGGCGGCCGTGCGGTAGTGGAAGTAGCCGTCCCGCTCGGCCTGCATGGCGTGGCGGATGAGGGCGAGGATTTCAGGCATGTCAACCTCCTTACGGTGAGTTTATGACTGCTTCTCTATTCGAACGGCGGGGTCGCCGAAGAGCCCCTTTCATTCGAACAGCGCCTTGACGAAGGCCCAAGGACATCGGGTCCCGACCCCGGGTCGGGAGTGGGTTTCCTTGCGGGGAGAGGGTGGAACCCCGGGAATTCATTTCCCGGGGCGGGAGAGGGAACCGCCCTCTCCCGCTTCCCATAGATGACCCTGAGGCCCGCGGGGGCGTGAACGACAGGGCACGGCGGGGTCGTCGAAGGGCCCCGTTCATTCGAACAGCGCCTTGACAAAGGCCTCAGGGTCAAACGGCGCGATGTCCTCCAGCCCCTCGCCCACGCCGACAAAGCGCACCGGAAGGCCGGCCTCGCGGGCGATGCGCACCACGATCCCCCCCTTGGCGGTGCCGTCCAACTTCGTCAGGACGAGGCCGTTGACGGGGACCGCCTCTAGAAACGCGCGCGCCTGCTGGAACCCGTTCTGCCCCGTGGTGGCGTCCAGGACGAGATAGGTTTCGTGGGGGGCCCCGGGGATCTCGCGCGCCAGGACGCGCCCCATCTTCTCCATCTCCTTCATCAGGTTCACCTTGGTGTGGAGGCGGCCGGCGGTGTCCACCACGAGGACCCCCTTGGGCTCCCCCTTCACCCGCTGGGCGGCGTCGAAGACCACCGCCGCCGGGTCGGCCCCCTGCGCCCGGGCGTGAACGGGCAAGCCCGCCCTCCGGCCCCACACCTGCAACTGCTCGATGGCGGCGGCGCGGAAGGTGTCGGCGGCTACGAGGAGCGGCTGGAAGCCCGATTGCCGGAGGTGGTTGGCGTACTTGGCCGCGAAGGTGGTCTTGCCGCTTCCGTTGACGCCGACGAGGAGGACGACATGGGGGAACGCGGCGGGCTCCGGCGCGGGCGGGAAGCGGCGGAAAACGGCCAGCAGTTCCTCCTCCAGAATTTCCCGCGCCTCCTCCCAGGTCTTGCACCCACCCGCCTTCTTCAGGCACTCCTCCACCAGTTCCGGCCCCAGGTCGGCGGCCAGGAGGGCTTCCTCCAGCCCCGTGCGGACGTCGGATTCCTTCGCGGCCGCAAAGCTCTTCTTGACCTTGAGGAGGACCTCGTCGTGGGTGAGGAGGAGCCCCCGCTTGATCTTGTCGAACCAGCTCACAGCACCTTCTCCTCGATGTCGCGCGAGGCCCGGTCCATGCGGGGCATCACCATCGAGGGGTGGGCGGGCCCCCGGACGATGACGGTCAGGTAATATTCGCCCCCCACGGAGCGGGTGAACAGACTGTAATGCTCCCCGGTGTAGTAGAACCGGTCGAGACCCGGGAACCGCTTCTCCCATTGCTGGAAGTGGATGACCTGATAGGCCCCCTGCACCTTGACGTCGTAGGGCTGGAGTTGGGAGGAGAGCGTTTCGATGGTCTCCCCCTCGTGGTCCAGAAAAACGACGGCCTCCGCCCGGGGGACATCGGCGAGGAGGTTGCCCAGGATATAGCTCAGCGGCATGGGGGCGCGGTGTCGCCGCCTCTTAAGGGAGAATCGCCAGGAGTTTGGCCGCCTCAACGCCGTAGGGCCCGGCGGGGGTGAGCAGTTTCACCCGCTCCAGGGGGGGGCGCGCCTCGTCGGGGCGACGGAGGTTGACCAGGGCCCGTCCCAGGTGGAAGAGGGCCTCCGGGTCGTCCTTGCGGACCTCCGCGTAGGCGCGGTAGTCCGCGACGGCCTTCTCCGCCTCCCCCATCTGCTCGTAGGCCTGCCCCCGGTCGAAGAGGGCGATGGCGTAATCCTTGTCCCGGGCCAGGGCCTCGTTGAAGTAGGCCACGGCCTCGCCCGGGGCCCCCATGCGCATTTCCACCAGCCCCAGGTTGCGCCAGACCGCGGGGCCCTGGTTGAAGACGGTGTCCTGCTTGGCCAGCACCAGCGCCTCCTTGGCCGCGGCCAGTTCCCCCATCTGCAGATAGGTGACCCCCAGGTTGTGGCGGGCGTCGGCGAAGGAGCTGTTGCGCTCGATGGCCTTGCGGAAACTGGTCTCGGCCTCCTTCGACTTTCCCTGGAGGAGCTGGGCCAGCCCCAGGTGGTTCCAGGTGGCGAAATTGCCGGGGTCCAGGCGCAGCGAATCCTTGAAATAGCGCTCCGCCTCGGGGAGGTGCCCCTGCTGGAAGTGGTTCACCCCCATCTGATACAGATAGAAGGGGTCCTTCTGGCTGGCCGGCACCTTGGAGGAGGCGCACGCCGCCAGGAGGGCCAGCACCGCCAGGAGGACGGGGGTGTCACGCCGCGAACGATTTGTCGATTTCAACGCGGATCTCTCCTTTCTCGAAGGCCTTGAGGAACGCCTCCACGATCGCGGGCTCGAAGCGCTTGCCCACGAGGGAACGGATCTTCTCGGCCGCGTACCGGGGGCTCATGGCCTTCTGGTAGGGCCGGTCGGTGGTCATGGCGTCGAAGGTGTCGGCCACGGCGATGATGCGGGCGATGCGGGGGATGTCCTCCCCCTTGATCCCCTCGGGGTAGCCCCCGCCCCCCCAGTTCTCATGGTGGTATTTGATGCCGGGGATGATGTTCTTCAACTGCGGGACCGGCTCCATGATCTGCGCGCCGGTGAAGGGGTGCGACTTGATCATGGCGAACTCGTCGTCGTTGAGGGCCGAGGGCTTGCGCAGGACCCGGTCGTCGATGCCGATCTTCCCCACGTCGTGGAGCATGGCGGAGACCCGCACCTCCTCCAGTTCCGCCCCCTTCAGCCCCATCTCGCGCGCCACGGCCATCGAATAGGCGCACACGCGGTCGGAGTGGCCGCGGGTGTAGGGGTCCTTGGCGTCGATGGCGGTGGCGATCATGCGGATGGAGGAGACGAACAGCTCGCGGTTCTCCTGCGCCGCCTTGACGAGGCGTTCGATGTAGGCCTCGATCTGGGCCGCCATGTGGTTGAAGGAGCCGGCCAGGGCCGCGATCTCCTTGCTCCCGCCCCCCCCCGCCCGCACCTTGAAGTCCCCCTTGGCCAGTTCCATGGAGACATCGGCCAATTTGCTGATGGGGCCGGAGATGGTGTGCGAGAGGAGATAGCCGATGAGGATGGCGATGATGAGGGCCGCCCCGCCGATGAAAAGGGTGCGGTTGACCACCGCTCTGACGCTCTGGAAGGCGGCCGCCTCCTCCTTCTGCACCACCACGCCCCAGTCGGGCTCGCCGACCGGCGCCACGGTGCCCAGCACCCCCACCGCGCCGGCCACGCCCGAGAAGGGGTAGGTGGTGGTGAGGCGGATGGGGCGGTCCATGAAGGCCTTGACGATCGGCACCCCGGCGTAGTCGGGGCGGCTGATGGTGGCGGAGGCCGAGGAGTGGAGGACCACCCGCCCGCGCTTGTTGACGATGTAGGCCATCTCCGCGTCGCCGCTCCGCTCCTTGAGCGATTCGTACAGGGGCTGGAGGGAGACGAGGGCCTCCACCGCCCCGATGACCTGGCCGCGGGCGGTGATCGGCGCCGCCAGGATGATGGCCGATTCGTTCAAGGCGTCGAGATAATAACTGTCCCCCAGAACCTTGCGCCCCTGGAGGGCCTCGTTGAGGGCGGCGTTGAGCCCCTCGGTCACCTCGTCCGAGAGGCCGGGGGGAAGGCCGCTGGCCCCCCGCCCCTGCCGGTTGAGGATGAGGATGGCCCGGAAGAGGGGGTCGGAGAACTGGGCGATCTTGCCGGTGCTCCCCAGGTAGGCGAATACATCCAGGTTCGGGCTGGTCTCGGCCGACAGGGCGACGGCGTCGGCGATGCGGTCCAACTGCTGGCGGTGTCGGCCGATGTAGTCGCGGATCTCCTGCGAGAGGGAGACCACGGTCCGGTTCTGGTACTTTTTCTCCTGGGTCTCCAGGTTTTCACGCAACATCCCCGTTACCAGCAGGTTGGACACCACGCTGGGGACGACGGTCACGATGACCAGGACCAAAAACATCACATACAGCAGGCGGAGCCGGTTCATGGCTTATAACCTCCCTCTCCGGCGGGTGCAGCCGGGGTGCGGGACGGAGTGCGTCCTATTCAATTAAATACAACGGCTAATTATATCCTAAAACCATTTGCCACCCCCCTGTAATTTCAAGGATAAGGTGGTATTTGTGGCCCAGGCGCCCTCGCCTGGGAACCCACGGAGCACAGCCGGGGGCGGCTGTGCTCCCCACCCTCCCCGCAGGCTGAAGCCTGCGGCTACATCCCCCATCCGGAATGTAGCCGCACCTTTTAAGGTGCGGCTTTTCAACCCCAGGCCCCCCCACTTACCTTGTGGCGACGATATGGACTTATTGAGGGCAATACTACATGCCCTACGGCAGGAGCACCCCCGCCACCACAGGGTTTTGCCACGCCGCCAGGGCGGATTGGAGGGCGGGATAGTCGGCGGGGGCCAACGGCCCGTTTTTTGCCTTCACCATGGCGTCCATCTTCAGCGCTTCGCCGTCAAGGGACCGTTCAATGGCCATGCTGCCCCATTTCCCCTCCGACTTCCATGTTGGCTCGACCGCCTTCCCTAATCCCTTGACCGTCCAGCAGATGGAAATGCTGGCGTTCGGCAACTGGATCGGCAGGGCCGAGGTGACTGTTCGAGGCTCGATCCCGGGCAGAAAGGCCTTGGATTCAGGGAGGAGGCGGATGATCTGTTCGCCTTCCTTGACCTTACCTGTAAACTTGACCTCAAGGCGCGCAATCCCATAGCCGAGCTCGGTGGGCTTGATCGATTCGATTTTCAGCCCTGGAAGAGGCATAAACGGCTTCACCGCATCCTCCAGCACACCCTCTTCCTCCAGGTTCTTCGCATAGGGGTTGAGGCTTCCCGATAAGGATACTATAGCCGAGCCGCTGATGGTTCCTTTGCCAATCTCGATTTCTCCTCGCAAAGTGACGGCCAACATGATCATTCCCTGTTGGAAATTGCCTGTCTCCCATAGAATAGCTATCTCGTCCGTTCCCATTCGGATGGATTTCGAGGGATCGAACTGCACCGATTCTGAAAAGACAAAGGCCTTATCGAAGGCCATCATGCCGGGTGCCTCATGGGGCGCAGGCAGTGGCCCGGACAGAGCCATCATGGCCTTAAGATCCGCAGCCTTGAACAGGGCGCGCAAGAGCAATGCCAGCTCCAGGTTCGTCCCCTGTCCCATCTGGAAGGTCTTGCCGGCATCGTTGAACAACAAGAGTGAATCCTGCAGGGGCCATTCCACTTCCGCGAACCGCTCCTTGACGAACTTGTGGAAGGCGATGGCCTTGTCCAGGTCGGTTGTCGCGTCCTTGGTCAGTTCCTTGGCTTTCTTGGTAATGGCTTCGTCGGGGGAGCCATATTTGTCGGCCAGGGCGGCAAGGTTCTTGCCTGCCACTTTCCACGAAGGGGTCGTGGTGAGATAGAGCGTCGGGAGGAAGGCCGCGCTGTTGTGCATGTCGCGGCCGCTGAAGGCGGGGATGTCGGTGAAGGTGAAGGTGTACTCCATCGTGTCGCCCTTGGGAGACGCCGCCGCCTCGCCCTTGAAGTTCATGATCTGATAGGTCAGGGCCAACTCTTTCGGCAGGCGGACGACCACCGTCCCCTTCCGGATGGGGAAGTGCCAGGCCAGGACCTGCTTCTTCTCGAAGGTGGTGCGGAACGCTGTCTTGTCCTCGCGGATGTAGCTCAGCTCGGTCTGCGCCCCGGGCTCCAGGCCCAGGAAGGTGACCACCATCTCCTGCCAGCCCGAGAGGACGGGGTGGGCCACGAGGGCGTGTGGGGTGGAGAGGTTGAAGGCGTTGGGAGTGCAGTCCACCACTTTCCCCGCGGGGGTGGTGACGCGGGCCCTCGTGAAGGTGAGCGTCTGGAGGTCGGCGCAGTAGGGGGTGCGCGGGTCGCCGTCGGTGTCGAGGGCCTGGTAGGAGAGGAGGCGCTTCGTGACGGAGACCTCCTCCTTCACTTTGAAGTCGGGCGAAACGGTGAGGATGATGGAGGCCTCCAGGATCTCGCCGTCGTCGTTCGCGGACAAGACAGGAGCCAACGCCAGGACGCAAAGGAGGATCACGCTCCAAATCCAAAGCTTTTTCGGGCTACCGGCTACTGGCCCTGCGCTCGGCCCCGATGGGGGGACGAGATGGCCGCTCAGGATTTCGCCCCCGCTCAACTGCGAACTACGATCTACGATCTGCGAACTACGGTTTCTCATGTCACTTCCCCCCCTTCGTCACAGCGATCAGGGTCTTGTCGAAATCGAGGAACGCCCGGGCGGCCTTGCGGAACCCGGGGTACTCGTCCACCTCCACGGTGCGCCGCTCGATGATGAAGCGGTGGGAGAACGACACCAGCGCCGGCGTCTTCCTCCCCGCGGGAACGGTCCGGGCCGCGAAGAAATAGCTTCCCGCATTCTCCTTGATCTCCTGCCCAATCGGAAGGTCGCCCGGAGTGAACCCCTCCGGGAGGGTGTAGGTCTCCTCGATCCGGATGTCGCGGTTGCACCTCAGCCAGACGGGGTATTTGCGATCCTCCGATTTTACGGCGGCCGGGAACTCGGCCCACCGCCGGCTGTCCAGGAGGAACTTCAGGGCGCCGGGGGTGAACGCCAGGCAGTCGGGGGTCACCCAGGCGTAGCGCGGGGCCTCGAACTTGAGGGTCAGGACCAGGGGCTTCGTCAGGTCGAAGGGGTCGGTGATGGCCCAATCCACCACCCGTGCCTCGGGGGAAACGGCCGTCATCCAACGCCGGAGGGACGGCTCCCAGTCGGCCTTGAACCCGTTGGCGAAGGCCCACCGCAGGCCGGCGTCGGAGTAGCCGCGCCCCTGCGCGATGATCGTCCCCTTCAGCGTCCCGTCGGCCGACAGCGCCCCGTCCAGCCGGATGGAGATGAGATTGTCCTCCGGCGGGAAGGTGGGGATCTCCATCAGTTCCTCCCCCTCCGGCGAACCGATCACATAATTCTGGTTCTGCTCCGCGGAGGACCAGGTCTCCATGGAGAAGGGGCACCAGGTGGGGTCGAGCATCCGGAAGGTGCCGTCGGGCTTCTTCCAGGCCACGACGCAGTGGTTGAACTGGTCCGCGGGGACCTCCTCCACCCTGGCCCCGGCCATCGTCATGGCGGGGTAGACGGTGAAGCCGGCGGCCCGCAGCAGCGTCACCAGCATTCCGGCGATGTCCTTGCACACGCCGCACCGGTCGTGGAAGTCCATCACCCCGGTGTGGAGGGTGTACCCCTCCCCCTTGCCCATGCTGATGCCGCTGTAGCGGATGTTGTTGGCCGTCCAGTGGAGGAGGGCGTCGGCGCGGCAGTCGTCGTCGGCGCAGTGGCGCGTCACCTCCCTGACCAACTCCGTCATCTCCTCGTTGTATTCAAACTGCTTTTCATTGACCTGGTAGAACCACCGCGACTTCTCGGGCCAGTCCTTCACCGTCGCCAGGACGAGCTTGGTGGCGGCGTCGCTCCACTCCACCATCCGGGGCTCCTCCTCCCACGCCGGGAGGTCCGTCTTCCACCAGGTGTGGATGGCGTGGGTGTCGTCGAAAGCCGTCTTCACCCCCACTTCGCCGTGGTAGATCTCGGAATTGACCGGCTTGTCCCGGGGCAGTTTGAGGGTGTAGGTCTTCTCCTTGACCGGCAGGTCCGCGCCGAAGATGACGGTGTCGTAGAAATGGCCCCGCATGGGGGGCGTGTATTTTTCGTCGTTCCCGCCGGCGTGCAGGTAGGCGATCTGGAAACCCTTCATGGTGGTTTCATAGTAGATGCCGTCCCCCGGCTCCAGGAGCGGCAGGTCCAGCGTCTTCATCCTCGCCCCCCAGTAGATCATGTACTGCGGCTGGGGGAGGTCCTTGAGCAGGCCCGGGTCGAGGACCGTTTCCTTCCCCTCATGCCAGACGGCCACCTTCCGGATCTCCACGAGCGAGGAGGCGGGGTCGTAATCGAACCGGAGATGCGAGAACCGCTTGCACCCCTCCGCGTCGAGGGTTTTAATCAGCACTTTATGGACGACATGGGAGAGGCCGCTGGCTTCCACCTCCACCTCGGTCCGGTCGTAGGCGAAGACGGCCGGCTGGCCCTTGTAGGCGTCGGCCTTGAGGGAATCCAGCAGGGCGGAATCATCCTGGGCGAATCCGAACACGGCCAGGCACAGCAGAAGGACGCAACATCGGCGCATGGGGGGCTCCTCGGGGTTTGATTTGTCCCTTAACTTTACCATAAGGAGGCGGGGCTGGCGAGAAAAGCTAGACAAGCGAGAAAGGCGAGAAAACCGTCCGGGCGAGACGGGCGAGCGCCCACTTGGCGAGAAAAGCTAGACAAGCGAGAAAGGCGAGAAAACCGTCCGGGCGGGACGGGCGAGCGCCCACTTGGCGAGAAAAGCTAGACAGGCGAGAAAGGCGAGAAAACCGTCCGGGCGGGACGGGCGAGACGGGCGGGACGGGCGAGACGAGCGAGACGGGTGAGCGCCCACTTGGCGAGAAAAGCTAGACAGGCGAGAAAGGCGAGAAAACCGCAGGGGCGCATCACGACGCGCCCTTTTTAATTAAAGAGCGGGTAACTTGGCAATCATTGCAAAACACTCATTTTTGAAGAATAGCAAAACCCATATTGCTCCGAGATGTCCTAGTATGACTGCTGAGAAGAGCACAAATCGCAGAAAAAACGTATTCGCGTCTTTTTGAGGGAGCCTTCTACGCACGACCAAGCCTGCGCATTCCAAGGCCACCAGTAGCATTATTGGGAAAATAGCGAATATGATGGGCTTAGTATTTCTGGGCGATAATGCAATCGCTAAGAAGCCAAGATATGAACCTCCTAACCAGCAATAGGTTGCCAGCATTGGAAGAACACGATGCTCTTCCTTATCGAACAGCAATGTATAAAATTTAGGGCAATAAGCTAAAGCTGCAGTGTAGGTTGTTACAAAGGCAAATATTTTCCAAAGATTGTCCGTAAATGACCAAGCAGTAGCAGCAGATGAAGCAACTGCACCGAGCCCAACCAAAGCAGATACTATGCCCCATTTGTAGGGCGCTTC
The DNA here is from genome assembly GCA_002327305.1 of Holophagales bacterium UBA2201. Taxonomy (GTDB): domain Bacteria; phylum Acidobacteriota; class Thermoanaerobaculia; order UBA2201; family UBA2201; genus UBA2201. Next base: position 5,304 of record DCUZ01000119.1, on the reverse strand, counting down.
ACGATGCGCCCCTACATGGTTCTCCTTTTCTCGCCTTTCTAGCCTTTCTAGCATTTCTAGCCCCTAACGCTCGCTCGTCTCGCCCGTCTCGCTCATCTCGCCGGTTCTTATGTTTGCATGAGCACCGGAATATCCCGCGTAATGACCTCATGCCCCCCCTCCGTGACGACGACATCCTCCTCCAGCCGCACGCCGATGCCGGCGAATTTCTTGCAATGGTCGGGACAGTCCTCGGGGACATAGATGCCGGGCTCGACGGTGAGCGCCATGCCGGGGGCCAGCGGCAGGTTGGGGTCCTCCATCCCCCAGGAGCCGGCGTCATGGACGTCGAGGCCGATCCAGTGGCCGAGACGGTGGGGATAATACTCCTTGTGGAGGTTCTTCTCCATCACCTCGTCGATCCCCTCCTTGAGGATGCCGAGGTCGATGCACTTCTGCGCGATCTCACGCTGGGAAATCTGGTTGAGCTCGCAGAGCGAGATGCCGGGCTTGATCATCCCGATCATCTTCTTCTGCACCGCATACACGGTGTCCCAGATGATCTTCTGCTCGGGCCCGGCACGACCCCGCGGGACGAAGGTGCGGGTGATGTCGCAGGCGTATTCCCGGTAGGAACAGCCGGTGTCCAGGAGGAGGAAATCCCCGGGTTCGATGCGCCCCGAGTTCTCGGCGTAGTGCATGCAGGTGCCGTGGGCCCCGGCCGCGGAGATGGTGGGAAAGGAGGGGCCGTCGGCCCCGTTGAGGCGGTAGGTCTCCTCCACCACCGCCTGCACCTGGTATTCCCACATCCCCGGCTCGGTCCCGCCGTAGGTGCGGTCCATGGCCTTTTTCGCGATGGCCGCGGCGCCGCGGAGCAGGTTGATCTCCTCGGGCGACTTCACCAGCCGCTGGGGGAAGGTCATCTCCCCCGAGTCCACCACCCGGACGGGGACCCGGTCGGCCCGCTGTTCCCTGCGCAGGCGCTGGAGGACCTGGAGGACGGCCAGGTCGGCGGCATCGTTGACGCCCCACCGGTAGTAGAGGGTCTTCTCCCCCACGAGGGCCTCGTACAGCCGCTGGGCCCACTGGCCCACGGGGAAGGCCTGGTCGGCCCCGAAACTCTCCATCGCCCCCTCGGTCCCGAACCGTTTTCCGGTCCACTTCTCCGCCGCCGGGTCGCGCGGGAGGACGAAGAGGGTGAAGGGCTTCGGGTGGCGGGGGTTGAAAAGGGCCGCGGCCCCGGGCTCCATCAGCCCGGCGTAGTAGAGGAGGTCGCGGTTCTGGTAGAACCGCCCGGCCCCCCCCAGCCCGGCGGGCTCGGGGGCCCCCATCAGAAAAAGGACCCCCTCCTTCATGGTTTCCAGCAGGATCTTGCGTCGGCGGGCGAAAATGTCTTTGTCCATTGGACTATCATAGCAAATTTGAACCTGAAGGGCACGGCAGGCCGTGCCCCCGCGGCCCATTGGATTTGTTATAATGACCCGTTATGAAGAACCTCGCGATCGAAGCCCGCCGCTGGATCCTCAAGTCCATCACCGCCGCCGGTTCGGGGCACCCCGGGGGGTCCCTTTCCCTCGTGGAGATCCTCCTGGCCTTCTACGGGGGGGTCCTCAAGCACGACCCGAGCAACCCCAAGGACCCCAACCGGGACCGGCTCATCCTCAGCAAGGGGCACGGCGCCCCGGCCCTCTACGCCGTTTTGGGGCTCCACGGCTATTACCCCGTGGAGGAGGTGATGACCCTGCGAAAGATGGGGAGCCGGTTCCAGGGCCACCCCGACATCCGCTTCTTCCCCCTGGCCGAGGCCTCCACGGGCTCGCTGGGGCAGGGACTCTCCCTGGGCATCGGGATGGCCATCGCCGCCCGCCTCGACGGCCGGCCCCACCACACCTATGTCATCCTGGGGGACGGCGAATGTCAGGAGGGGCAGATCTGGGAGTCGGCCATGTACGCCGGCTTCCATAAGATCGCCAACCTCACCGCCGTAGTGGACATCAACGGGTTCCAATTGGACGACGCCACGAAGAAGATCCTCGACCTGGAGCCCTGGGAGGCCAAGTTCGCCGCCTTCGGGTGGAGGACCTACGACTGCGACGGCCACGACACCGCCGCGGTGACCCGGGCGCTGCTGGCCGCCCGCGACGACGGCGCCCCCTCCGTGGTCCTGGCCCGCACGGCCAAGGGCAAGGGGGTTTCGCTGACCGAAAACAACAACGAGTACCACGGCAAGGCGCTGACGCCGTCCCAACTGGAGGAGGCGCTGATGGAACTGGAGGCCGCCCATGCCTGACCTGCCCATGGGGAAAGCCACCCGCGTCGCCTACGGCGAGGCCCTCGTCGAACTGGGCCGGACCGACCCCGCCGTCGTCGTCCTGGACGCCGACCTCTCCAAATCCACGCAGTCCCACATGTTCGCCAAGCATTTCCCGGAGCGCTTCTTCAACATCGGCATCGCCGAGGCCAACATGGCCGCCATCGCCGCCGGGATGGCGCTGGCGGGGAAGAAGCCCTTCGCCTCCTCCTTCGCCTCGTTCCTCATTTGCAAGGCCTTCGACCAGATGCGCGTCAATGTGGCCTACCCCGAGGTGCCGGTGGTCTTCGCCGGCTCCCACGGCGGCATCTCCGTGGGGGAGGACGGCCCCTCCCAGATGGCCATCGAGGACCTGGCCCTGGGGCTCGCCCTGCCCAACTTCACCGTCACCGTCCCCGTGGACGAGGTGGCCGCGCGGCAGTTCGTCCACCAATTGGCCCACCGGATGGTCCCCTGCTACATGCGCCTCTGCCGCCCCGCCACCAGCGTGATCTACGACAAGGGGCGCACCCTGGACCTGCGCCGGGCCGAGATCGTCCGCCCCGGGCGCCACATCTCCCTCATCGCCTGCGGCCTGATGGTGGCCAAGGCCCTGGCGGCCGCGGCCGAGCTGGCCAAGGAGGGGCTCGAGGCGGAGGTGATGGACCTCCACACGCTGCGGCCCCTCGACGAGGAGACGCTCTTCCGGTCCCTCTCCAAGACCCGCGCGGGGCTCGTGTGCGAGGAGCACCTCCCCAGCGGCCTCTCCAGCATCGTCGCCCTCTGGTCGGTGGCCCACTGCCCGGTGGCCCTCGATTTCGTCCACCTGAGCGGCTACGCGGAATCGGCCCCGCCCGACGCCCTCCTGGCCAAATACGGCCTGACCGTCGAGGCCATCTACAAGAAGGCCAAGGCGGTGATGCTCAAGAAGGATCAGCGCTGCATGGGGTTTTAGGCCGATCGGGCCCCCCGCTTCATGAATTATAACGTCGTCCTCATCCTGCGCTCCCCTCCCGAACCGTGGCTCAAGGGAAGCATCCTCCAGAAGAGCGACATCGACCTGAAGCTGGTGGAGTCCTATGACGCCGGTTTTCGCCTGATGGAGTCCGCCCCCTGCACCTGTTTCGTGGTGTTCGACTCCACCGACACCCCGGAACTCGTGGGGTTCATCGAGCGCCTCCTTTTCGATCTTCAAGGCGCCATCCCCGCGGGAGTGGTGGTCACCCCGCAGTGCCACCCCGCCCTCGAGCAGAAGCCGGTGCAGGCGCTGCTGGAGCCCCCGAGCACCTTGGAGGCCTTCAACGCCGCCGTCGGCCGCGCCCTCGGCCTCCCCGTCCGCTCCCATAAGCGCCACCTGGTCCGCCTCAATCTCGGCCTGGAGGGGAGCAACAGCAGGTTCTCCACCCTCACCACCGTCAACGTCTCCGCCGGCGGCCTCCTGGTGGAATGCGCGGGGGAGCTGCCCGTGGGCGAGGGGGTGAAGTGGTCCTTCTCCGGGATCGAGGGGCTCAAGGGGCTGGAGATCCCCGGGAAGATCCTCCGCGAGGTGGAGGAGATGCGCTCCGGCGGGGTGCGGTGCTACGCCATCCAGTTCGACCCGGAGGCGAAGGAGCAGACCGAGCGGCTGGCGGCGTGGCTGGCCGACCAGCCGCCGCAGGGGGCAATGGGAGATGAAGTTAAGAGTTGAGAGTTCGGAGTTAGCGAACTCCAACCTCCATAAGGCGGCATAGCCGCAACCAAAGAGAGAAAGAAGAAAAGGCGATCTTCTGGCATCATAGGGATGCTGAAACCACCATGAGGAGAAGATCGCCATGGAGCCTTTCATACAAAAACATGATGCCATAATCGAGGGGGTGCTGTCCACTTTCGACCGGGTATTGATCAAGGGGTATCTGCCGTTGTCGCGGCCGGAGGTGACGGCCAGTCTGATGGGGCAGCACGGGCCCTTGTTGAAGGACTTCAAGCGGTTCGTGGTGGAGCAATCGGCGGCGGTAGGTCTGCACGCCAAAGCGCTGGCGGAGCGGGCGGGACGACCGTACCTCTATCTGCGCGGGGCGGTGCGCAAGGAGGAGATGGCTCGAGCGATGGCGCTGAGGGATGGCGTGGAGGAGGGGCTGATCGGCGTCTTTGGCGTGGTGGAGGCGTGTCAAAGTTTCAATCTGGCGTACGGGAAGGGAAAACCGAGGCTGNNGCAAATGTCTGTGCTATTACTTCTACTACCAGGATCCGCGGGTGGGCTTCATGCACATCCGGCTCCAAAGTTGGTTTCCGTTCGTGATCCAAGTGTATGTGAACGGCCACAGCTGGCTGGAGCGGGAACTGACCCGGATGGGCGTGGCTTTTCAGAGCGTGGAAAACGCTCTGATCCACGTGGAAAGCTATGAGCGGGCCCAGAGGCGGGCGGACCGGATGACGGCGCTGGACTGGCCCCGGATCCTGCGGGGATGGGCGCGGCAGGTGAATCCCCACCTGAGGAGTTTATTGAAGGGCATGGAGTACTACTGGGTGCTCAACCAGGCGGAATACGCCACCGACCTTGTGTTCAAGGACCGGAAGGCCTTCCATCGTCTGTATGAAAAATTGCTGAAGCATGCGGTGATCTGCTTCCAGCCCGAGGAAGTGATGACCTTCCTCGGCAAGAAACTGGACGGACGGTTTGTGGGCGAACTGGTCGGAACCTTGAGTCCGCGCCCGCGGGGGGCACGGATCAAGCACCGGGTGAAAACGAACTGGATCAAGATGTACAACAAGGCGGGGTGCATCCTGCGGGTCGAGACGGTGATCAACGGGCCGTACGACTTCAAGGTGCGCCGGACGGGGATGCGGCAAGGGCGGCCGGTCGTGGACTGGTTTCCTTTGCCCAAAGGGATCGCCCACCTCTGGCGCTATGCCGAGATCGGCCATCGGGCCAACCACCGATATCTCGACGCCCTCACCGCCGTGGAAGACCCCTCCGCCGCGTATGCGGGACTGGAGGGGGTGTGTGAACGGGTCCGGCAATCGAATCGTTCCTCCCGGGGATTAAATCCCTTGCG
>DCUZ01000010.1:3638-5794 GCA_002327305.1 Holophagales bacterium UBA2201 | reverse complement strand
ACCTCTCACTTCTCACTGGTGGTGGTGGGCGGGGTGACTTTCGTAAAAGCCGACGCCACCCTGGCCCCCATCGCCAAGGGCGACCTGCTGGTGGCCTCGGGCACCCCCGGCCACTCCATGAAAATGACCGCCTTCATTCCCGGCACGGTGATCGGCAAGGCGCTGGAGGACCTGCCGGTTGGAACGGGGCTGATCCGGGCGCTGGTGATGCTCCGATAGTTGCGAGACGAGAGACGGGAGAGGGGAGACGGAGAAGCTGAAGAGGAGAAATGCGAAGGAAGCATTGCCAACTTGATGTTTGGAAAGAGTCAATGACATTGGTTCAGGCTGTTTACAAGGCGACCGCCACCTTCCCTGACCGGGAAGTCTATGGTTTGACGGCACAGATGAGGCGGGCGGCCGTTTCCATCCCCAGCAACATCACGGAGGGAGCCGCGCGCAATAGCAAAATCCAGTATCTGCAATTCCTCTCTATTGCGAGGGTCTCCCTGAGCGAGTTGGAAACCCAGATCCTGATCGCCAAGGACCTGGGCTATTTGACTTCCTCAGTAGCGCTGGAAAATCAAGCAGATAAAGTCTTTGCCCTCCTTTCCGGCCTCATCACCGCCCTGCAGAAAAAGAGAGACGAGAGGAGAGAGATGAGAGACGCATAAGCGAAAACAGGTTTGTCCGTCTCTCGTCTCCCGTCTCCCGTCTCTCATCTCCCGTCTCCCGCCTCTCGTCTCCCGTCTCCCGTCTCCCGTCTCCCCTCCTTGACCCTTTTCCCGCGTTGTGATTAAATGTTCAAGTATCACCGCCCATAATTATAAGGAGGGGGACATGTCCAACTACAGCCCGGGGGTCCAGAAATGCATCGAGGCCGGCGCGGCGGAGTTGAAAAAGCGCCAGGAGCTCCTTAAGTCCCTGAAAAACAAGAAGTTCGATACCCTCGCCGTCCACGGCGTCTACTCCATGGAAGAGTCCTTCGCCGGCGGCAAGGGGGGGCTCATCGAGCCCCTCTTCCCCTCCACCTCGCAGGCCTACCGCGACAGCGACGAGATGGAGGCCGCCCTAGCCTACCTCATCCCCACCTGGTGCTACAGCCGCATCGTCAACCCCACCGTCACCTACCTGGAAGAGACCCTGGCGCTCCTCGAGGGGTACGGCACCCCCCACACCCCGTCGGCCCTCTGCACCTCCGCCGGGATGGCCGCCATCAAGCAGGCGTGCGAGCCCCTCCTGGACGTCACCCTCGCCCCCGGCCGGCCGGTCAACTTCGTCTCCACCGCCCAGTGCTACGGCGGCACCTTTCAACTCTTCAACCTCCGAATGCGCGAGCGCGGCGCCATCGTGCGCTGGGTGCAGAAGCCGTGGGACCTGGAGTGCTGGAAGGAGCAGATCAACGGCGACACCCGCTTCCTCTACGGCGAGATGCCGTCGAACCCCCAGCAGGCGTGCTTCGACATCGCCGAGGTGGCCGCCCTGGCCCACGCCCACGGCCTGCCGCTGATCGTGGACGCCACCGTCGCCACCCCGGCCCTCATGCGGCCCCTGGCCCACGGCGCCGACATCGTGGTCCACTCCATCACCAAGACCGTCGGCTCGGGGGGCTTCTCCATCGGCGGCGCCATCGTCGCCAAGGAGAACATCACCTCGAAGCACCTCCCCGACGAGGTGAAGAAGGACTACGCGGTGTGGATGAAATTGTGGCCCTTCCGCGACAGCGGCCCCTGCATGAGCCCCTGGAGCGCCTTCCTCTTCCTCAACGACCTCCGCACCCTGCGCACGAAGGTCCAACATTACTGCGAGAGCACGATGAAGGTGGCGGAGTACCTGGCCAAACACCCCAAGATCGAGAAGGTGGACTACCTGGGGCTCCCCGGGCACCCGCTCCACTCCGTGGCGAAGAAGTACATGGCCCTGGTGGACGACGGCGCCCCGGCCTTCGGGCACCTCATGTCGTTCAACATCCGCGGCGACGCGGCGCAGACCCGCAAGTTCTTCGACGGGATGCAGATGATCTACCGCGCCACCGACCTGGGGCGCGTCAAGAGCGTGGCCACCATCCCCGCCATCTCCACCCACCAACAGCAGGGCGAGGAGGGGCGGAAACTGGCCGGCGTCCCCATGAACATGGTCCGCCTCTGCGTGGGCGGCGAGCACCCCGACGACATCCT
>DCUZ01000010.1:0-3626 GCA_002327305.1 Holophagales bacterium UBA2201 | reverse complement strand
GGCGCCAAGACACGACGGCAAATGGAATGAAAGGAACTTAGCCATGAAAGAACAGATCCTCCTCGGAGACGAAGCGGTAGCCCTGGGCGCCGTGCACGCGGGGCTCACCGCCGCCTACGCCTACCCCGGCACCCCCTCCACCGAGATCATGGAATACCTCCACCCCCTGGCCCGCAAGACCGGGGCGTTCAAGGCCTTCTGGTCCGTCAACGAGAAGACCGCCTACGAAGAGGCCCTGGGGTGCTCCATGGCCCACGGGCGGACCCTGGTCTCGTTCAAGCATGTGGGCCTCAATGTGGCCGCCGACCCCTTCATGAACAGCGCCATGCTGGACATCTTCGGCGGCCTCGTCGTGGCCGTGGCCGACGATCCCGGCATGCACTCGTCGCAAAACGAGCAGGACAGCCGCTACTTCGCCGACTTCGCCCTCGTCCCCTGCCTCGAGCCCTCCTCCCAGCAGGAGGCCTACGACATGGCGCGGGAGGCCTACGAGATATCCGAGGCCCACGCCGTCCCCGTCATGATCCGTCTGGTCACCCGCCTGGCCCACAGCCGCTCCAAGGTGCTCCCGCGCGAGCCCCGCGCCCAAAACCCCGCCGCCAAGCCGCCGGATCCGGTGCACACCTGGACCCTCCTCCCCTCCAACGCCCGGGTGCAGTACGCCAAATTGCTCAAGAAGCACGCCGCCCTGGAGGCCGAGGCCGAGACCAGCCCCTTCAACAAGCTCACGCTGGCCGGGAAACACTTGGGCGTCATCACCAACGGCATCGCCCTCAACTACTTCGACGAGGTCCTCCCCCAACTCAAGGAGAAGCCCTCCCACCTCCACATCGGCTTCAGCCCCCTGCCCAAGGGGCTCATCCGCAAGCTCTACGACCACTGCGACCGCATCCTCGTCATCGAGGAGGGGTACCCCTTCATCGAACGCAAATTGGCCGGCATCATCCCCCTTGCCAAGCCGCTGGAGGGCAAATTGACCGGGCGCGTCCCCATCACGGGTGAATTGACCCCGCGCATCGTCCTGGCGGCCTTCGAGGGGTCCCAGCCCGCCGGAATGGAGAGCCCGCTCCCCCTGCCGGGCCGCCCGCCCCAATTGTGCCAGGGGTGCGGCCACCGCGACATGTACGCCATCGTCAACGAACTGCAGAAGGACTACAATAACCTGATGATCACCTCCGACATCGGGTGCTACACCCTGGGCGCCCTGCCCCCCTACAACGCCATCGAGTCCTGCGTCTGCATGGGCGCCTCGGTCACCATGGCCAAGGGGGCCGCCGACGCCGGCCAGCGCCCCGTCATCGCCACCATCGGCGACTCTACCTTCATGCACTCCGGCATCACCGGCCTCATCGACGCCATCGAGGACAACACCCCCATGACGCTGTTCATCCTCGACAACTCCGGCGTGGCCATGACCGGCGGCCAGCCCACCAAGGGAACGCGCGAGAAGCTGGTCAACCTGGTCAAGGGCCTGGGCATCGCCCCGGAGCATCTCAAGGTGCTGGAGGCCCATCCCAAGAAGCACGAGACCAACCTCGCCACCATCCGCGAGGAGGTCGCCTACGAGGGGCTCTCCGTCATCATCGCGCATCGCGAGTGCATTGAGATCTTAAAAAAATCCAGGTAGGGGCGGCCTAACGGCTCGCCCGACCGCGTTGTAGGGGCGGACCTATGTGTCCACCCGTAGTATTTTGCTGGCGAGGAAGAGCCACGGGGACCGCGCTTTCCGGCCTCAGAATACTCTCGGAAATGTGGTAAAGTAAAGATTAGCATGAACTTGGATTATCGAAAGACCGTCGAGTATTGGAAAGAAGGGTCCAAATACGACCTGGGAGTGGCCCGGGCCCTCGTCAAGTCTAGAAAATATCCGTACGCTCTCTTTTTCGGTCATCTATCCGTTGAAAAGATGCTCAAGGCCTTAGTCGTGGCCCACACACGCCAACATGCTCCATTCACTCATTCGGTCACGATGCTGGCGGAAAAAAACCGGCTTGTCTTTCCCGCCTGAGGTCATGGAGAAACTGGCGCGATTCATGGAGTTCTATCAGGAAGGCCGATATCCGGAGGAACAAAAGAACTTCTATCGGCGGTGTACCAAATCGTTCACCGAACTCGGCTTGAAAGATATCGAGGAGGTTCTTCGGTGGTGCCGAAGGAAATTCGCCACGCGGTAGCGGCGTTCCGCCGTCGCTTGAGGGAAGAAGGCATAGCGGCCGAGAAGGTCATCCTCTACGGTTCCTATGCCCGCGGCGATTCCCGCGAGTACAGCGATATCGATGTGGCGGTCGTCTCGCCCCAGTTCGGACGCGACCGCTTCGAGGAAGGCCTGCGCCTGCGCGCCATCGCCGCTACCGTGGATTCCCGCATCGAACCCGTCCCCGTATCCTCCCGGGCCTACGCGAAGGACACCTGGATTCCCCTCATTTGGGCCATCCGCACGCAGGGAGTGGAGATCCGAAATGCCCGTTGAGTCCCACGCTGTCCAGAACTTTAGCGATGATTATTACTTCTATCGGGCGCGGTATTATGAGCCTGACATAGGAAGGTTTACGCAAAGGGACCCGATTGGATATGATGGAGAAATGAATATGTATACATATGTCAACAATAATCCTCTTCAATATACAGATCCTTATGGTTTGCAAAAGCACTCAAGTATAACTGAATGCATTAATGCTCTAAGAACAGCAAGAAGAGGAATGTCCTGGGCGACAGGTGCATTAGTATTTGCGACCACTAGTCTAGGGGCAGTCAGTGGCGCAGCTGCTGGGGCACTTATTGGAGGAATCACAGCAGTTCCTTCCGCAGGAGCAAGTATTGCCTTTCCTGTCAGCGGGGGTGCCATAGGCGCAGCTGTGGGATTTAAAGGCGGGAAATGGGGTAGAAAGTATATTATAAAGAAGTGGGCTGATATCCATGCCAAAGAGCATTTTAAAATATGCGTGGAAAACTCCTGCGAGTTCGATAAGAATCCAGACCTCTGTCTGCAAAATATAAACGATCAATTTGACTTAATATGGTATGGGGGGAATCCTCCTCAATAGAATTAAGGAGAGATTATGAAGCGATTTGTCATTATTATTGCAGTTACATATCTTATTGTTCAGAGTATCATCACATTATTTTTTCTATATATGCTGTGGATATGGAGAAATACTTCTCCAAATGATTATAAGGTGCTATTACTAATAAACGTGGTTATGCCCGGGGGCATAAGCCTCATCATTGCTTTTTTTATCTTATATATGAATTATATGATCCAAAAATTCAAAGAAGTAAAACAAAGGGGCAACGTCAAGTATCTTGCGCACATTCTGAAGAAATAGGCCGGTTGAATGAGGCAGAAAAATAGGGACAGTCCCTATTTTATGAGGTAATCAGGAACCATAAGCTTCCAAGAAGAAAAAGGAGGGACAAAGTGTCTCTCCTTTTTCGTTTGCTTTTGGGGGCAAGGCCACGGGGCGGACCGGCGGCGCGCCCCTCCGTCCCTGTGGGGGCGCGCGACGGGCCGCACCGGGGCCGGGGCGGGGGAAGATAAACTTCGTGCGGTGTGCAACACCGCAGACCACGGAGGCCCGAGGGTGGGCGCAAGCGCGAAGGAGTTGTCGGCTGGCATGTTATTTTAC
>DCUZ01000059.1 GCA_002327305.1 Holophagales bacterium UBA2201 | reverse complement strand
AAGGCAGAAGGCAGAAGGAGGAAGGAAGAAGGAAGAAGGAAGAAGGAAGAAGGATGGTAATAAACTGTTGACGGAGCGCGTGGCCGTCCCCGTGTTCGCAGATGGCGAGGGTGGCGGTAAAGCGCCCGGTCCGCCGAGCCCCCCAGCTTTCCCGGCCCCTCCACACCGCCCCACCCCCGCCCATCCCTCGTACGAGCCCATGCCTCTGCTCTTCATAAAACCGGGCGTCCGGCGAACCCTGTCGCCGACCAAAAGCGAAGCCCCTTGCCAAACCGGTGGCGCGGCCTATACTATGCTATTCCTGCCCAACTTTCACGCTTCAGTGTGTCATTTTTTCCGCAGGAATAGCATCAAGGCGAGCGCGGGTAAGCGCCGCCTTGGGGTGAGGGTGGAATCCCGATGTACTGCTCGGGACGGGAGAGGGGCATCCCTCTCCCGCTTTAAATTGGTTGCGGCGGGAGCTGCGGTAGGGGGTGAGGGAAATGATCCCGGGCCTAAGTACCGGGTGCAGGACTTTCAAGTCCCGGGGCGTCAAGACTTAATGGTGATTGCCATTTTCGATCGGTTCATCCGAGCGCCTTCCTGTTTGGGACATTTCCCTCGCTTGTTATCGCCCCCCTCAAGCCCCGATCTTCGGGGCTTTTTTGAGTGGCTCCCTCTGTCGGACGGTGTGCCGTTCATTGTTATGGTCCCTGGTCAAGAAGCGAGTCCTGCGCCGCCTGTATTTTTCGAGCGGGCGGAACCTGAAACCTGAAACTTGAAACCAGGGAGGGTGGGCCCTCCCCCCTACTCGCCCAACCGGAAGGGGAGGGGGGCATCCGTCAAGGCGGGTTCGAGGGGGAGGTCCAGTTCAACCGTCGCGATGTCCCGGAAGGGGACGGCGGCCAGGTCGGCGAAGAAAATCTCCCCCCTGGCGGTCCCCAGGGCGAGCGTATCGGATGGGAGGAGGGAGGCGGCCCCGATGGTTCCCACGCGGGGATTGACGGCCAGGGCGACGGCGACGCGCGCCGTCCCATCCCCGCGCCGGACGGTGTACCGCAACAGGCCCCCGGCCCCGGTGACGACGGCCGCCTCGGGAGAGACCGGCAGGGTCCAGGTGGCGCCGAGCCCCAGGTCGGGAAGGCGGTGCAGGGTCCGGTGGTCCAGGTCGTAGGCGAACACCGCCCCCGGTTGGACCCCGTTCAGAATCGCCATCCGCGCCGCGGGCAGGAGCGCCGAGGAGTAGACCCCGTCGCATGGGACGCGGAACACCTGGGCCGCGCGCCACCCCCCCCCCTCCTTCTCCAGGACCGCCAGCATGTTGCGCCAGGTCCCCGCCAGGATGAGCGTCTCGTCGTCGTTGACCCACAGCGAGGCGTGGTTGCCCGCTCCGGTGACGATCTCCTCCACGCCGGCGAGCTGGGGCCAGCGCCAGACCTTGATCTTGCCGTCCGACGACGACGACCAGAGGGTGCCGCTGGACGGGGAGAAGTGGAGGGCGTTGATGAGATATTCGTGGGCCTGGGACCGCCAGAAGACCTGCAGGGAGGGGAGCTTCCACAGGGCGATGGTCTTGTCGTCGGAGGCGCTGGCCAGCACCCCGTCGCGCCAGAGGAGGGCGGTGATCCCCTGGGTGTGGAGCTCGTGCGGGGAGACGACGCCCTTGGCCGGGTCCGCGACGTAGAGCTTGCCGTCCGAACCGCCCGCGTAGAGGAGCCCGCCGTCCGCGGGCGAAGCGAGGGCCCACAGTTCGGCCCCGCCGGTGGCGAGGGCATCCCGCAGGGGGAACCCCGGGTAGGCCAGGCGGTGGACCCGCTGGTGGGCCGTGTCGAGGGCGAGGAGGCCCGCGGCCGTGAACCGGGCGTCGGTGAACCGGGCGCCGTCGGACCGGAAGTCGGCCACGATGCCCTCCTTGGGCCGCCATAGATGAACGGTATCGTTCTTGGCGATAAGAAGGGAGGGGGCGTCGGGGATGAACCGGAGAGCGTGGGTCTGGCCCGGCAGGAGGACCGCCTCGGTCCGGCCGGACCGGAAGTCGGCCACGATGACCTCGTCGAACCAGCCGCCGACGGCCGCCAGGCCCGCCTCCTCCAGAAGGGCCAGCGCCCCCACGCCGGAGGCGGGGATGGGGGTCCGCAGGAGCGGGGCCCCGCCGGCGAGGTTCCACACCCTCAGCGTTCCCTCATCCGCGGCGGCGAAGACCCGCTCCCCCATCCGGAACAGCGCCCGCGGGGAGACGCTCCCCTCCAGGCGGGTGGGGGAGGTACGCCCCGCGCGATGGATCGCCACGCTTCCCTCGGCGGTCAGGGCATAGGCCGACCCGGAGGGGGACACCGCCGCGACCGTCCCTTCGGCGGGCAGTGCGAACCGGACCCGCTCCTTCCGCCGTTTCCCGGCGTAGTCGGCCAGGACGAGAGAGCGGCCCTTTTGGAGGGCCAGAAGGCCCTGGGGCAGGTCGGCCGCGAGGGACTCTCCGGGCTCCAGGGAATAGCGCGCGGGGAGGGCGGGATTGGCGGGGTCGAGGTAATGGAGGCCATCCGCTCCCCGCAGGAGGATCCCCTGCGGTGCGTCGAGGAGGGCCTCGGCGCCCGGGGGGACCGGGAAGGCGTCCAGCGCAGCGAGAAAATCCTCCCTGGGGAGGGGGGCCGAAGCGGGTCCGGGCGCGCCCCTGCCGGCCATCCAGGTCCCCGCAGCGGCGAGGAGAAGGAGCAGAAGCGCGGCGGCCCACTTCCATAAGGGGCGACGCCGCCCCCTTCCCGGTCTCGGGGCCGCCATCCCGCTCGCGCGCGTCTTGCCGGTCTCCATCTCCCCCTCGTCGCACAGCGCCTCCGTGAAGACCTGGACCGAGGGATAGCGCTTCCGATGGTCGGGGTCGGTGGCCCGCGCCAGAACGGGGCCGAACCGCTCCTGGATGCCCCCCTGCGGCAGTTCCTCCAGCGTCAGCGGGCGGCGCACCTCCTGCGAGATGATCTCCCCCACCGTCTTCCCCTGCCGCGCGGCGCGGCCGGTGAGCATCTCCCAACAGATGAGGGCGAAGGCGTACTGGTCGGTGTGGGGCCCCATCTCCAATCCCGTGATCTGCTCGGGGGCCATGTAGTGGGGGGTCCCCAGGATGAGCCCCGTCTGCGTCATGGTGCTGGCCTCGGCGTCCGGGGCCACCATTTTGGCGATGCCGAAGTCGAGGACCTTCAGGACCGCCCGCCCGTCCACCTCTTCGACGAAGATGTTCTCGGGCTTGAGGTCGCGATGGATGATCCCCTTGCCGTGGGTGTAGGCCAGCGCCGAGCCGATCTGCCGGGCGAACCGCTGGAAGAGGGGGAGGGGGAGGCCCTTCGGGTGGCCCGCCAGCTGGGCCCGCAGGCTCTGCCCCTCCAGCAGTTGCATCACGTAGTAGGGGAGGCCCGCCTCGGCGATGTCGAGGTCGAACACTTCCACGATATGGGGATGCTTGAGGGTGGCCAGCACCTTGGCCTCGTTGCGGAACCGCTTCACGAAATCGCCGTGCTTGGCTTCCGGGACCAAGAGTTTGAGGGCCACCGCCTTTTCCAACTCGGCGTGCCGGGCCCTGTACACCACCCCCATGCCGCCCGCGCCCAGGACGCTGTCGATGTGGTACTTGCCGAAGGTCCAGCCGACAAAGTAATCGGGGTCCACCAGGACGAGGTGGTCGCGGCACTCGGGGCAGGTGGCGGCATCGCCCCGGACCCGGCGGCAGCGGAGGCACAGGCGGATTTCCATTGGTGCTATTCTATCAAATAAGGTGGAAGGAGAATGGAAGAAGGAAGAAGGAGGAAGGAGGAAGGCAAAGTTAGAAACTGCAAGGAAGGGCTCCATCCATTTTGTCCCAGCTTCTCAGCCTCCTGGCCTCCTATCCTCCCCGCCTCCCAGCAGCTCCTTTCAGTGCATACCAGAACGCCAGCCCCGTCACGGCCGCCGTTTCCATGCGCAGGGGATGGGAGGAGAGGGCCAGTAGCGGCAGGTCATTCGATTTGAACAGTTCCATCTCCTCCGGCGCCCACCCCCCCTCGGGGCCGACGAGGAGTGTCCACCCGCTCCCCGTCTCCAGCCGTTCCCACCCCTCCCGCGACCCCGTGCCGTCCAAAACGGCAAGGGGGCCGCGGGACGCCACGAACCGCTCCAGCGGCTCGATGGGATGGATGGCCGGGAGCCAGGGGCGTCGCGATTGCATCCCGGCCGAGGCCGCCACCGCCTCGAACCGGCGCATAAGTCCCGGGGGGGTCTGTTTCACGGAGGAAAACCGGGTGGCGAGAAGATAAAGGGAAGAGACGCCGATCTCAACCGACTTTTCAATGAGATAGCCGGCCCTCTGGGCTTTGGGGACGGCGCAGGCGATGGCCGCGGCGGGAGGGGGTTCGGGGGGCCTCTCCTCAAGGCGTTCCGCCCGCACTTCGCGCCGGGACCCGACCCGGGCCACGGCCCTCCACGCCCGTCCGGCGCCGTCGGAGACCTCCAGCGGGTCCCCGTCCCGGCCCCGGAGGACGGTCAGGAAGTGACGGGCGTCGTCGGGGGTGAGGACGAAGGAGGGGTCCGCATAAAAATAGGGGATGTGGCCGGTGGTCATGCATCAATGCTACCACACCGGTTCTGGAGCCCATGAACCAAGCGGCCGGACGCGCGTCCGGCCGTTGTACGCTTCTGTTTGCCGCCCCCGCCTGTGGGTTGGCGCTGGTCGCCTGCAACAGATGCACCGTGTGCCACTTCCGGATCCAACCCCCGGGAGCACCGGGATCCCCGGACCGTGTATCCGCGCCGGACGCCCGCCCCGCAGATCAATCAGGATCTCCCAATCCGGCCCATGCGTTGAGAGGAACTCCCGTTCCCACGCCTGGGCCTTGGCGCTGTAGCCCTCGATTTGGTCATAGGCTCGGGGAATGGCGCCAGGATTAAGGCGTGGATCGCCGGTGACAAAGTGGCTGAGGTCCGCGAATAGGAATGCGGAGCCCAGGATCCCCAACACCATCATCGTCCATGTCCTCATCAAATCCTCCTTTCGCATCATCGTTTTGTCATGGCCGACCCGTGTTGAGGGTCATGGCTTGTTCACCTGGCGGCAATGACTGAAAGACGCAAATTCCAAGGTATCATGCGATTTGGTAACGCCTTTGCCTGTTTTGACATCCCCCCCCCAATATATTGCTTTTCCCCTGCCTTCGTCATAGCCAAGAATTCCATCCATTCGATCCGGCATCTTCACCTCAAGGGGAATCTGCCGCCAGTCGGAGTCAATGTACAGCCATGTTTGAAGATATTCTCTGCTGTAAGAGGGCACTGCGATCAACCCGCCCGCGGCGGGAACATACACAAGCCCCGCCACCGGTCCTTCCTCCGTATAGGGCCTTTGGCTCGTCTCCACCAGCCGCCAGGTCGTACCGTCGTATTCGAAAGTCTCCAGCACATCCCCCTCCTCGAACACCCTCCCCAGGCCGAAAAAGACCGTCTTCCCGGTCCCGGGATCGTACCCCGCCGACCCGTAATGCAATGTATATTCGGGGGGGTTGTATATGGTGCTCAGGGTCCACCCGTCGAATTCCACCGTGATGGGAACGCCGATATCCGGGTACCCGGTGTCCTGCCCCGCACCGATGATGATGGCCCGTTTCCGCCGGGTGTCATAGGTCGCAGTCCATCGCCAGGCTTCTTCCGCCGATCCGGTTAGATAGAAACAATCGAGGATTCTCTCCCAGCCCAGGTTGGGAACAAATTTGAAAGCGGCCTCGCAGTTCATGGAAGGCAATTGATAGAAGATATTTGCAAACAGCACGAGCGCTTTCAGATTTTGGTCATATACCAACCCCCAAGCCGGCCCGAAATACCAGCCAGGATCCATTTCAGGACCGCCTTTCCACAGCAATTCCCACGAGGTTCCCCGGTAGATCCAAAGATTCACTTCACGCGCCCTCGCATCAGTTTTATCATAGGTGAATAGCACCAGTTCTCCTATATTTTCCGCATAAGCCATTAGATATTCTTCATTGGCACTCTGCCACTGGGGCTCCGGAATCGTTTTCGCCACCCACCGCCAGCACTCCGCCTCCGCCGGGGCGCCCAGCCCCAGGCACAGCCAGATCACAACGACAAGATAAACTTTCATCTTAGGCATGTTCGCCTCCAGGGTTTGCCGCCGTCTCGAAACGGGTCTCGGTGCTCATGTTCGCCTGCCCCCATCCTACCCCGTTCGGATGAGCCGTGTCAATGCCGCCCCCGTCGCGGTCCATCGGGTCGTCGGATTGGAAATGTGGGGCCGGCTCTGTAGCCGCAGGCTTCAGCCTGCGGGGCGGGGAACCGGCGCGTTCCCCCGCCCACCCGGTAGCGCGTAGAGCGTAGCGCGGTCCCCCACCCGCCCGACGTGAACTTTGATTGGAAATGTAGGGCCGACTCTCCAGTCGGCCGACTTCAATAATCCAAAACCGCAAGTCGGATGGAGCTACCTTGCGCTGCGACTCGCATGCGAGCGATTGAGCGGGGGCGAAATCCCAAGCCGCCATCTCGAATCCACACAGGGCCAGAGGCTTGAGACATCCCTCATGCCGATTCAGCCACGGCCTGTGGCCGCGGCTCTCTCGGCTGAGGGAGGACCTGCGCTACATCCCGACATCCCGCCCGCCCTCAAAGCCGCAGGTTGGAGAACCTGCGCTACATCCCGACCGCCCTGGATGCAGCGGGGCGGAGGACCTGCACTTCAGGATGGTCGAGCGGTGCAGGCCTTCCAGTGTTCACGCCATCTTTTTCGCCTTGGCACTCAAGTCATTGAAAATCCGCCATTTACTATCCATTATATTTACTTCCCCCCCTTTTCATGGTATCTTTTTCCCCCATGCCCGATATTCCCGTCATCGCGACGCAGATCGCCGTCCTGTTGTTGTCCCTCAGCGTTCACGAGAGCGCCCACGCCTACGCGGCCAACCGCTTCGGGGACCCGACCGCCAAACTGCTTGGGCGCATCACCCTCAACCCCATCAAGCACATGGACCTGTTCGGGACCCTTCTCCTGCCGGCCCTTCTCCTGTTGGCCCGAAGCCCCGTGGTCTTCGGCTGGGCCAAGCCGGTCCCGGTCAACACCCTCAACTTCCGCAACCGCCTGCGCGACACCGCCTGGGTCTCCGCCGCCGGCCCCCTCTCCAACCTGGCGCTGATGGTGGTGGGATTCGTCCTCCTCAAGGCCTTCGTGCGCCTGGGCCACCTCGCCCTGGAGCATCCCCTGGTGACCATCGCCCTCTACCTTCTGGTCATCAACGCCGTCCTCTTCCTGTTCAACCTCATCCCCCTGCCGCCGCTGGACGGCGCCTCGGTCATCGCGGGATTCATCAGCCCGAAATTCGGGGAGCTGGTGGACCGCCTGGGGCCCTTTTCGTTCCTCATCCTCATCGCCCTCCTCTGGACCGGCGTCTTCAGTGTCGTATTCCGCACCTTCATCTCCATCGTCCTGACGTGGATCTGAACCAGGACCTCGGCCACCCCTTCGTCGTCCGGGACTTCACCGGCCCGCTGGACCTCCTGCTCCACCTCATCCGCTCCCACGAGATGGACATCGCCGACATCCCCATCGTCCCGCTGGTGGAGCAGTACCAGAAATACCTGGACATGCTGGAGGAGTTGAACCTCACCATCGCCTCGGAATATCTCCACATGCTGGCCATCCTCCTCTCCATCAAGGCCCGGATGCTCCTTCCCCGGACCGAGCACGAGATCGCCGATCCGGAGACCGACCCCCGCCGGGACCTCATCGCCCAACTGTTAGACTACGAGAAGGTCAAGGCCGCCGCCGACGACCTCCATGAACGGTTCTCCCTCTGGTCGGGGGTGCTGGGGCGCCCCGAGCCGGAGGGGGAGGCGGTCCTCGGCGAGGTCAGTTTGTACGACCTGGTGGACGCCTTCCACAAGGTGCTCAAATCGCGCAAGGAGCGCGAGGGCCCCGCCTTCCTCCCCCTGCCGCGTCCGCAGGTCAAGGACCTCATGGCCCACATCCTGGCCTTCCTCCCCCGGACGGGCAAGCCCTTTCCCCTGTTGGACATCCTCCTGC
The DNA here is from genome assembly GCA_002327305.1 of Holophagales bacterium UBA2201. GTDB lineage: Bacteria > Acidobacteriota > Thermoanaerobaculia > UBA2201 > UBA2201 > UBA2201. The sequence continues at coordinate 23,872 of DCUZ01000059.1, read as the reverse complement.
AGTTGAAGAACGGCATGGAGGTGATCACCGCCTTTTTGGCCACCCTGGAACTGTGCCGCCTGCAGTGCGTGCGGCTGAAACAGAAGGGGCCCGGCGCGGAGATTTCTCTGGTATACTTGAAAGAAATCCCCACGGACCTGACCTTTGTCGAATACCTGTAAGAGAGCATGACGAAAGAAGAACTCGCCGGCATCGTGGAATCCCTCCTCCTCGTCTCCACCCAGCCCCTGACGGGGGCCCAGGTGAAGAGCGCCGTGGAGGGGGCGGACGACGCCCTGATCGACGAGGCCTTCGAGGAACTCCAGCGGCGGTTCCAGGTCCACTCCGGCATCCTCCTCCAGAGGGCGGCCGCCGGCTGGCGGCTGGTGACCGCCCCCCAGAACGAACCCCCCCTCTCCCGTTACCTCAAGATGACCTCCCGCCAGCGCCTCTCGCGGGCGGCCTTCGAGGTGCTGGCCATCGTGGCCTACCACCAGCCCATCACCCTTCCGGAGATCTCGGCGGTGCGGGGCGCCAACAGCGCCAACGCCGTCAACACCCTCCTGGAGAAGAAGCTGGTCCGCATCGTGGGGCGCAAGAAGGTGGTGGGCAAGCCCTTCCTGTTCGGGACTTCGCGGGAGTTCCTCCTCCATTTCGGCCTCAACTCCCTGGAGGACCTCCCGCGCGTGGAGGAGATGGATGCGTTCAAGACTGAATAAGTTCCTGGCGCAGGCGGGCTTGGGGTCCCGGCGGAAGGTGGAGGAACTGATCACCGCCGGCCTCGTCACCGTCAACGGGCGCCTCATCACCGACCTGGCCACCACCGTGGACCCGCAGGGCGACTCGGTCAAGGTGGGGGGCAAGCGCGTGAGGCCCCGGGACCTCCACTACTATGCCTTCCACAAGCCCAAGAACGTGGTCACCACGCTGGACGACCCCGAGGGGCGCCCCAGCGTGGAGCGCTATCTGCGCCGTATGCCGCCGGGCCTCAAGCCGGTGGGGCGGCTGGACTACCCCTCCGAGGGGCTCATCCTCCTCACCAGCGACGGCGACTGGGCCCAGGCCGTCCAGCACCCCTCCATGAAGGTGGAGAAAACCTACCAGGTGAAGGTGAAGGGGGCCCCGGCGCCCAAGACCCTGGAGCGGTGGCGCAAGGGGCTGACGCTCGACGGGAAGCGGGTGCGGATGGACCGGGTGGAGGCCCTCAAGAGCACCGAGGCCGAAAACACCTGGCTGACCGTGGTGCTCACCCAGGGCATGACCCGGCAGATCCGCCGCATGTGTGAGGCGCTGGGGCATCCCGTCATGAAGCTCAAGCGGATCTCCGTCGGCCGCGTGAAGCTGGGCAAGCTGGAGCCGGGGGAGGCGCGCGAACTGACGGAGAGGGAGATCAAATCATTCGTCCAAAGGGGGAAGGAATGAAGTTGCCGAGCCACATCGCCACGCTGAGTCCGTACGTTCCGGGAAAGCCGCTGGAGGAACTGGAGCGGGAACTGGGGATCACCGGGAGCGTCAAGCTGGCTTCCAACGAGAACCCGCTGGGCCCCTCGCCGAAGGCGCTGGAGGCCATCCGCGCCGTCCTGGGGGACCTGAACCGCTACCCCGACGGCAGCGGCTACGCCCTGCGCAAACGGATCGCCGAAAAGACCGGCTGGCCCGTGGAAGGGGTCATCCTCGGCAACGGCAGCGTGGACATCATCGAGATGGCGGTGCGCACCTTCTGCGCCCCCGGCGACGAGATCATCATCCCGCACGGCGCCTTCATTTCGGCCCGCCTGGCGGCGCAGTCGGTCAACGCCGCCATCCTCACCGTCCCCGTCCAGGACCACCGCCACGACGCCGACGGGATGATCGCCCGCATCACCTCGCGCACCCGGATGATCTACATCGACAACCCCGCCAATCCCCTGGGGTCCTTCATGGCCGGCGACACCTGGGCCCGCCTCGTCGCCGCGCTCCCCCCCGACTGCCTCCTCGTCGCCGACCAGGCCTACTACGAATACATCGATCGGGAGGATTATCCCGACGGTTTTAAGGACCTGAAGGCCGGCAAGAACCTCCTGGTCCTCCACACCTTCTCCAAGATCCACGGCCTGGCCGGCCTCCGCATCGGCTACGGCCTGGGCGACCCCAGGATGCTGTCGGACATCAACCGGGTGCGCTCCCCCTTCAACACCAACTCGCTGGCTCAGGCCGCCGGCCTCGCCGCCCTCGACGACGACGCCCACATCGCCCGGGTCAAGGAACTCAACGCCCGGGAAATGGCCTGGTTGGAGGCCCAACTCGACCAGCGGAAGGTCAGGCGCGTCCCCTCGGTGACCAACTTCATCCTCATCGACATGGGGCGTGAAGCCGCCCCCACCTACGACAAACTGCTGAGGCAGGGCGTCATCGTCCGGCCCATCAAGAACTACGGCTTCCCCAACCACCTGCGCGTCTCCATCGGGACCCGGGAGGAGAACGAGCGCTTCGTCCAGGCCCTGGACAAGGTGCTGTGACCGTGAGGCGTCCGGCCCAGCATCCACGCGGATAGCGATGGGCGGATGGCGGACCAGCGGATCTTGATCGTCGCCATTGACGGTCCCTCCGGAACGGGCAAGTCCACCGTCGCGAAGAAACTGGCCGAACGCCTCGGCCTGCCCTACCTCGACACCGGCAAGATGTACCGCGCCTTCGGCCTCTTTTGCGCGCAACGGGGCGCCGACACCGGCGACGCGCCCGCGGTGGCCGCCGCGCTGGAGGCCTTCGATTTCAGCGCCTGGGCGGGTAGGCCCGAATTGCTCTCCGAGGAGGCCGGCGCCGCCGCCTCCCGCGTGGCCAAACTCGCCCCGGTGCGGCGCCGCATGGTGGAGATCCAGCGGCGGTTGGGGACGGAGGGCGGGGGGGTGGTGGAGGGGCGAGACGCCGGGACGCACATTTTTCCCAAGACGCCCCACAAGTTCTTTCTCACCGCCGACGAGGAGGTGCGGGTCGAACGGCGGTGGAAGCAGATCGGCGGCGATCGGGATGCCGTGGCCCGGGCCGTGGCCGAGCGGGACCAGCAGGACCGCGAGCGGGCCGAATCGCCGCTCGTCCAGGCCCCCGACGCCGTCCTCGTGGACACCACCGACCTGTCCATCGACGGGGTGGTGGAGCGGCTGGTTGCGCTCATCCGGGAAAAGGGAGGGTCCGATGTCTGAAGAATTGGTCGCCATCCTCACCACCATGGACCACGCCAAGGCCCAGCTCCTGGCGACCCTGTTGACCTCCAGCGGCATCGTCGCGGAGGTGGTCGCCAGCCAGACGACCGGTTGGGGCATCAACGTGGTCAAGGCGGTGGGACAGGTGGACGTGGTGGTCTCCAAATCCGACGAGGAGGACGCCCGGGCGCTGATGGCCGAGATCGACAGCGGCGCCCTGGCCCTGGACGAGGATTCCAAACCCCCGGCGGAATAGCCACGGACGGCAGGATTCCATAATTATCCGTAGGGGCACGGCATGCCGTGCCCTTGCGCCTGGGTAGGGGCGAGGCGGTGCCTCGCCCGATAATTTGATCGGGCGACCCACCGGGTCGTCCGTACCACGCAATCTGAATGGGCGACCCACCGGATGGCCCATGCCTGATTCCTGCAAGGGCGCAGCATGCTGCGCCCCTACGCGGGCGATCGGAACGGGCAACCCGCCCTCACGCCATCCCCACCACGATGCCGTCCTTGAGGTCCATCCGCTCGGCCTGGGGGCGGGGGGGGAGCCCGGGCATCCGCACCATGTCGCCCAGGAGGGGGACCAGGTAGCCGGCGCCGGCGGCGAGGATGACTCCGCGGACGGTGATGTCGAAGTCCTCGGGCCGGCCGATCCGTTTGGGGTCGTCGGAGAGGGACTTCTGGGTCTTGGCCACGCACAGCGGGAGCCCGTCGTAACCGAAGGCCCTGGCCAGGTCGAGGTCCCGCAGGGCCTCGCGCGTCCACTTCACCTCGGCGGCGCCGTACATGGCGCGGGCGACCTTCTCCATCTTCACCTTCGGCGCCTCGCTCCAGTCGTAGAGGGGGCAGAAGGGCTTGGACTTTTCCTCCGCGTGGGCGATGACCGCGCGGGCCAGGTCCGTCATCCCCTCGCCCCCGCGGGCGAACCCGTCGGCCACGGCGAAGGGGACCTTGAGGTCCGAGCAGGCCGAACGGACCACGGCGATCTCCTCCTCCGTGTCGGGGGCGAACCGGTTGAGGGCCACCACGGGCGGCTCGCAGAAGGTCCGGATGCTCTCGATGTGTTTGCGCAGGTTGTCGAGCCCGCGCTCGACGGCGGCGGGGTCGGGGGCCGTGAGGGCGTCCTTGGCCGTCCCGCCGTGCATCTTCAGGGCCCGCACCGTGGCCACGAGGACCACGGCGGCGGTGTCCAGCCCCGCGGAGACGCACTTGATGTCGAAGAACTTCTCGGCCCCCAGATCGAACCCGAACCCGGCCTCCGTGACGGCCCAGTCGGCGTGGGTCAGCGCCATTTTCGTGGCGAGGACGGAGTTGCACCCGTGAGCGATGTTGGCGAAGGGGCCGCCGTGGACGAAGGCCGGCACCCCCTCGCCGGTCTGGACCAGGTTGGGCTTGAGGGCGTCCTTGAGGAGGACCATGAGCGCCCCCACCGCCTTGAGGTCGGCCGCCGTGACCGGGCGCTTGTCCGAGGTGAGGGCCACCAGGATGCGCGAGAGGCGGGCGCGCAGGTCCTCCTCCCCCTCGGCCAGGCAGAGGGCGGCCATGATCTCGGAGGCGGGGGTGATGTCGAATCCCGTCTCCCGCGGCACCCCCTCCAGGACGCCGCCGAGGCCGATGATCACGTTGCGCAGGGCGCGGTCGTTCATGTCGATGACCCGGCGCCAGAGGACGCGGCGGGGATCGATGCCGAGGGCGTTGCCGTGGTGGATGTGGTTGTCCAGGATGGCGGCGAGGAGGTTGTGGGCCGCCCCGATGGCGTGGAAGTCCCCCGTGAAATGGAGATTGATGTCCGCCACGGGGACCACCACCGACGCGCCTCCGCCGGTGGCGCCGCCCTTGAGGCCGAAGGTGGGGCCCAGGGAGGGCTCGCGCAGGGCCAGGCAGGCCCGCTCGCCCACCTTGGCCAGCCCCTGGGCCAGGCCGATGGAGACGGTGGTCTTGCCCTCCCCGGCGTCGGTGGGGGTGATGGCGGAGACGAGGATCAATTTCCCGCGCGGCCGGTCGCCCTGAAGTTCCGCGAGAGAGACCTTGGCCTTGTCGGCGCCGTAGGGGATGAGGTGGGCCGGGGCGATGTCTAGGCCGGCGGCCACTTCGGCGATGGGGCGTGGGGTGCGGGGTGTGCTCATGGGGTTCCTCCTTGGTTCGTTATTGGCGACGTCCACGGGTGCGAAATGCCGTCCTCAGCATGCTGAGGACGCTACAGGCCCTAGATGCGGCCCGAGCGCTCGGCCCCGCTCTGGGGTGCAAGATGCCCGCTCAGGATGTCGCCCCCGCTTCACGGTCTGCGGTCTACGGCCTACGGTCTACGGGCAGGGTGGGGGCCCTACGCCCAATCCCCCCGCCAGGTGCACTCGGCGTCGCCGCGGTGGACGCAGGTCTTGTGGACGATCTTCACCCCCTTGCCGCCGGAGAGTTCGATGGAACGCTCCATCCAGCCGGTGATGCGGATGCACATGCACTCGTCGGGGAAGGCATTCTTGGTCAGTTTCACGTCGGCCCCCTGGTCGGTGATGTTCTCCACCACCATGACGCCGTCGCTGTAGTAGTTGTTCCAGAGCTGGAACCCCCGCTTGAGGATGTAGGAGGGGGAGCCGAGGCGGAAGAAGATCTTGTACACGGTGTTGAGGCCGTCGTCGCAGGACTGCCGGCCGATCCTGGCCCACAGCGTCCGGCCGTCCTCTCCGGAGACGGCGGCCGCGGCCTTCATCAGCCGCACGAGGATCTCCGCCTCATGCCAGTCGGAGACCAGGATGGGCCGCTCGAGCAGTTTACGGTGCTCCGGGTCCAGTTGATCCATGATCTTCCCGACCTGGTCGGGGGGATAATGGTCCCGTATGTAGTGCATCGTGGAACGGAGCGCGGAGCCCTTGACCTTCATGGCGACCTCCTGAATGATCCTAATCATGCCACTTCCGCATGAGTTTGGTCAAGCGGGGGGTGATGAACGAGGGGAGCCGGAAGGTATGCATTCCTGCCAATCTTTTACGCTTCAGCGTGTCATTCTTAATCAGGAATAGCATCAAGGCGAGCGCGGGTAAGCGCCGCCTTGGGGAGAGGGTGGCTCCAGGCGGATTCACTCCGCCTGGCGGGAGAGGGGCATCCCTCTCCCGCTTTCAATCGGTCTGCGGCCGGGAATCCGCGCCTCAGGCGGGCGGGCGGCGCTTGTCGCGCAAACGCCGGAGGTAGCCCAGGGCCTCCTCGCGCGAGCACAATTCCCCGGCCACCTGCAGGCGCTGGACGCTTTCCATCACCCGTCCCACGTCCGGCGAGGCGGGCAGGCCCAAGGTCTCCATCACATCCTCCCCCGACACGAGGCGGGGCGGCGAGATGAGGGCCTCCCCCTCCGCCAGGAAAAGCTCCCAGCAGGTCCGGACGAAGGTCTCGGCCCGCTCGTCGAGGTCGCCCCGGCTGAGGCGGTCGGCCAGGTAGAGGGCCAGTTGGCGGGGGAGGGAGCGGCCGGAGAGGTGGATGAACCGCCGCAGGCCGCGACGGGGCGTTCCCGCGAGGACCAACTGCATGGGGCGGCTGTGGAGGGCGATCAGCCGCTGGACCTCCGTCGAGCGCTCCCGGGAGGAGCGGAGGCGGCGGAACACCTCGTCGGTCAGGCGCACCGAGATCCGCTGGTGGTTGTAGAAATGGGAATTGCCCCGGGCGTCCTCGGTGCGGGTGGCCGGCTTGCCGAGGTCGTGGCAGAGGAGGGCCCAGGCCAGCAGGAGGCGGTCCCCGTCGCGGAGGCGGTGGGAGCGGTCCGTCAGGGCGTTGACCCGCTCCACCGCCGCGGGGAGGGCCCTGAGACAGTTGAGGGTGTGGTCGAAGACATCGTCCGGGTTGTGGGGGTGCTGGGCCACCCCCTTGAGGCGATCCAGTTCGGGGACGACCACCTCCAGCAGGCGGGTCTCCGCCAGGAGGAGGACGCCGCCGTGCGGATCGGCGGAACCCAGGATGAGGTCGAGTTCGCCGGCCACCCGTTCGGGGGCGGTCTTCTGGAGGCGGTGGGCGTTCTCCATCATGTCCCGCAGGGTGGAGGGCTCGATGGCGAACCTCTTCAGGCGCGTCTTGAACCGGACGGCGCGCAGGAGGCGCAGGGGGTCCTCGACGAAGGCGCGTTCGCACACGCGGCGGATCACCCCGTGCTCCAGGTCGGTCAGGCCGCCCGCCGGGTCGATCCAGTTGCCGGTCTGCAAGTGGTAGGCAACGGCGTTGATGGTGAAGTCCCGCCGGCAGAGGTCCTCCCGCAGGGGAACCGATTTAAGGTCCCACAGGTCGAGGTAGGCCCCCCCCTTCAGGGGGATGCGGTAGGTCTGGAAGTCCCCCCTGCCCAGGAGGACCACCCGGCTGCGCAGGCGGGCGGCCAGGGTGTGGACGAAATTCTCCCCCCGCCCCTCCACGATGAGGTCGGCGTCGCTCACCTTGCGGCGGAGGCAGAGGTCGCGGAGGGCGCCGCCCACCAGGTAGAGGTTGCGCCCCTCCCGGTCGGCCAGTTCCAGGGCCTGGGCCACGCCCGGCAGGGACAGCACCCTGTCGTGCTCGATCCGTTTCATGACCGTACCATGATAGCACGATGGCCGGCTTCGGGTTCCGGTTGCGCCGTGGGGACCTGCCGTGTTAAATTATACGATTCAACCCGAAAGGAGAGCCACCCATGCTCAATCTGAAGCCCCAGTTGCTCTGGAAATACTTCGAGGCCATCAGCGCCATTCCCCGGTGCAGCGGGAACGAAAAGGCCGTCGGCGACTACGTCCTCTCCGTGGCCAGGGCCCACGGCCTGAAAGCGGACCGCGACCAGCAGGGCAATGTGGTGGTCCGCAAACCCGCCACGCCGGGCCGCGAGCGGGTCGCCCCCCTCATCCTCCAGGGGCACCTGGACATGGTGTGCGAGAAGAACTCCGACGTCAAACACGATTTCACCAAGGACCCCATCCGCCTGAGGGTGGACGGCCCCTATGTCAAGGCCACCGGCACCTCCCTCGGCGCCGACAACGGCATCGCCGTGGCCACCTCCCTGGCCCTCATCGAGGACCGGGAGGTCCAGCACGGCCCCCTGGAGATGCTCTTCACCGTGGACGAGGAGACGGGCCTCAACGGCGCCTTCAACCTCAAGCCCGGTTTCGTCAAGGCCCGGCGGATGCTCAACCTCGACACCGAGGAGGAGGGCGCCGTCTATGTCGGGTGCGCCGGCGGCCGCGACACCCTGTTCACCCTCCGGACCAGACGCGAGAAGGGCAAAAGCCGCGTTCCCGCCTTTAAGATCGTCGTCCGGGGCCTCCGCGGCGGCCACTCCGGCGTGGACATCCACGAACAGCGGGGCAACGCCGTCCGCATCCTGGTCCGCCTCCTCTGCTCCCTTCAGGCCGACGGCCCCCTCACGCTGGTCTCCCTCGACGGCGGCTCCAAGCGCAACGCCATCGCCCGCGAGGCCGCCGCGGTCGTCCATTGCAAGGACGACAAGAAGCTCAAGACCGCCGCCAAGCGGTTCGAGGCCGCCATCCGGGCGGAATTGGGCAAGGTGGACCCCGGCCTGCAGATCGCCGTGGAGAAGGCCAAGGCCGCCTTCAGCCCGTTCGATCCCAAGTTCACCGCCAAGCTGCTGGCCTTCTGCTCCGCCCTGCCCCACGGCGTGCTGAAGATGAGCCAGGAGATCCCCGGCCTGGTGGAGACCTCCACCAACTTCGCCATCGTCGCCAGCACGGACAAGACGGTTGAGGTGGCCACTTCCCAGCGCTCCTCCGTCGCTTCGCAGATCAACTGGGCCGTGGAGATGGTCGCCGCAGTGGGGACCCTCGCGGGCGCCCGGGTTAAGTCCTCCAGCGGCTACCCCGGCTGGAAACCCAACCTGGATTCCCCCATCCTGAAGGCCGTCATCGCCCAGCACAAGAAGCACTTCGGCACGGAACCGGCCATCAAGGCCATCCACGCGGGGCTCGAGTGCGGGATCATCGGCGAGCGCTATCCCGGCATGGATATGGTCTCCATCGGCCCCCTGCAGGAGAACGTCCACAGCCCCGACGAGCGGGTCCACATCGAGAGCGTGGAGCGCTTCTACGGGTTTCTCAAGTCCATCCTGAGGGACTTGGCATAGAAACGCTGGAAGGCTGAAGGCTGGAAGGCCGGAAGCCGGGAGCGAATAGACGCCGCACGGGAGCCGTTAGAATGAGTGAAATGAACACCATCCGCGTCGAGGCGGTCGCCGTCGGCCCCTTCCAATCCAACTGCTATATCGTCTGGGACGATGCGTCGAAGGATTGTGCGGTCGTCGATCCCGGCGACGAGGTCCCCCGCATCGGCGCCATCATCGACACCTATGGCCTCAAGCCGCTGGCGGCCCTCCTCACCCACGGGCACCTGGACCACGCCGGGGGTCTGAAGCCGTTCATGGAACGGTACGCCGTCCCGTTCTACATGCACAAAGACGACGCCTCCCACCTGGCCTCCATTCGGGAGCAGGGGGCCCATTTCGGCATCTTCATGGGGGAGCCGCCGGTCCCCGAGCACTTCCTGGCCGGCGGCGAAACGCTGACGCTGGGGACGCTGGCCTTCGAGGCCCTCCACACCCCCGGCCACACCCCAGGATCGCTGTGCTACAAACTCGAGGAGCGCCTCTTCACCGGCGACCTCCTCTTCGCCGGTTCGGTGGGCCGCACCGACCTGCCCGGCGGGTCGCCGGCGCAGTTGCAGGCCTCGTTGGATAAAGTGAAGGCCCTGCCGCCGGCCACGATTGCCTATCCCGGGCATGGGCCCGCGACGACCATCGAGCGGGAGGCGCGGTCGAATCCGTATCTGTCGGGCGGGTTGTTCACCTTATAAATTATGAATTAAAAATTATGAATTAAGAAGGCTGAAGGTGGAGCAGGGGCGACATCCTTTGCGGGCGTCTTGAACCCTCGTCGGGACCAAGCAAAGGGCGGAAGGCAAGGAATTCTGGATGATGTGGTTTGACTCTGAGTCAATAAAGCGCTACAGTTAACAAAGCGATGAAACGCCCACTTTGGACACTTCTGATACTGGGGGCAATGATGATGAGCTGCGGCGCCGAGCCGACGACCATTCCGCCCAAGCGCCCTGCGCCATCGCTGCCCAAACCGGCCGATGCAGAAATCCTTGCCATAGCCATTGAGTACGTATTTGATAAAGTTGAGATTCCTGAATCCTTAAAATCCGGTGAAAAAATACTGATAGTTCAACGCCAAACATTTATTCTTGAAAAATGCGCAAAGATTGGTCTTTATAAAATCACTCCGAACGAAAAAGGTTATCTTGAGTTTCATGGTGCAACTGATCCTCCTCCTCCCTCGCATCAATGTATTGCATCTCAGGCACTCTATGAGACCATAGGCGAAGATCATTCACAAATGGATGATTGCATCAATCGGAATAAATATATGGCTTTATTGCCTTCACTTGAATCGAAAAGAGCGTTTCGCTTCGAAGATAGACTAAAGATAAGGAGTGCATTTAATAAAGGTTTTTGGAAGGAATTTTATCGTGTCTTTCCTGAAGCCGGAGGCTTGTTGGAGCTATCTCTTCCAGGCTACTCAAATGATCGGAAAGAAGCTTGTGTCTATTTAGAATTTAGCTGTGATGGACTATGGGGTAGAGGAATGGCCATTTTTTTAGATTACCAACAAGGACAATGGCGTATAACAAAAAGATCAATGGCTTGGATAAGCTGATTCCGCTTTGTTTCTATCCTATCAGTGCTGATGGAGATTGAAATAGCATAACTGGAAGTGGTTTTGCAGCTTGAAACATGAAACCTGAAACCTGAAACTTCTTCCGCCCTCAGCCTTCCCGCTTTCCCGCCTTAAGCGTTAAGCAGCCTCTCAAACGCCTCCCTCGGATCCTTCGCCTGCGTGACCGGACGGCCGACTACGATGTAGTCGGCGCCGTTGGCGAAGGCGAAGGTCGGCGTGGCGATGCGCTTCTGGTCGTGAACATCGCCCTCGGGCAGACGGATCCCCGGGACCACCGTGACGAACTCCTTGCCGCAGGCCTCCTTGATGAAGGCGGCCTCGTGGGCGGAGCACACCACGCCGTCGAGGCCGGAGGCCTTGCCGGTCTGCGCCAGTTTCACCGCCCACTCCTTGGGGGTGAGGGCCACGCCGATGGCGGCCAGCTCCTCGGGGGTGAGGTGGGTCAGGACCGTCACGCCGATGAGCAGCGGTTTTTTCCCGGTCGCATCGAGGCGCTTTCGGACCTCGGTGATGACGGCGGGGCCGGCGGAGGCGTGGAGGTTCATCATCCAGATGCCCAAGGACGAAGCGGAGACGGCCGCCTGGGCCGTGGTGTTGGGGATGTCGTGGAACTTGAGGTCGAGGAAGAGGCGCGCCCCGCTGCCGGTGATGCGGCGCACCAGGTCGGGCCCGAAGGAGACGAAGGCCTCCAGCCCCAGTTTGAAGGCGCATCGGGAGTCCTTGAGGAGCATCACCCAGTTCAAGACGGTGTCGGCGTCGGAGGAGTCGAGGGCGATGATGACGCGTTCGGGATCATGCATGGGTCTTCACCTTTCCGATGATGGCGTCGAGGGACGGGATGCCCCGTTCGTCAAGGTAGGCGCGCAGACCCTCCTCCAGCTCCACCGGCAGGGCGGGGTTCTGGAAGAGGAGGGTGCCCACCTGGACAGCGCGGGCGCCGGCGAGGAGGAATTCCACGATGTCGAGGGCGGTGGCGGCGCCGCCGCACCCCACGATGGGGATGTCCACCGCGCGGGCCGTCTCGTGGACGAAGCGCAGGGCCACCGGCTTGATGGCGGGCCCCGAGAGGCCGCCGTAGGTGGTGTGCAATTTGGCCTTCCAGGTGAGGGGGTCGATGGCCATCCCCTTGAGGGTGTTGATGCAGGTGAGGGCGTCGGCCCCGGCCTGCTGGGCGGCCACGGCCAGGGGGACCACGGTGGAGACGTTGGGGGAGAGCTTCACCCACAGGGAGTGGGTGTAGACCTGCCGCACCTTCGCGGTGAGGGCCTTGATGGCCTCGGGCACGGTGCCGAAGTGAATGCCCCCCTTCTTGACGTTGGGGCAGGAGAGGTTCAGTTCGACGGCGCAGATGCCCCTGGCGGCCTCGCATCGGCGGGCCAATGCGACATAGGCCTCCTCCTCCTCGCCGAAGAGGTTGGCCACCACGGGGATGCCGTCCGCCTCGAGGATGGGGAGCACCTCATTGACGAAGGCCTCGATGCCGATGTTCTGGAGGCCGATGGAGTTGAGCATCCCGGCGGGGGTTTCGCAGATGCGGGGCGGGGGGTTGCCGTCGCGCGGCTTCAACGACAGTCCCTTGACCACCAGGGCGCCCAGGCGGTCGAGGGGGAAAAATTCCTTCAATTCCAGGCCGTAGCCGCAGCACCCGGAGGCGGTGAGGATGGGGTTCTTGAAGGTGAGGGGGCCGACGGTCGTCCTCAGGTCGCTCACAGGGCCTCCCAGCGGATGGCGGCGGCGTCGAAGACGGGCCCCTTGGTGCAGGAGCACACATAGCCCCCGGCCGTGGCGGGGACGACACAGCCCAGGCAGATACCGAAGCCGCAGGCCATGGGCTCATCCATGCTCACATAGCACGGGCGGTCCGCAGCGCGGGCGATGGCCGCGGAGGCCTTCATCATGGGGGTCGGGCCGCAGGCCAGGACGGGGCCGGCCGCGGCGGGATTCGCTTTCAGGAACCGTTCCAGCGGGGCGGTCACCAGTCCCTTTTCCCCGAGCGAACCGTCCTCGGTGACGAAGTGGAGGTGGGCCTCGGGGAGGAGGGCGCGCCAGCGGTCGAGCAGGAGGAGGTGCTGCGCCGTCCGGGCCCCGTAGAACAGGTGCAGGGAGGCGGGACAGCGATGCCGCCGGGCGTAGAAATAGAGCGGGGCCATCCCGTAGCCGCCGGCCACCAGGACGGCGCCGTCGGCCAGGGGGAACTCGGCGCCCAGGGGGCCGAGGACGAGGGTGGCCTCGCCCTCGCCCATCGTGGTGAGGAGGCGCGTCCCCTCGCCGACCGCCTTGACCAAGAGGTGGAGGGTGTCGCCCTCGGCCCAGAGGATGCTGAAGGGGCGCGAGAGGAGCGGGTGATGGGTGGACCCCGCCCGGACCATGACGAACTGGCCCGGACCGGCTTCGCCGGCCAGGCCCGGCGCGGTGAACTCCAGCAGGTGGTAGCCGCCGCCGAGGCCGGTGCGCCGGAGAAGGTTCCCCTTGAGGATTTTCTTCATTTGGGGCATCATAGCAAACCATGGGCCGTCTTGCAAACCTTCAACCGCTCGTCTGGCCGTCGCTGGGAGGGCTTTTCGCGGCGATTTTCGCCGCGTTCCTGACGATGGTCCTCAACCCGCAGATGCCCATCACCACCGGAGACCATTTCCGCCTCCTCGGGACCTTTCTCCTCGGGGTCGGGCTCCCGTCCTGCCTGCTCCTCCTCCTGCTGGGGGCGGCCCTGCCCCGGCGGCGGTTCCTCCTCTTTTTCCTCCTCTGTTTCCTGGTGACGGCGTCCCTGCCGCTGGAACGCGCCCTCCACCCCCTCTTCCTCCACCCGGCGCTCATCAAGATCCTCTACAAGGGGGCCTACGCGGGGGCCGTCCTCCTGGTCGGATTCCTTCTCCTCCGCAGGCATCCGCTTCTCATCTTTCTCCTTGTCGGCGTGGCCTCCGCCTTCCTCTATCATCGGCGGGATGCCTTTCAGGCCCCCGGGGGAGCCGTCTTTTCCGGACACGCCAGGGGCGCGGTCCCCACGCGCCATACCCTCCTGCTGGCGGATGGCTACGCGGCCGATGAATTCTGGGACGACCTCAAGGGCGGCTGTCTTCCCGGCGTTGAGGCCCTGCAGCGGCGCGGCGTCACGGGGACCTTCCGGGTGCGTTCCTATTTCACCCGGCCCGCCCTCGGGACCACGCTCCTGACGGGGACCTGGCCGTACCAGCACAGGGTCTTCGGGGAGGGGGGCAAGGCGCCGTTCCCCGTGAGGGGTGCGGACCGGTTCCCGTTCTGGTTCCCCCAGCGGGGAGGGGGAGCGGAACGCCCCGCCGTGCCGATGTTGTGGGACATTCTGACGGCCCAGGGGGTTTCGTGCGGCATCGTGGACTTCCCGATCTTCGATCCGGAGGGGTCGGCCGTGACCTTCTTCCGGTGGAGGGATCAAAGCCGCCCCCCCTCCCTTCGGGAGGAGGAGTTGCACGCCATTCCCGTCTCCTTCCTCCTGCACGCCCTGGAAATGCCCCTTCCCCAAGCCCCAGCGCTCGAACGCGCGGTGGAACGGGCGCGGCTGGCCATGCGGCCGGAAGCCACCCTCGGGGTGGTGGTCGTGCCGGCCGGCGTGCTGGTCCTTGCGGGCCCCGGCATCCGGGGGGGGAGCCGGGCCACCTCCATGCGGGCGGTGGACCTGGTTCCCACGCTGACCTACCTGTTCCAGGTTCCCCTGAGCGCCCAGATGCCGGGGCGCATCCTATTGGAGGCCTTCGAGCCGGAGTGGATCACCGCCCATCCCATGGGGGTGGTGGGGCGGTACTGACGCAAGCCGGGAAAAGGGCCCCCCGCCTCGGGTATGGACAGCCGGGGCGGCCGGGGATATAATGACCACGATGTCCAAGCGTGTCCTCTCGGTCGGCATACCGCTCCATGTGTACCAGAAAGTCCAGGCGGCCCTCCGGGGCCACAAGGTGGAGGCCCTCCACAATGTGGAGCGGGCCGTCCGGTTGCTTTCCGAGGAGGAGTTCCTGTTCGTCCTGGCGGGGTATCCCCTTGTGGGGGGCACGACCCCCGGGCTTGTGGAAGCGGTTCATTCCCGGGCGTCCCGCTGTCCCAACGCCCCCATCCTGGTCCTGGCCCTTCCGGGACGGCTGGAGGAGGCGCGATCCGAACTGGCCGGCAAGGTGAACCTCGTCCTGCCCATGGACGAGGATCCCAAAAAACTCCAGGCGGCCATCTCGAGTCTTCTCAGGGTGGATCCCCGCCTGCTGTTCCGCATCATCGTCCGGGTCCAGATCATCGACGACGGAAAAATCCCCTCGATGCTCTGCAAAATGGAGAATGTTTCGGCCTCCGGCGTTCTGGTCCACGCCCTGCGTTCCCATCCCCCCGGAACGAAGGCCCACGTGGAGTTCATGTTCCCCCAGGACCCGGTCCCCTTCAAGGCGGAAGCCGAGGTGGTGCGCCAGACCACCGGCCAGGAGACCATGGTGGGGATGGCGCTGAAGTTCCTTGCGTTCGACGGGGACTCGCAGGAACGGCTGAAGAAGTATCTGGAGAAAAAATTGTAGTTCGTAGACCGTAGACCGCAGATCGTAGCCGTGGACTGGGGTCCGGTGGGGACCAGGAACTCGAAACCCGAGACTCGAAACTATAGGGCTTTCGCCCCCTCCCAATACCGGTCCCACTCCTCCAGGGTCAACGAATGCGGATCGCGGCCCTCGTCCTTCAATTGACGCAGAATGGCGGTGAAGCGGGCGGAGAATTTCCGGTTGGCGTCCTGAAGGGCGTCCTCGGGGTCGATGCGGGCGTGCCGGGCGATATTGGCGAGGGTGAAGAGGATGTCGCCGAGTTCTTCACGGGCCTTCCCGGCGTCGGACCCGTGGACGGCCAAGAACTCGTCCAATTCCTCTTTCATTTTCGTCTTGATGTCCTCGGGGCGGTCCCAGTCGAACCCCAACTGGGCGGCCCGGTCGGTGAGGCGGAAGGCCTTCAGGAGGGCGGGAAGGCGGGCCGGGACGCCGCCGAGGAAGCCGTCCTTTTCCTTCTTGTGCTTGCGCCCCTCCCACCGCTCCAGAACGGCCTCGGGTGAGTCCAGCGGGTCGGCGCCTCCGAAGACATGGGGGTGCCGGGCCACCATCTTGTCGTGGATGCCCGAGGCCACCTCGTCGAGGGTGAACCAGCCCGCTTCTTCGGCGATGCGGGCCTGGAAGACCACCTGAAAGAGGAGATCCCCCAATTCCTCGCGCAACTTGGCGGGGTCCCCCGCATCCATCGCATCCAGCACCTCGTAGGCCTCCTCGACGAGGAAGGTGCGCAGGGTGTCCAGCGTCTGCGCCCGGTCCCAGGGGCATCCTTCGGGCGAGCGGAGGCGGGCCATGAGGGACCGGAGGTCCCCCAGCCGGTCGCTCAAGGGCGGGCCGGGGTTTTCGGGGCGGGTGCGGTGGCGGCCGTCATTTTGATCTGGGACGCCTGGCGCAACGCCGCGATCTTCTTCTGCAACAGGTCGCGCTTGTCCCCGTTCTCCAGGAAGGTCCGGAGACGGTCCTTCACTTCGGGAAGGGGGGTGGCGCCGGCTTGGGAGTGCTCCGTGCACTTGATGATGTGGAAGCCGAACTTGGTCTCCACGATGCCGGAGACCTCGCCGGGTTTGAGGGCGAAGGCCGCGGCCTCGAACTCGGGGACCATCTGTCCCTTGGTGAAGAAGCCCAGGTCGCCGCCCCGCTCCTTGCTCGGGCAGTCGGAATTCTCGGCCGCCAGGGCGCCGAAGTCCCCCCCGGCCTTCAATTTCTGCTGGATCCCCTCGATCTTCTTCTTCGCGGCCGCTTTGGCCTCGGGGGCCGCGCCATCCTCGACCTTGACCAGGATGTGGCTGGCCTGGACCCGCTCGGGCGCCTGGAATTGCTCCGGATGCCCCTTGTAGTACTCGGCCACGCGGCCGTCCGTCATCGCCGGCATCGTCGCGAACCATTTTTCCATGAGGGCGTTGGCCAGGATCTCCCGTTCGATGTCCTGGCGCATCTTCTCCTCGGTGGTGTCCATGTTCTTGAGGAACTGGGTGAAATCCTCCGGCTTGGGGAAGTTCTTTCTGAACTCCTCGAAGCGCGCGGCGGCCTCTTCGGGCTTGACGGCGAGGCCCTGCTTCTTGGCTTCCTGGACCAGCAATTCCATTTCGACGAGGGAGTCCAGGGCCTGCTGTTCGAGCATGGGCAGGTCCTCCTCCTTCACCTCGCGGCCCATCCGTTTCAGGTTCTCGGCCAGCCAGAGCTTCTGCAGTTCCAGGTTCTTCTTGGTGATCTCCACGCCGTTGACCGTGGCCACGATGTCGGGGCCGGCGGCGGGCAGGGAGGCGGCGAGGGCACACAGGGCGATGATGATGAGCGTCACTTTCATGGGTTCTCCTATCATTGGGAAAATTCGCAATATGATACTCTCAAAGCGTCTTTCTTGCAAACTCAACGAACTCCAGGCGGTCCGAGGCGGTGTCCAGGAGGGCGAAGGAACAGGTGCCGGTCAGCCAGCCCCCGGCTTCGCCGGGATTGATGACGCGGACGGTCCCGGCTTGCCGGTCCTCCCTGGCGTGGGTGTGGCCGAACAGGCAGTAATCGCACGCCGGGGGGGAGGCGTGGGGGAAGGCGGGATCGTGGTGGAGGATGAAGCGCTTTCCCCCGAGCAGAACCGGCCGGGGGGGGGAGGCGATGTCGAGCAGGGCCGCCAGGCCGTTCCGCTCACCGTCGTTGTTGCCGTAGACCGCCAAGACGGGAAGGCCGGAGGAGGGGAGAAGGCGCGCCGCGAAAGGGGAGACGATATCGCCCAGGTGAAGGATCGCCTCCACGCCGGAGGCGCGGACCCCGTCCAGGGCCCTGGCCAGGGCCTCGACATTGTCGTGGGAGTCGCTCAGGATGGCGATCAGCATGGGCGTATCGGGGATTGTACGGGCGCCGCGACGGATGGGTTGACCCCGATACCGTTCAGTTAATGGTCACACGGTGCATCGCAAGATGATCCTGTGTCCGGTTGAGGCGGCAGCAACCCTTCGCCCGGGTCCACGGCTTCGAGGAAGGCGAGGGAGAACAGGCGGAAAAAGACGAACACCGGCTGGAGGAGGGCCTGGCCGAGGACGGGGAGGAGGGCCAGGAGGAAAAAGAGGCAGCAGGTGAAGAACCCCATGGCGGCGAGGCAGAGGGCGACAGCCAGGCCCAGGGCCAGCTTGGCTAGGTAAAACGCCGCGAACGACGGAAGACGGGCGGCGAAAAGGGGCAGGAATCGCGCCCATGCCTGGGAAAGAGTGAGGTCGCGCCGCCACATCAGGGGGGCCAGGAAGTCGGAGACGATGGTCTCGATGAATCCCAGGGCCAGCAGGAACACGGTCCCGGTGAGGACCAGGAGAGGAACGCCCATCCATGCGGTTCCCGGCCATGCGTCCGCCATCATCCAGGCGGGGATGACCAGGAGGAAGAACAGGGAGGCGGCGCCGAGGAGGAAAAGGCCCGCTCGGCCGGTGAAGAGCGAGAAGGCCCGGCGTCCGTAGGGGCCGAGGGACCCGGCAACCGAAAAATCGCCCGCCAGAAGCATGTGGAGGGTCATAAAGGAGGCCCGGCTCCCCGCGTAGAGGAAGAGCAGTTGGATGACAAGGCCGAGGAGGAGGACCACGGGGAGGGAAAAGAGGAGGAGGGGAGCGAGCGCGGGGTGTTCTCTCCAGCCCGCCAATCCCCCGGGCAATACGGCGGCCGAAGCGAAGAAGACCAGGCCGGCGGACGGCAGGAGGGAAAGGAAGGAGGCGAATCCGAGCTTCAGCCACCGGACGGCGTCGAAGGGCCGGAAGAGGACCGACTGCATCCCGCGGCCGGCCCGGCGGTAGGCCGCCACCAGGGGGGGGAAGGTGCCGTTCACGGCGGCATTATAGCACCCGTGGAAGGGAAAAAAAGGGCCGGCGCGCGGCCGGCCCCTGGCTTGCGGTGGATGGCGGGCGGTCCCTATCGGAAAAACGCGATCACGATGTCCGCCACCTCGCCCCCCACCCGCCCCTGCCCCTCTTTCGTGGAGGCGCCCACGTGCGGCAGGGCCACCACGGCCGGGTGTTTGGCCAGGGCGTGGTTTTCGGTGGGTTCCTTGGCCCAGACGTCCACCGCCGCCCCTCCCACCTTTCCGGCGTTGAGGGCCTCCAGGAGGGCCCCCTCGTCCACCACGCCTCCGCGGGCGCAGTTCACTAGCAGGACCCCGGGTTTCATCAGGCCGAACTCCCTGGCACCGAGGGTGGCCCCCTTGGCCTTGTCGAAGGGGATGTGGAGGGTGAGGATGTCGCTCTCCCGGAGGAGGGAATCGAGGTCGGTCATGGTTACGAAATCGGCGGGCGCCGTCGGGACCCAGGGGTCGTGGGCCAGGACCTTTTTCACCCCCAGGAGATGGGCTTTCCGGGCCGTGGCGAGGCCGATCCGGCCGATACCGATGACGCCGAGGGTCTTGCCGCCCACCTCGACCCCCTCGAAGGCCTTCTTCTCCCATTTGGCGGCCTTCATGGAGGCGTCGGCCTGGGCGATCTTGCGCGAGAGGGCGAACATAAGGCCGATGGCCAGCTCGGCCACCGATTCGGTGGAGGCGGCCGGCGTGTTCTTCACCGCCACCCCCCGGCTTTCCGCGGCCTTGACGTCGATGTTGTCCACGCCCACCCCGCCCCGGACGATGAGCTTGAGGGCCTGGCCGGCCGCGATCACCTCCGCCGTCACCTTGGTCGCGGAGCGGACGACGATAGCCTCATAGCCGCCAACGACCGACTTCAACTCGTCGGCGGCGATGCCGGCGCGGTCGTCCACCTGAAGCCCGGCGGCCCGCATCTTCTCGATGGCGTCTTTAGGCACTTTGTCACAGATGAGGACATTCATTGTAGGACTCCTTTATGACAATTATTGCTTCTTGACCGGCTCCAGCTTTTCCCCTAACCCCTTCTTGATCTTGTTCAGGACCGCCTCGGCCCAGAGATCAATCAATTCGGGCGCGATCTGAGAATCTTCAACCTTGCTTGAAATACTAAGCTGAAAATATACCCTCTTATAAAGGACATTTAATGATTTGTAATCTTTGATTGCGCTGTGGTTCATCCCGCGTAGGCAGAACTCTCCGATCCTTTTCCCCGTATAAGTCTGATTTACCTGATAGGGGTGAATGATACCCGTGTGTGCATTGGTCTCATATCTTGTTCCGTGCCGAGCGCCCTCATCATTGGAGAAAATCCAATAATTAATGCTTACCAAATATGGTTTGTCGGAATCATATCCGATTGAGTAACTGATGCATTTCCCGGTTCCCTTGGAATACAAATAGCTGGCCAGCGCATCTCTGTGCAGGCATGCCTGAGGGCAATCTTCCTCTTGCAATATAAGATGCTTATATTCTTCGACAGCATTTATTTCCAGCTCCTTCATTTTCTTCGGACCTAAGGATTCATACATATTATAATCCAATCCCAACGTATCCTTGAAACCCTTCGGGAAGGGTTTCAGGATTTCATTGGGGTCCACAATTCCCGAATTTGCTTGGCCGAAGAGCATGATGCACGAAAATGAAAGCGCGAGAATGAACAGATTTTTCATCTCAATCATCCTTAGTAGGTAATCGCCCGGACGGCAGGATTCGGGCACAAGCTCCCCGAAATCGTTTCAGCAGTGAGTTTGCTCAAATAATTCGCGACAGCCATATTGATGATCGAATAGCCCCGCCTGTCTGTGGTTTTATCCCGAAAATGCAGGGTGCCATCATAGATGCCTGCCGACATCTCGTCCGTTTGATGCTGGCTGAATGGATACTGCATCCAAGTGGAGGTTCCCATTCCCAAAACTTCCCGAGTCGTAAAGGATTGGGGAATTCCGTAGATATTCATCTCAATTCCAATACTTCGGGCTAAAAGGTATATAAGGCTGGAGATCTCAAAACAGTTTAACCTCTTATCCCCGTTTCTTACTTGAAGGTATCGGGCAAAACGAAAACCGCCTAAACCACAGGCATCATAGATGCCGGGCAAAACTTGATGGTCTACTGAATATTCGTAAATGTGATCAGCGTACACACCATCAACGATCCTTTGCATGGATAGTTGGGGGGTATTGGCGCCCGCTGTATACCCCAGCGCAAGGCCGATCACATCTTTCGATATCTCATTGAATAACAGTGATTCAGCGAACGGCTTCGAATAGTCCAGGATGCTGTACAGCAGCAGCGTGATCTTCTGCGTCCCCAGGTCCGTCTCATACCCCGGATAGGCGGGGTCCGGAAATTTGAAATTGAAGGTGAGGTTGAGGGGATAGGTCCCCACCGCCGACGGAGCGTCCATTTCGATCTCAAAGACGCGCCCGGTCTGAAGCAGCGAAGGCGGATCATTCCTGCCTCCGCCCCCACTGGTAGCACCCGCCGCCCTGCCCATATCCCATTTCCAATAAATCTTGATATTGGCCGAATCCGAGGAGACTCCGGCGCCATACATGATCATCCGCAGCTTGAACTTCCGGGCCAGCGCCCCGCCCGGGCTGTAGGGCACCACAACGGGCTCGTTGATCTTCGGAGCCTGGGCGTTAAACGTCTTGTCCGCGTTGAGGCCGGAATGGTACAAGATATTTGAATAAGTAGTAGCCCCGTCTACGACATCCTTGTATTCATACAGGGGTTGGGTGCCCGCAATCGGATCTTCTTCCGGCCCGATGGCCTGGATCATCTTGATCGACGGTATGTATTGGTAGAAAAGGATGAGATCGACATTGTCGATACAAAAAGCCATGGTGGATACATCTTTGCGGGAAATCTGCCAATCCACACTGAAGGTGTTTTCTGCTCCGTAAAGATATCCAGGAAATCGCGAGGCGTATTTATGCCCCTCTATGCACCAACGTTCACATCGCACGGTATTGTAGGGGGTGCTCGGAGTGCAGCTCATATTTGAATGCGATCTTGGATATGTGGTAGTGTTGGGAGCCTTGAACGCTTGAATGAGTTCGTTATTCAGATAAAAACTGAACTGATTTAATTCCGTTTGGAACGGTTCCTTCTGAAAGAGCATGCCCTTGATCGCTGCATTGACGCGAGTCACCACCGCTTCGGAATGAATCGGATCAGCGAATGCATGGTAATTTACCCAATTGCCAGTATATGAATACGGGATTTCGGGGCCGGAACAAGCCAGATCCGAATAATCTGTATAATGGCCGGGGCATTCATCGGCGGGATAACCAGGATACATGCATCCAGCATGGATGGTATCACGGTCACATATTGCATCAAACTGATGGCATGGCGATTCACAGCCGCCCGGAATGGTGATGGTTCCATGCCAGCTATCCATAGGCAGGTAAATGAAAGGTTCCCCCGCGAATGTCGGCATGCATAGCAGAAATGCGATAACTGAAAAATATTTTCTCAACAAAATCATCCTTCAGTTGTTAAGTCGACCTATATAGCCGCTATTAAAAGCGCCTGTGCGCAGTATCGATATTATCCATGATCAATCCTCCTCGGTACCGCCGGGGTCCACTTCGGAGATGCCCTCGGGGAGGCCGTCCATCACGGTCCCCTTGAGGTTCAGGTCGAGGGGGGACTCGGAGACCAGCTGTTCCTCGGTGCCGGCGAGGGCGGCCTCCTGCTCCATCTCGAAGGCGCGGTAGAAGCCGCAGCCGGTGCCGGCGGGGATGAGGCGGCCGACGATGACGTTCTCCTTGATGCCCCGGAGGGTGTCCACCTTGCCGGCGATGGCGGCCTGGTTGAGGACGCGGGTGGTTTCCTGGAACGAGGCGGCGGCGATGAAGGAGTCGGTGGCGAGGGCCGCCTTGGTGATGCCGAGGAGGACCGGGCGGGGACGGGCCGGCTCGCCGCCCATGGCCACGACGCGGTCGTTCTCCTCCTGGACGAGGGAGCGGTCCACGAACTCGTCCACCACGAAGGTGGTGTCGCCGGGATCTTCGATCTTCATCATGCGCATCATCTGCTTGACGATGGCCTCGATGTGCTTGTCGTTGACGTCCACGCCCTGGGAGCGGTAGACCTCCTGGATCTTCTCCACCATCTTGTGCTGGAGGGCCTTTTCGCCCTTGATGCGCAGGATGTCGTGCGGGTTGATGAGCCCGTCGGTGAGGCCGTCGCAGGCCTCGACGTACTCGCCCTCCTGGACCGCCACGTGCTGGTGTTTCGGGACGGGGTAGGTGCGGTCCTCGAACTCGCCCTGGACGATGATCTCGCGCATCCCCTTGACGATCTTCCCGTACTTGATCGTGCCGTTGATCTCCGCCACGACGGCGGGGTCGCGGGGCTTGCGCGCCTCGAACAGCTCCTGGACGCGCGGAAGGCCGCCGGTGATGTCCTTGGTCTTGACGCTCTGGGTGGGGATCTTGGCCAGGATGTCCCCCGGGCGGATCGCCTGGGCGTCTCCGACCATGAGGTGGGAGTGCTCGGGGAGGTAGTAGCGCTTCTCCTCGCCCTTGGACGAGGTGATGACGATCTGCGGAACGCGCTTCTCCTGGGAGATGGTCTCGACGATGATCTTCTGGGCCTTGCCCGTGATCTTGTCGATCTCCTCGCGCACGTTCTCCCCCTCGATGATGTCCTTGTAGGAGACGGTGCCGCCGATCTCGGAGAGGATGATGAAGGAGTAGGGGTCCCAGGCGGAGAGGAGCTGTCCCGGCTGGACGTGGTCCCCCTCCTTGACCAGGAGGACGGAACCGTAGGTGATGGGGAAGTACTCCTTTTCGCGCCCCTTCTCGTCCAGGATGAGCAGGCGGCCGTTGCGGCTGATCGCCACGAGCTTCTTCTCCCGGTTGACGATGGCGCGGATCTTGTCGAATTTCACACGACCGGCCTTGTGGGCCTCGTTCTGGCTCTGCTCGGTGGAGTGGGAGGCGGTGCCGCCGTAGTGGAACGTGCGCATCGTCAACTGCGTGCCGGGCTCGCCGATGGACTGNNTGGACTGGGCGGCCATGATGCCGACGGCCGTTCCCATTTCGACCAGGTCGCCGGTGGAGAGGTCGCGCCCGTAGCACTTGCGGCACACCCCCCGGGGCGATTCGCAGGTGAGGACCGAGCGGATCT
>DCUZ01000016.1 GCA_002327305.1 Holophagales bacterium UBA2201 | reverse complement strand
GCGAGAAAGGCGAGAAAGGCGAGAAAAGCGAGTCATAGGCGGTCTTAAGCTCCGCCTCCGCCTGTCGGCGGATGACCAATACCCGGGTCATTTCTTCTTCTTGATCCTGGCTCTAACGGCTTTCCACGGCGCCGTATCATCGGGCGATGCTTCGTGGACGCGGAGGCGGCGGTCCAATTCCCTCCGCTGGGCCGCCGTGACGGGGAGGGCGGACTGATCCTTCGCGATGCTGTCCCAGATCTCCTCCACCACCAAGATCCGCTCAGCGACACTGAGCTTCTTGATTTCGGAATGGGCAGACATGCTCGACCTCCTGCGGTTCCATCAGTGTTTTTGGAACTTCCTGGCGGCATTGAGGATGGTCACGCCCACAATCTTGCCTTTTTCATACCGGATGATGATGTCATCCTTGGTCATCTCCGAATCATCGGTATGGCTCGGCTTCTTGAAATTGATGTAAAGGACGTCCGCCTCTTTGTCATAGGTGGTCCAAAGGCTCTTCTGTGGCAGTTTCAGAAGTCCGGGGACAAGCGTCATGATCTGTCTTATTTCTTTGCTTTCCATAGTATGGTCCTCCGTGTGAATTGTCGGGAGCGGGATGTGAGAAATGCCGTGATTAAGAAACCATCATCCGCGCTGATTTCCCGATAAACGGCAACGAGATACTTGCCGCGTTCCAATTCCCGAATAACTATGTGTTCTCCAGATCGGCCGGCATAGATGGTCTTGGGTTCGGAGTATGGCTTCAAGCACATCATGATAATAACCCGCCATCTCAGGATGTTCTTCCGAGATGTGGAACCAGCGTTCCTGGGGCAGGCGAATGGGAACACCGTTCTGTGATATAACTTTTTGAATCATACGCCGACCCTTTACCCTTTACTATTTACCATTTACGCTTCTATCTTCCGCCTTCAGCCTGCACCTCTTCAGCCTATTTTAGCTCCGCACTCCGGGCAGAATTTCGCCCCCGGGGCGACGGGCTTGCCGCAGGCGGGGCAGGCTGCGCTGGTGGCCTTGCCGCACTCGGGGCAGAACTTGGCGCCCGCGGGGATGGGCTTGCCGCAGGCGGGGCAGGCCATGGTCCCCATCGGGACGGACATGGTGGCCCCGCAACCGGGGCAGAACTTGGCCCCGGCGGGGACGGCGGCGTTGCACTTGGGGCACGGTGTGGTCGCGGCGCCGCCACCTCCCGCCATGGCCTGCTGGAGCATCTGGGGCATGGCCATGCCGAGGCCGATCCCCGCACCCATCCCCACGCCGGCGCCGGCGATCCCGCCCCCCTCGCCGCCCGCTTTGGCGGCGTCCTGGATGGCCTGGGCGGCCTTGAACTTCATGTAGGCGTTGAGGTCGCCCACGGCGCCCATGCCGGCCCGCTCGTCCATCTTGGCCAGCACCTCATCGGGCGGCGTCACGGAAGAGACCAGGAAATCCACCAGCTCCACGCCGTGCTTGGAGTAGTCGGTGGCCAGGCGCGATTTCATCAGGGTGCCCAGCTCGTCGTAGAGGGCGGGGAGGTCGAAGATGGTCTTGAGGTTCTCGCCCAGGACGTCGGCCAGGCGCGCGGCGATGACGTCGCGGTAAAAGTCCTCGAGCTCCTCCGTGTGGTAGAGCCCCTGCCCCCCCACGATCTCGTTGACGAAGACCTGGCTGTTCCTGATCCGCAGGGAATAGGTGCCGAAGGCGCGCAGGCGGACAAGGGAGAGTTCCTTGTCCCGGAAGACGATGGGCTCCTTGGTGCCCCACTTGCGGTTGATGAAGGTCTTCCGGTTGACGAAGACGACGCTCGCCTGGAACGGCGATTTTTCCCAGGGGATGGTGAGGGTGCGGGTGATGATCGGCAGGTTCAGCGTGGCCAGGGTGTGGCGGCCCGGCCCGAACGTGTCCAGGGCCTTGCCGTCGCGGAAGAAGACGGCCTCCTGGTTCTCCTGGACGATGAGTTGGGCGCCGATGAAGATGTCCGCGGCCCCCTCCTGGGGAAACCGGTAGACCACCTCGTCGGGGGAGGCGGGGAAGTGCTGGATGACCTCGATCTTCTTCATTTCCGAACCTCCGATACCACCTGGACCAGCAGTTCCTTGCGCCGGCCGAAGGCCTTCTGCATCTCCTTGAGCATCCGGTGGAGCTCCCCCGCGGGGGCGCCGGACTCCACGAGCCCGTCCAGGGTCTCGATCTGCCCGCAGAACTCCAGATCGAAAGCGTACACCTGCTCCAATTGCGCCTCGTGCACCTTGGCCACGTCGAAGAACCCGGTGTAGCCGTAGTCGGCGTAGCGGATCTCCTGGGCCAGCCCGTCGAGGGCCTTCTCCACTTCTCCCAGCCCCTTCAACCCGTCCAGCCCTCCGGTGTCGGCCCGCTCCAGGAGGGCCTGGCGGATGTCGGACAGTCTGCCGGCCATGGCCTGCCGCTCCAGGGCGTCCACCTCGCGGCGGGTCTCCCGCTCCATGAACCCCTTGAATCCGGGGATCTGGGCGGCGAGGCGCTCAAGGGCGTTGCGCATCTCCTTGGCTTTGTCGGTTCCGTTCATGGTCCCTCCGTCTTGGTTCAGCGTTTTTGGAAGGCGACCTTTCCCCTGCAGATGGTGTAGGCGAGGGGATTGTCGCCGTAGTGGTAGAACAGGTCCAGGTAGTGCGGGACGGCCCACAGCGATAGGTCGGCCAGCTTGCCGGTCTCCAGGGTGCCGGTCTCCCCGGCCAGGTTCAGCGAGGCGGCGGCGTTGAGGGTGACGGCGGTGATGGCCGCCTCGGCCGACATGCCGTAGAGAAAGCTCCCGAGGCGCATGACGAGGAGGAGGTTGGTGGTGGGGGAGGAACCCGGGTTGGCGTCGGTGCCGATGGCCATGGGGATGCCGTGCTTGCGCAGGTCGGAAACATTGGGATGGTGGCGGTGGAGGAGGAACATGGAGGCGCCGGGGAGGAGGACCGCCACGGTCCCTGCCTTGGCCATGGCCCTGAGGCCGGCGTCGGAGGGGAAGTTGAGGTGGTCGGCCGACAGCGCCCGCAGATGCCCCGCCACCTCCGCGGCCCCGCTGGAGACGAACTCGTCGGCGTGGAGGCGGGGCTTGAGGCCGTGCCGGCCCGCGGCCTGGAGGATGCGGAAGGCCTCCTCGGGGGAGAAGAACCCCTTTTCGCAGAAGACATCGCAGAAGGCGGCCAGTTTCCGGCTGGACACCTCCGGGATGATGCTCCGGACGATGAGGTCGATGAAGGCGCGGCGGTCGGTCCGGTATTCCGGAGGGAGCTCGTGGGCCGCCAGGAGGGTGGGGACCAGCCGCAGGGGGACCTCCGCCTGGGCGTCCCGGATCGCCTCCAACTGCTTGATCTCGTCCTTGAGGGAGAGGCCGTAGCCGCTCTTGGCCTCCACGGTGGTGACCCCGTACTGGAGGCACGAGAGGGCCCGATCAACGGTGGCCCGGGTGAGGGCTTTCGGCGTCGCCTCGCGCACCGCCTGGAGGGTGTTGAGGATGCCGCCCCCTTTCTTGGCGATGTCCACGTAGGTGACGCCGCGGAGGCGGAGGTTGAACTCCTGCCGCCGGTTCCCCATCCACGGGAGGTGGGTGTGGGGGTCCACCAGCCCGGGGAGGGCGATCAGTTTCTTGCCCTGGATCTTGGGGGCCCGCTTGGCCTCCGGATGGCGCTTGAGGAGGGTCTCGGTGGTGCCGATGGCGGCGATCTTCTCTCCCTTGATCAGGATGGAGCGCCCCTCGAGGACGGTGAGCTGGTCCTGCGTCTCGCCGCCCGCGGCGGCGGTCCCCTTGTGGGTGACGAGTTGGGCCAGGTCCTGGATGAGCAGCATCAGCGGCTCTCCGAGCTCTTGATGGCCGGGGTGACGATGGCGTTCAGTTCCCGCTGGCGGTCCTTCTCCTCGCCGAGAAACTGGCTGAACCGGGCGATGGTCTGCTCCAGGTCCATCAGGTACCGCTGGCGGAGGAACTTCAGCTCCTTGATGGCCTGGTCGAGGCCGTTGAGGCGCTGGAGGGCCTGATGGGAGATCTTTTCGGCCTGGAGTTCGGCCTCCTTGAGGGTGAGGTCGGCCTCCCGCTCGGCCTGCTCCCTGATCTCCTTGGACATTTTTTGGGCGGTCAGGAGCGTCTCCTTGAGGATCGTCTCCCGTTTCATGAACTCCGTCACCTGCTCGGTGAGAATGGCCACCTGGCCCTTCAGCTCCTCCCGCTCCCGCATCAGGTACTCGGCCTGTTCGGCCAGGGAGAGGAGGGCGGAGCGCACCTCCTCCGGATCGAACCCCTTTTTGACCACGGGAAAGGTCATCTGCTGGATCTCCATTGGACTCCATTTAATGCTCATATAGGCCTCCCGGCGGAATAATAAACCTCTTTGAGAAATACTTCAAGGAAGTAGAGGAGAAAAAAGGCGAAAATAGGCGATACATCTATCCCCCCCAGCCGGCCTGGGGGGAGGATGCGGCGGAACGGGCGGAGAACGGGCTCGGTGAGGGCGGCGAGGAGCCGGACGATGGGATTACGGGGATCGGGGTTGACCCAGGAGAGGAGGGCCCGGACCAGGATGATCCACTTGTAGCCGCTGACGGCGACAATGAGGACCGTGAGGCCGGCGCGGACGAAGGCCTGGCCGATCACGCCCGTTCTCCGAAAAGGGCGCGGCCCAGGCGCACCATGGTCGCCCCTTCCTCGATGGCCGCCTCGAAGTCCTCGCTCATTCCCATGGAAAGGTGGCGCACGCGGGGGAAGACCCCGGCGAGGCGGTCGAAGATCTCCCGCATCTGCCTGAAGTGGGGGCGGATGCGCTCGGGGTCGGGGTGGTAGGGGGGGACCGCCATGAGCCCCTCGAAGACCAGGTTTTCGCAGCGCGCCAGGGCATCAAGGAGGGCGGGGAGGTCCGCGGGGACACAGCCGGTCTTGGCCGGCTCGCCCCCGATGTTGATCTCCACCAAAACGGGGAGGGTCATCTCCATCTCCCGCGCCGCCCCCTGGAGCTTGAGGGCCAGGCCGGGCGAATCCACGCTCTGGACCATGGCGAAGTGCCGGGCGGCCGCCGGGGCCTTGTTCTTCTGGAGGTGGCCGATGAAGTGCCACGAGACGCCGCGTCCCGCCAGGGCCTCGATCTTGGGGAGGGCCTCCTGCATCCGGTTCTCGCCGAAACAGTCGAGGCCGGCCTCCAGCGCCTCCTCCAGGACGGGGACCGCCGCCCCCTTGGTGGCCCCGATCAGCGTCACCCCGTCCCGGCGCCCCGCGCGGGCCTGGGCCGCCTCCATCCGTTCCCGGACGGCGGCGAGCTTGTCTTTGACACTCATCCTTTTTCCCGGGCGTCCAGCACCTCGTTGACGAGGGCGTCCGCCTCGGTGTTGTGCTCCCGCTTGATGTGGTAGATCTTGAATTTCTTGATCTTGCGCTTGCGCTCCAGGACCGCGAGGAAAAGGGGCTTGAGGTTGGGGTGCTTGACCTTGTACTTTCCCCCCACCTGCTTGACCACCAGTTCGCTGTCGGTGAAAACGGTCAGGTCGGCGATCCCCTCCTTGATGGCCCAGTCCAGCCCCGCGAGGAGGGCCTGGTACTCGGCCTCGTTGTTGGTGGCGATGCCGAGGGCGCGCCCCATGCGGATGGTCCGGCCGGCGCGCTGGATGACGACCCCGTAGGCCGCGTCCCCGGGGTTGCCCCGGCTCCCGCCGTCGGCATAGATGACCGCGCGCAGGTCGTCAGACATAGAGGATTCTCTGGCATTGGTCACAGCGGATGATCTCCTTGCCGGCGGCGACGTCGGCGTACTGCTGGGGCCGCAGGATGATGTGGCATCCCGAACAGGAGTGCTCGGGGCGCCCCTCCTTCAGCACCACCGGGACCACCGCCAATCCCTGCCGCAGTGTGTGGGTCTTCCAGAAGAGGGCCTTCACCGGTTCGGGGAGGTTCCGCTCCAGGAACTTCTGCTCGTGGCGGAGGGCCTCCAGTTTCTCCTCCAGGGCCCGCTTCTGCCCCGACCATTGGGCCTCCAACCCGGCATGGCGGCCCGAGATGTCGTTCCAGCGGGGGAGGATCTCATCGAGGGCCTTGCGCTGGACCTCTTCGGCCGCCCCCTTTTGCTTGAGGGCCTCATCGTGCTGGGTGAGGCCCCGCTGGATCTGGTCAATGGAATTGAGAATGGCCGAATATTCCTTTTGGTTGCGCACCATCTGCATCTGCTGGCGCAGGGCCGCGATCTGCCCTCTTTTCTCCTCCGCCTGGGCCTCGAGGGCCTTTTTTCCGGCCCTGGCGGCCTCCAGGGCGGCTTCGTGCTCCTCTTTGACCTTGAGGACGGCGGCGTACTCCCCCGCGACCGCCCGCAGGGTTTCGGGGTTTTCGAGCTGGCGGGTTATCCGCGTTTGCTGGGAGAGATTGTCCTGCAATTCAACCAGGGTTTTCAACTCGGGGTTCATCAACCATATTATACCATAAAATCAGCGCTTTGCGCCATTTCGAACGGTCCGGCGCCCTTCGGGAGGGCCCAAGGCCCCGATCTTTGCAGGCGGCGGCGCAAATGCTTGCGAATAAAAGGTTTGACAATCACTCACCCCCCTGTTAAACTCACCAGCCGCCCAATTTCCGCCCCCCGGGGCTGTTGAAGGAGTCCGACATGCAAGTTCTGATCACCGGTTCCGTCGCTTTCGATTACCTGATGCAGTTCCCCGGTCTCTTCAAGGACCTCCTCCTGCCTCAAATGCTGGGGCATGTCAGTTTGTCCTTCCTGGTGGACTCCATGGAGAGACGACGGGGGGGGACCGCCCCCAACATCGCCTACACCATGGCCCTTTTGGGGGGGCGTCCCCGGGTCATGGCCACCGTGGGGGTGGACTTCGCCGAATACCGCCAATTTTTGGAAGGGGCCGGGGTGGACACCGCCTTGATGGAGACGGTGGCGGGCAAGTTCACCGCCTCGTTCTTCGCCACCACCGACCGGGACAACGCCCAGATCGCCAGTTTTTACACGGGGGCCATGGCCGACGCCGGGCGGCAGTCGGTCGCCGCCGTCGTCCCCCGCCCCGACCTGGTGGTCATTTCCCCCAACGACCCCCAGGCGATGGACAAGTTCGCCGCCGAGTGCCGCGACCTCGATATCCCCTACCTGTACGATCCCGGCCAGCAGGTGGCGCGGCTGGAGGGGGCGGACCTGGCCCGGGGGCTGACGGGCGCGCGGTTCCTCTTCGTCAACGACTACGAGTTCGGCCTGGTGTGCAAGAAGACGGGGCTGGACCGGGCGGGCGTCCTCGAGCGGGTGGAAATCCTGGTGGAAACGCGGGGCGAAGCGGGGGCGGCCGTTTTCGCCGGCGGCGAGGAGATCGCCGTCCCGGTGTTCCCCCCCCGGGCGGTGGTGGACCCCACCGGCGTGGGCGACGCCTTCAGAGGGGGATTCCTCACGGCCCTGAGCCACGGGCTGGATTGGAACCTCTGCGGCCGGGTCGGGGCCCTGGCCGCGACCTGTTGCCTGGAAGGGGTGGGGCCGCAGAGCCACGCCTATGCACCGAAGGAATTCGTCGCCCGCTTCCGCTCGCGGTGGGAGGACGGGGGGGGGCTGGAGGCGCTGGTCCGCTGAAAGGGACCGTGGAAGGGCCGGACACCCCCGCCTTAGCCCTTTCGGTGGCGCTCCGAAGTGGGCAGGCGGACCGCTTCCATTTCTCCTTTTTTTCCCCGCTTCCTTCCCCCCGCTTCCCGCCTCCTGACGCCGGCCCCGGTTGACAGGGGGGGCGGGAGGGGCTACCATTTTCGTCGTGAGCGCCCCCGGACGATGGGATCGGACCCTTTTCCTGTGCATCCTTCTGGCGCAGTTGCTCCACGGCGCCGCCCTCATCCATCGATCGAGTTTCGTGGTGGAGGGCGCACGCGTCTTCTGCCTCGCCGACGACGAGATGATCTCCATGCGGTACGCGCGCAACCTGGCCGACGGCCACGGCGCCGTGTGGAACCCGGGGGGGGAGCGGGTGGAGGGGTATTCAAACCCCCTCTGGATGCTTTTGATGGCGGGGGTCCACCGGGTGGGATTTTCCGCCGCCACCGCCTCTCTCGCCGTTCAGATCGCCGGCCTCCTCTTCCTGATGGCCAACCTTTTCGCCGTGCGGGCCCTGGCCCGCACCGCGGCGCCCGACCTTCCCGCCGCGGGCCTGGTCGCGGCCGCCGCCACCGCCCTCTATTTCCCCCTGAACCTCTACTCGGCCCTCGGGTTCGAGGTGAGCGTCATCACCCTGATTTTCTCGATCTCCGCCCTTTGGACGGTCCGGGCCCTCAGGGCGGGGCGCCCTCCCGTCGGGGCGCTGGTCCTGCTGGGGGCGGGGACCTGGGTGCGGCTGGATGTGGCGGTGGGGGCCGCCGTTCTCCTCGTCTGTTTCTTCCTCCCCGGCAAACCCATCCGGTGGCGGGCGGTGGCGGCCGGCGCGGCGGTCCTCCTGGCGTTCCTGGGGGTCCAGACGGCCCTCCGCCTGGCCTACTACGGCGAATGGCTGCCCAACCCCTATTACCTGAAGATGACGGGCTACCCCCTCTTCCTGCGGGTGGCGCGGGGGGCGCTGGTGCTGTGGGATTTCCTCTGGCGGAGCAACCTGGCCCTCTTTTTCCTGGCTTTTCTCGCCCCTTTCCTGAGGCGCGATCGTTTCCTCCTGCCCCTCGTGACCCTTCCGGCGGCGCAGATGTTCTACAGCGTATGGGTGGGGGGGGACAGTTGGGAGTTCTGGGGTCTGGGCAATCGTTTCGTCCTGGTGGGGATGCCCCTGCTGTTCGTCCTGCTGGGGCTGGCCCTCTCGCACGGGTGGCGCGCCCTGGCGGGATGGAGGCCCGGGGCCCGCCGGTGGATGGGGTGGGCGGCGGTCCCCCTGGCCGTTCTATTGATCTTCAACCTGAATTCCCCTTACGCCGTGGCCTCGGCGGGGCAGTGGCTCTCCCTCAAGCCGCTGCTGGACATGCCCAGCAACAAGAAGCAGTTTGAGGCGGGGCGGTTCATCCGCTCCGTCACCCGCCCCGGGGCGGTGGTGGCGGTGGCGTGGGGGGGCATCGTCCCCTATTTCACCGCTCTCCCCTGCGTGGACCTGACGGGAAAGAACGATCCCGTCGTGGCCCGCGGCCCCATGCGGACCTACGACGCCCATCCGGGCCTCTTCGCCCAGAACAACATCACCCGCTCCCGGTGGACCTATTTCTACCCCGGCCACCTCAAGTGGGACTACGCCCGCTCCATCGGGGAACTGCGTCCCGACGTCATCCTTCAGTTGTGGGGCGACCCCGCGGAG
This sequence comes from Holophagales bacterium UBA2201, assembly GCA_002327305.1. Lineage (GTDB taxonomy): Bacteria > Acidobacteriota > Thermoanaerobaculia > UBA2201 > UBA2201 > UBA2201. Next base: position 79,301 of record DCUZ01000016.1, on the reverse strand, counting down.
GCCGAGCCGTTCCTGGGCCCCTACCGGCGCGTCCGACTCGGCCGCGAGGCGATTTTCGTCCGGGGCGATTCGGACCAAGTGCTCTGGGACCGGGTGGAGGTGATCCCATAGCGCCGCCGGACCGGCGGCGGGAAAAGGGGGTCCGCCGGCCGTTGACAACCCGCCTCCCTTTCGCTACATTGGGGGTGAACGCGAAAGAAGGCGCTCCCCCCGCCCGGCGGGACGGAGCCGCCGGAAAGGGGGCATCATGAACCGGTCCACCGTCAGGGTCGTCGCGTGCGGCCTTTGCCTCGGCCTCGCCGCCTGCTCCTTCGGCCCCAGGGTCGTGAGGGGGAACCGCTACGCCTATAACATGGGGCTCCACCGGAGCAACGCCGAGGAACTGCTCCTGAACATGGTGCGGGCCAAGTACTTCGAGCCCTTGTTCTTTCTCCAGGTGGGTGCGGTCTCCGCCTCCTTCGGTTTCTCCGCCACCGCGGGAATGCAAGGGCAGTGGGACAGCCCCCCGGGGGCCGGGACCGATCAACTTCTCGGCGCCACCCTCGGCGCGGGGTATTCCGAGAGCCCGGTCATCTCCTATGCCCCCCTGCAGGGGGAGGCCTTCGCCAAGCAGATGCTCGCGGAGATCGGCCTGGACCGCCTTCTCCTGTTGAGCCGGGCCAAGTTCTCCATCCAGTCCCTCCTATGGGTCCTCGTCCAGCAGATCGGGGACCACATCAATTTCTGCCCTTCAGCCACCGCAGAACCGGCCGGGTTGGAGTCCTACGGCCGCTTCCTCGACCTGGGGGAGGCGCTGGGACGGCTGGAGAAGCGGGGCGACCTGGAGTGCGTCCGGATGGGGAAGGACGACACCGCCGGTTCCTACCTCCTGCTGGAACTGCGCTACCTGGACGGTGCCGAGGGAGACGCGGTGGAGGCCCTCCTGGGGGTCAAGCCCGTCCGGGTTCCCGACGCCCGGGGAAGGCCCGTGGCCGAGGTGCGTCTCACCCCCCTGTCGGATTTCAAGGGCCCTTCGGAGCCCGGCGATCCTCCGCTGGTGCCGGTGAGGATGAAGAGCTTCTATTTCGTCCTGTTCGACCTGGGGTACGCCGCTGAAGCCCCCGAGGCCGACCGGGGCCGGACCGCCAACGCCATTTATCCCCCGCCGACCGATGCGTTGAACGACCGCCGGGGGCTCCATCAGGGACTGGTCCGGATCCGCGTCGCCGACGCCCGTCCCGCCGACGCCTTTCTGGCCGTCCCCTACCGCGGCCACTGGTTCCATGTCGGCGACACCGACGTTTACTCCAAGGCCTATCTCACCCTGGTGGAGATCCTTTTCACCCTCCAGGCGGGCGATATTCCGGCCCCGGTCCCCGTCCTGACCCTTCCGGTGGGCAAGTAGGGGGCCTCGCCGGTCCCGCCTTGGCACAGCACTCGATGGCGTGGAAGATGGAGGCGTGGAGGGCGCCGCGACAGCCAGCCCCGTCGAGGGCCATGAAAAGGTCCCGGGCCCTGCCGACCTGTCGCCCGGTGACGGAGACGGGGAAACGCTCCCGCGCATCGTGCCGCCGGGCGAACGCCGGTGCCCGCCGCTCCCCCCCTGCCGTCGGCGAATGGTCCCAGCGCGCCTCGGCGCGGGTCCCCTTGAAGGGGCCGGTGAGGTCGGCCGCCTCCGGTTCCAAATGTTATAATTGGCGGCCAACGACGCCCGGAAGGAGACCCGTCCCTGAATGAAGGTCCCGCATTTCTTGGCAATCCTAATCATAATGGTCCTCCTTGCGCCCGTCCCCTCGGCGGCCCAGACGGTCTCCGTGGGCGTGGACGAGCGCCTCGGGGCGGTCCTGCCGGCGGACCTCGCCTTCCTCGACGAAGAGGGGAACAAGGTGACCCTGGGCGAGCTGGTGGACCGGCCCACCGCCCTGGCGCTGGTGTATTACGACTGTCCGGCCATCTGCGGCCCCCTGATGAGCGGCATGGTGGACGCCTTCGACCGGCTCGACGCGGTTCCCGGGCAGGATTATCGCCTCCTTTCCGTCAGTTTCGACGCGACGGAAACCCCGGCGATGGCGGCGCGCAAGCGGGACAACATGCTGAAGGCGTTCGAACGGCACACCCCCTTCCCCCCCGGGGCGTGGCGCTTCCTGACGGCCGACACGGAAACCATCGGGACCCTCACGGACGCCGTGGGGTTCCGGTTCCAGAAGGCGGGGGAGGAGTTCAACCACCCCGCGGTGCTCACCATCCTTTCCCCCCAGCGCAAGGTCGTCCGCTATCTCTACGGCATCTCCTTCCTCCCCTTCGACCTCAAGATGGCCCTGACGGAGGCGGCCGAGGGGCGGACCGGCCCCAGCATCCGCACGGTCCTCCTCTATTGCTTCTCCTATGACGCGGGGGCGAAGAAGTACACGCTGAACCTACTGCGGGTCACCGGCACGATCACCCTGGTCTTCCTGGGGCTGTTCGTCCTCTATCTCGTCGTTTCCACCCGCCGGCACCGGAGGGATCACCCCCATGGGCAGTGAATTTCACGCCAGCTACCTGGACGTCCCGCCCGGCGGCGGGGGGCTGAAATCCTGGATCTTCTCCACCGACCACAAGCGCATTGCCATCCTCTATTTGATCTCCATCCTTGCCTTCTTCTTCGTGGGGGCGGCCATCGGGATCCTGATGCGTCTGGAATTGATCGCCCCGGGGAAGACCCTGTTCGAACCCTCCACCTACAACGCCCTCTTCACCCTCCACGGCGTGATCATGATCTTCCTGTTCGTCATCCCCGGCATGCCGGCCATCCTCGGCAACTTTTTCCTCCCCATCATGATCGGGGCAAAGGACGTGGCTTTCCCCCGCCTCAACCTCCTCTCGTGGTGGATCTACATGGCCGGAGCGCTCCTGGCCGTGGCTTCGCTCTTCACCGGCGGAGGTCCCCCGGACACCGGGTGGACCTTCTATGTGCCCTATAGTCTGCGCACGGGGACCAACGTCACGCTGGCCGTCTTCGCCGCTTTCGTTCTGGGCTTTTCCTCCATTTTGACCGGCCTCAACTTCATCACCACCGTTCACCGGCTCCGGGCCCCGGGCATGACCTTCTTCCGCATGCCTCTCTTCGTCTGGGCCCACTACGCCACCGCCTGGATCCAGATCCTGGCCACCCCCATCCTGGCCATCACCCTCGTCCTGGTCATGGCGGAGCGCCTCTTCGGGATCGGCCTCTTCGATCCCGCCAAGGGAGGCGACCCCCTGTTGTTCCAGCACCTCTTCTGGATCTACTCCCACCCGGCCGTCTACATCATGATCCTCCCCCCCATGGGCTATATCTCCGAAATCATCCCCACCTTCGCCAAGAAGCGGATCTACGGATACAAGGCCATCGCCCTCTCCTCCCTGGCCATCGCCTTCGTGGGCTACCTGGTGTGGGGCCACCACATGTTCACCTCCGGGATGAGCGACACCAGCCGCTGGATCTTCTCCCTCCTCACCTTCCTCGTGGCCATCCCCTCGGGGGTCAAGGTCTTCAACTGGGTCGCCACCCTCTACAAGGGGTCCATCGAACTGGAGCCCCCCCTGGTCTACGTCCTCGCCTTCATCTTCCTCTTCTCCATCGGGGGGCTCACCGGGCTCATGCAGGGGGCCCTCGCCACGGACATCCACCTCCACGACACCTATTTCGTGGTGGGGCATTTCCACTACATCATCTTCGGCGGCGCGGTGTTCGCCTTCATGGCCGCCCTCCTCTACTGGTTTCCGAAAATGACCGGGCGGATGTACAGCAAGAGGGCCGTATGGGTGGCCCTGGCCCATCAGTTCGTGGGATTCAACATGCTCTATTTCAGCATGCTGATCCTGGGGATGATGGGGATGCCCCGCCGGTATTACGACTACCTGCCCCGCTTCCAGACGCTCCACGTCGTCGCCACGGTGGGCTCCTGGATCCTGGTGGCCGGCCTGGTCGTCCTGGCGGCGGCGCTCCTGCGCGCCCTGCGGCGCGGGGAGAGGGCGCCGGCCAATCCCTGGGGCGGGGTTTCGTTGGAGTGGACCATCCCCTCGCCTCCCCCCGAGGAGAATTTCTCCCTGCCACCCGAGGTGGGGGAGCCGTACGACTTCTCGAAGGGGCCGGCGCGGTGAGCGCTGCCGTCCCCGCCCCCCACACCCACCGCGACCCGGAAGTGTCGCGGATCGGGATGTGGCTGTTCCTTCTGACGGAGATGCTCCTCTTCGCCGGCTGTTTCCTCGCTTACGCCGTGTTCAGGGTCCGCTACTCCGGTGACTTTCACTTCGCCGCCCAGGAATTGAACCTCTCCCTCGGTCTGGTCAACACCCTCGTCCTCCTCACCTCCTCGCTGACGATGGTCCTGGCCATCGCCGCCATGGAGCAGGGGCGCGCCGGGCGGGCCGCCGCGTGGACCGGCGCCACCATCGCGCTGGGGGCTGTCTTTCTCGTCGTCAAGGGGTTCGAGTGGGCCGCCAAGTTCCGCCACGGCATCTACCCGAACTCGCCCGCGCTCGCCGCGGCCCACACGCCGGGCGAGCAGGTGTTCTACGGGCTCTACTACACCCTGACCGGCCTGCACGCCCTGCACGTCGTCATCGGCATGGTCGTCCTGGCCGTGATGCTCGTCTTCGTCCTTCGCGCGGCGCGGTCGGCGGAGGGGGAGGGGCCCGGGGCGCTGGCGGACCGGCTGGAGAACGCCGGTCTCTACTGGCACCTCGTGGATGTGATCTGGATCTTTTTATTTCCATTGTTCTACCTGATCTCCTGATGGACGAGGGTACAAGAATGAAGAACGCGTCTTCGAAGACCGGATGGGCCGATGGGAAGCGGGACATTGCCACCGCCGAGGGCACAGCATGCTTATTAACATAAGGTAGGAGCCGCCATGGAGAACCGCGTCCACATCCCCGCCGGCCATGTTCTCACCGTCTGGGCCTCGCTGCTGGTCCTGACCGCGGTCACGGTCACGGTGGCGGGGCTCCACCTGGGGAGCTTCTCGGTGTTCACCGCCATAGCCATCGCCGCGGTGAAGGCCTCCCTGGTGCTCCTGTTCTTCATGCGGCTCAAGGTCGAGCCCGTAATCTTCCGCGTCATGCTCTTGGCGGCCGCGGCCACGATCACGGTGATCATGGCGCTGACCTTCGCCGACGTGGCCTTCCGGTAGGGGACCGCCATGACCACCACCGCCGCCGTCGACCAGGTGTTCCTCCTCATCATCGCGATCTCCGTCGCCCTCCTGCTCCTGGTCACGGGGCTCATGCTTTGGTTCGTGGTGCGCTACCGTCGTTCCCGCCACCCGCAGGCCGAGGAGGTGAAGGGCTCCACCGCCCTCGAGGTCGCGTGGACCCTCATCCCCACCCTGTTGGTGCTGGTGATGTTCTGGTACGGCTATAAGGGGTTCGAGTTTTTGCGCCGGCCGCCGCCGGGATCGTTGGAGGTTACGGTGACGGGACGCATGTGGGACTGGGGATTCGAGTATGCCAACGGGAAGAAGTCCGAAAAGCTCTTCGTGCCACTGGGGCGCCCCGTGAAGGTGAATCTCCGCTCGGTGGACGTCATCCACTCCTTCTACGTGCCGGCCTTCCGGGTGAAGGAGGACGCCGTCCCCGGACAGGAGAGCTACCTCTGGTTCAAGCCGCAGAGCATGGGGCCGGCCGACATCTTCTGCGCCGAGTTCTGCGGCGAGCGCCACGCCTACATGATTTCGCAGGTCATCGTGATGGAACCGGCGGAGTTCGAGCGCTGGCTGGCCGCCCCGTCCCCGACGGAGATGTCGGGGACCGAGGCGCCTTCGGCCGCCGACGCGGCGCGGGAGGTGATGGAGGAGTGGGGGTGCTTCGCCTGCCACTCCACCGACGGCACGGAGAGCGTGGGGCCCACCCTCAAGGGGATCTGGGGCCGGACGGTGACGGTGATCGCCGGCGGGCAGGTCTACGAGTTAAAGTCGGACGAGGCCTACCTGCGCAAGGCGCTCCTGAAGCCGTCCGATGAGCTGGTGAAAGGCTACGACGATCTGATGCCGCCGTCGGAGCTGACAGACGAGCAGATGAGCATTCTGCTGGAATACCTCAAGATCCTGTGATGCAGGCAAGCGGGCGGACCCCTGCGTCATGGAATGTAGCCGCAGGCTTTAGCCTGCGGGTTCCGGCGCACCCTAAAGGGTGCGGCTACATTTCCTTTGTGTCGCATCCAGCCCAATCCGGCTCGGCGCCGGGACGCCCGACTCGGAGGGGGCGATGCTGAAGAGCCTCGTTCAGCTCACCCGCCTCCCCCTGGCCCTGCTGACCACGGCTTCGGCCGCCACCGGCTGGGTGCTGGCCCGCGAAGGGTTCGGGGCGGGGATCGCGGTCCCGGTGGCCGGGGTCTTCCTCCTGGCCTGCGGCGCCACGGCGCTGAACCAGGTGCAGGAACGGGCGGCCGATGCCCTCATGGAACGGACGCGCCGCCGGCCGATCCCCTCCGGGGATATCAGCCCCATCGCCGGGGGGGGCATCGCCGCGCTTTTCCTGTCGGCGGGCCTGGCGGTGCTGGCCATCTGGGGAGGCGGAACGCTCCCGGCGGCGTTGGGCGCCTTCTCCATCGTTTGGTACAACGGCCTCTACACGCCGCTCAAGCGATACACGGCCTTCGCCTCCGTCCCCGGCGGCCTCGTGGGGGCCGTCCCTCCCGCCATCGGATGGGTGACGGGCGGCGGCACGCCCCTCGACGCGCCGCTCCTGATCCTGATGGCCTTTTTCTTTTTCTGGCAGGTGCCCCACTTCTGGGTCCTTTCCATGATGTACGAGCACGAGTACCGGACCGCCGGCTATCCCGTCCTGGCGGACCGTTTCCCACCCGCCGTCCTCTACCGACTGCTCCTCCTGTGGGGAGCAGCCGCGATCGGGACTTGCATCCTCATGCCGATGTACGGGCTGATGCGCAATGCCGGGCTTTATTTCTCGCTCAGCACGGCGGGGTTGGTATTCCTGGCGGCTTTAGCTCTGTTCGCGCGCCCGCCCTTCGACGGAACGCGCCTCCGCCGCGCCTTCGGGGCCGTCAACCTCTTCGCCGTCGCCGTGATGGCCCTTCTTCTGATTGAAATAGGGGTATCCCCCGCATGACAGACCACGACCCGACCGGGAAAGGACCCGCCGCCCATGGGAACCCTTGACGCCCTCATTCCGCCGCCGACCATGCACCACCTGCCCGTCCTGGGCGGCCTGGCGGCCTTCCTCCTCCTCTTTTTCCTCTCCTACGCCGGGATGCTGCTGGTTTCCACCGCGGCCTCCCTTCTCGTGCCCAAAGGGGGCGATCCCTGGATGGGCGGCGCGCTGGCCCGGCTCACGGGGAGCACCTGGGTGCCTCCGGTCGTGTTCGGGATCCTGCCCTTCCTGACCCTGGCCTTCCTGATGGGGCAGGTGTTCCACGGGGAGGTGTTCCCCGTGGCCCGGATGCTCTTCCTCCTCCTCCCCGCCTTCCTCCTGGCGTTCGGCCTCCTGCTGGCCTACCAGCGCGGGCTGGACCCCCGGCTCGGCGGCGCCGGCGCGGCCGTGCTCCTTCTCTCCCTGGCGGGGCTCACCTCCGTCCTGGACCTCGGTTTCCTCCCCGAGCACTGGGGGTTCGTGGAGACGCCCCTGCCCCACCTCTTCTCCGTCTCCGTCGCCGTGCACCTGGCCGCCCTGCTCCTCCTGTCGGTCCTGGCCACCGGCGGGGCCGTGCTCTACTTCTATTTCCGGTGGAGCGAGCGGAAACTGGAAGGGGAGGAGCGCTCCCTGATCTTCCTGCGCAACCTGGGGGCCGGAATGGCGCTCGGTGGCGGCCTCCTCCTGCCTTTGGTCCTGGTGTGGGACCTCTATACCCTGCCGTTCCAGGCGCTGTCCGACCGCGGCTTTGCCCTGGCCGCCGCGATGGTGGTCCTGCTCATGCTCTCTTCGCTTCTGGCCTTCACCATGTTGAAGAACGCCCACGCCCGGTTCGCCGCCTGCGTCTTCGGCTCGGCCCTGGTCCTGTTCGGCTTGCAGGCCTTCCGCACCGTGGACCTGCAGGCGGCGGCCAACCGGGAGCACGCCATCCTCGCCGCCATGGAGTCCGCCGCCCTGCGTGCCGAGGAGACGGCCCGGCGGGAGGACCTGATGGCGGCCTCCATCGTCGTCGATGTCGCCCTCGGCGAGCAGATCTTCAACGAGCGGTGCACCGCCTGTCACCAATTCGACCGCAAGGTGGTGGGGCCGCCCTACAACCAGGTCCTTCCCAAGTACCGGGACCGCCTCGGGGATCTGGAGGCCTTCATCCGCAAGCCGGTGAAGGTGGACCCCGCCTACCCGGCCATGCCGGCGTTGGGGTTGTCGCTGGGCGAGGTCAAGTCGGTGGCGAAATATCTCATGGAGCACGGGGAGGCACAGCGATGAAGAAGATCATCCTCCCGCTCCTCCTGACGGGCTACTTCATGACCGCCCTCGCCGCCGTGGGAGCCCTGGCGTGGGATTGGCGGAAGCACGAGGCCCCGGTCCAGCCCATCGCGTTCCCCCATCCCACCCACATCCTGAGCGTGGGGCTCGCGTGCGCCCATTGCCACACCACCGCCGACCAGTCCCCGCGCGCGGGGGTGCCGGCGATGAGCGTCTGCATGGAGTGCCACGAGAGCGCCGCGGCCGACCGGCCCGAGATCCGGCAGCTGGCCGGCTACTGGGAGCGCAAGGAGCCCGTTCCGTGGGTCAGGGTGCACGCCGTCCCCTGGCATGTCCGGTTCACCCACAAGCGCCACATCAGGGCCGGCGTGGACTGCGCCGTCTGTCACGGGGAGCTCAAGGCGCAGACGCGCGTGCGCCAGGTGCGTTCATTGCAGATGGGGTTCTGCGTCAACTGCCACCGGCAGAAGGGCGCCCCGACCGACTGTTGGGCGTGCCACAAATGATGAAAAGCATTCGTAGGGGCGCAGCATGCTGCGCCCTTGGAATTTTAAAAACGCGCAGGCTGAAGCCTGCGGCACCATTCAGCAATTGGAAGGTCGCGCATGGAGAATCGGCATGAATAGACGACAGTTCTTGCGCATATTGGGGTTGGCCGGAGGGACAGCGGCGGTGGCCTGCCAGGGCAAGCCGCCGGAAAAACTGATCCCGGCCCTCGTACCGCCGGACGACGGCGTCCTGCCGGGCGAGGCAAAGTGGGTGCCGACCATCTGCACCGAATGCCCCGCCGGGTGCGGCGTCCTGGCCCGGGTGCGCGAGGGGTGGCCGGTGAAGCTGGAGGGGAATCCCGAGCATCCGATCAACCGCGGGGCGCTGTGCATCCGCGGCCAGGCCTCGCTCTCGCGGCTCTACAATCCCGAGCGGATCAAGGAACCCCTCGTCCAACAGAGGGATGGGGTCTTCCAGCCCGTCACCTGGGACACCGCCCTCGAAACCATCGGCAACGCGCTCAAGGAGAAGGGGCCGCACCTGTTGGTGACCGACACAGCGACCGGAGCGTTAGCTACGCTGATGGTGGCATTCTGTGATAGGTTCGGAATCGAACATATCATCTTTGATCCTCTTTTTCCTTCTGCCATCGCCAAGGCCAATGACAAACTCTTCGGTCGCCCCGTCGTTCCTTCCTACGCCATGGAGAAGGCCGACCTGTTGGTCACTCTGGGGGCCGATATCCTGGAGACCTTCGTTAGCCCGGTGGAGTACGCCCGGAAGGTCGCGGAGAACCGCACGCGTGGCGGCTTCGAGTGGCTCCACTTGGAGCCCCACTTCTCCCTCACCGGGTCCAACGCCGACCTTCGTATCACGGTCCGCCCCGGCAGCGAGGCGTTCCTCCTCGCTCACCTAATCCGGGCCCTGCCCGCGAGGAAACCTCTGCCCCCGACGGTCCTGGCGGCCGTGCCGTTCGTCAGCCGCGAGCAGGCGCTTTTCGAGACGGGGATGGACGCCGCTTCCCTCGACCGGCTGGCCGGCGCGCTGGGCTCCGCGCAGGCACCCCTCCTCATCGCCGGCGGCGTCTGCACGGCGGGGCCGGGAGGCGAGGCGGCAGCGATGATGACGGCGCTCAACCAGTTTGCCCTGGGGATGACCGATTGCACGGTGGACTTCGGCCACTTCATAAAGCGGCCCAACGGCGGCGGGAATTCCGAACTCCTGGCCTGGGCAGAGGCTCGCAAAGCCAGTAGCGGCGGGATTTTCATCGCCGCCGGGGCCGACCCCCACGCCCATATCCCTGAACTTCGCAATGCCACCGGCCGCGCCTCTCTTGTGGTGGGAATTGGCGACACTCTCACGCCGACGATACGAGCCTGCACGATTGTCCTGCCGTTATCGCTTCCGCTGGAATCATGGGGAGATCAATTGCCCAGGACAGGCCTTTCGAACGTTCACGCCCCTGCAATTGCACCAATTCACGACAGCCGCGCCTTAGGTGATGTATTGCTTGACTTCATAGTTGAGCAGTACGATATGCAGAAAGAGATCAGCAATAGATGGAGGATCTCTCCAACTGCATTGAATAAAGGCTTTGCTTGCTTTGAACAACAGGTTGAGGAATCTCTGGAGATTAGGCTTGAATCTCCCCCCAAGATCTTGTTTGCTCCTACTGCCAAGACCCCCGTCGCCGTGATCACCCCCTCCGTGCGGACCGGCGACGGCCGGTCGGCGGCCCTGCCGCTCCTCCACGAGATCCCCGACCCCCTTTCCACCATCACCTACGGCCGGTGGCTCTCCGTCTCCACGGAGGATGCCCGCAAACTGGGAGTGGCGGACAAGGATGTCGTCACAGCGGACATTGACGGCGTTTCGCTCGATCTTCCCGTCAAGGTCCAGATGGGCCTCGCCGAAGGGGTCTTTATGATCCAGCGCCCCTTCCTCATGGGAGAGAATCTCCCCCTGTCAAGGTTTGCCGCAGCCGAACCCGACGCCATCTTCCCGCTGAAATCCATCAGGGCCAAGGGGGAGAAGGTCCGCCTTCCCATCCTGTCGGGCGGCATGACCGCGACGGGCCGGGGCATCCTTCAGGAAAAAAGGGAATTGATAATATTTTGCGCGCAAGATGGCATGCGCGCGGAATGGCGGGGCGATCCAATCGACAAGCCGAATCATACCCAGGCCACCCTCTACCCCGAGCACGAACACAAGGACTACCGCTGGGGGATGGCGATCGACCTGGACAAGTGCACCGGCTGTTCCTCCTGCGTGGCGGCCTGCTACCTGGAGAACAACATCCGCCTCACCGGCCTCGACGAGCACCTCAAGGGGCGCGAGATGGCGTGGATCCGGCTGGAGCCCTATTTCGGCGGCGACGGCCGCCTTGAATTCCTCCCCATGCTCTGCCAGCACTGCGACCACGCCCCCTGCGAGGCGGTGTGCCCGGTCCTGGCCACCTACCACAATCCCGAGGGGCTCAACGCGCAGGTATACAACCGCTGCGTCGGCACCCGCTACTGCGCCAACAACTGCCCCTACAAGGTGCGCCGGTTCAACTGGCTGGACGAACCCCTGCCGGAACCCCTGCCGAAGATGACCAACCCAGACCTCTCCCGCCGTCCCGCGGGGGTGATGGAGAAGTGCACCTTCTGCATCCAGCGCATCGTCGGCGCCAAGGACCAGGCGAAGGATAAAGGGCAAAAGGTGCGCGACGGCGACCTCACCACCGCCTGCGCCCAGACCTGCCCAACCGGCGCCATCACCTTCGGCAATCTCCTCGACCCCGCATCGGCGGTTTCGAAGCAGGCCGCCTCCCCCCGGGCCTACCGGGTCCTCGAATCGCTCGGGACGAGGCCGGCGGTGTACTACTTGAAAACAGTTCGGAGTTCGGAGTTCGGAGTTCGGAGCTCAGAGTTCCGACCACGCAAACTCGAAACTCGAAACTCGAAACTCGAAACTGGTGGAGGGGAACCATGAGCGATAAGCCCCTCTCCTTCCACGACCGGGTGGAGGTGGACGTCCTTGGGGGGATGCAGAGCCCGCGAAAGGTCTACTGGGCCGCCCTGGCCTTCACCGCCCTGATGTTCGCCGTGGGGATGGCCTGCTGGGGGCTCCAGATCTGGGGCGGGATGCACCTGTCGGGGAAGAACAACCCGGTGGGTTGGTACATGTACATCACCGACTTCGTCTTCTGGGTCGGCATCGCCCACTCGGGGACCCTCATTTCCGCCGTCCTTTTCCTCTTCCGCGCCCGGTTCCGCAAGGCCTTCAACCGCTCCGCCGAGGCGATGACCGTCATCGCGGTGATGACGGCCGGCCTCTTCCCCCTCATCCACCTGGGGCGCGTCTGGCTCTTCTACTGGTTATTGCCCTACCCCAACCAGCGCCTCCTGTGGGTCAACTTCCGCTCGCCCCTGATCTGGGACGTCTTCGCCGTCTCCACCTACTTCACCGTTTCCTTCCTCTTCTTCTACGTCGGCATGGTGCCCGACCTGGCCATTGCCCGCCGCCGCACCACCGGCATCCGTCACTGGGCCTACCGCATCCTCTCGCTGGGGTGGACGGGGACGCACACGCAGTGGAGGCATTGGGAAAAACTCTACATCTTCCTGGCCTCCTTCGCCACCCCCCTCGTCATCAGCGTCCACTCCGTCGTCTCGTGGGACTTCGCCATGAGCGTCATCCCCGGCTGGCACACCACCATTTTCGCCCCCTATTTCGTCGCCGGGGCCATCTTCTCCGGCTGCGCCATGGTGATGACGCTGGTCATCCCGATGCGGAAGATCCTGCGGCTGGAACGGTACATCACCATCGACCACTTCGAGGCCCTGGCCAAGACCCTCCTCTTCACCTCGCTGATCGTGGCCTACGCCTATGTGATGGAGATCGCCCTGGCGTGGTACAGCGGCAACGTCTTCGAGACCGCCCACTTCTCCTACCGCCTCTTCGGCGACTTCAAGTGGGCCTACTATCTGATGGTCTTCTGCAACTGCCTCCTGCCGCTGTCCCTGTTCGTGAAGAAACTGCGGCGCAGCATCGCCTACCTCTTCGTCCTCTCCCTCTTCGTCAATGTGGGGATGTGGCTGGAGCGCTTCATCATCATCGTCACCTCTCTGGCGCACGACTTCGAGCCCTACGCGTGGGGCAAGCCGGCCTTCTCGTGGATCGCGGTGGGGATCACCGTGGGCTCGTTCGGCCTCTTCTTCACCATCTTCCTCCTCTTCGTCAAGGCCCTGCCCGTCCTCGCGATCACGGAGATCAAGGAGGAGCAGCAATGAAAAGGCAGAAGGAAGAAGTAAGAATTAAGAAGGAGGCGGCGTTCTGTCTTGTTTATTCATACTTCTTAATTTTTAATTCATCCTTTCCAGTCGAGGAGCACGAATGAGAAGGCAGAAGGCAGAAGTAAGAATTATGAAGGAAGAGACGTACAGAGTAGGATTAAGCCTTCGTTTCATTTTTTCATACTTCTTAATTCTTACTTCTTCCTTTGCCGCCGAGGAGGGATCATGACCCAGAAATATCTCTGCGACGATAAAACCGAATTCCTGGCCAAGCTGAAGGAACTCGTGGACGACGGAGTTCCGACATCCTCGATCGAGGTGCGGACCCCCGTCCCGGTCCACGAGGCGTTTCACATTCTCCGCACGCCGCCATCGCCCCTGGGCTGGTTCACCGGCACGGGGGCCGTCCTGGGGGCGGCGATGGGGTTCGGCCTCACCACTTACGCCGTCCTGGCCTGGCCGCTGATCACCAGCGGCAAGCCCCTTATCTCCCTCCCGCCCTTCATGATCATCGCCTTCGAATTGACCATCCTCCTGGGGGCCGTCGCCTCCATCCTGGGGTTCTTCCATTTGAACCGGTTCCCGGACATCCGGAGCATCCTCGCCCCCGAGGAGACCGGGAACGCCTACGCCATCTTCGTGAAGGAGCAGGCATGAAGAAGAACGGACCGTGGATCCTGGCCCTTCTGGTCTATGGGCTATTCTATTATCTGGACGCCTCCGCCTCTAAACTGCTCACCTTTCTCCTCGCCGCGGCGCTGGCGCAGGGGAGCATCCTCCTCGTGGCGGCCGCCGAACTCTCCAACGCGCAATGGATCGCCCCCCTGCGCAAACCGTTGATGGGGATGTGGCCCCTGTTCTTCATCCCCTGCCTGGCCGATCCGGACATCGCCCTCTACGCTTGGAGTCACCAGCCCACGGCCTGGCTGAATTCAGCGGGGGTCGCCTTCCGTTCCCACATCCTGTTCATCGTCTCATTTGTGATCGCCATGATGTTCATCCGCGCCATGCGGAAGGGTTCGGAACGGCGCCGGGCCTGGGCCGTGGCCTACATTTTCAGTTTCGTGGTCTCCCACTCGGTGATGGCGGTGGACCAGGTGATGAGCTTCGACTATCCCTGGATCTCCACCATGTTCCCCGCCCTCTACATGGTCGAGGCCCTCTATGCCGGCCTGGCGCTGGCGGGCATCATCTGTTTCTTCCTGAGCCGACGCGGCGCCTGCCCCCCCGCCACGCTCAAGGACACCGCCACCCTCACCTTCGGGTTCGCGCTCTTCTGGGGTGGCCTCTTCTTCGCCCAGTACCTCACCATCTGGTACGCCAACATCCCCGAGGAGGTGCACTACCTCCAGGCCCGGTTCCACCTCCCCTGGGGCAACGCCCTGTTCTACGGCGCGGTGGTCCTCCTTTTCGCCGTCCCGTTCTTTTCCCTCCTGGCCAACCCCCTGCGGCGGATCGCCGGGGCGGTCCTCTTCTTCGACGGCGTGATCCTGGCCGGCCTGATGGCCTACCGCACCTTCCACCTCCTGCCCCACGTCTCCTTCAACCCGCTCTTGCTCGTACTCCAACTGGCGGCGCTGGCGGGGGCGGTGGGATGGATGGTCCGGACGGGGGTGGGAGAAGCGTAGTGTTCACTGCCAGTCTCAACAAACACCCCAAGCCTCTCGGGGGGATAGGGGGGGGGCGGAAGGACTCTATGCCGGAGATAGCCTGGAAGGGGGTCTGGGGTGGGGGCTTCGGGGGGTGCTTCAGGGTTTTCGTTTGGCCTTCCCGGTGGCCTGGGCGGCTGTTTTCCTGCGTGCCCGGCTTCTTATGGGCCGGATTCTTCGCCCCTTCTCATCCACCAGTGGAGGCTTGCCTGGTCCTTTCCTGATAAACCCCTTCAGCCTCAACTGCTCATACTTTGGAAGGTCTCTCGCCCTCTCCATGCCAATGAAAATTTCCCATACCGGCACTTTCAGGCCCTTGGAAAGCTTGTTGATCGTCTTGAGGTTCGCGTTGTGTCGCCCCCGCTCCACCAGGCTTACAAAGGTCACATGCAGTCCCGCCCTATCGGCTAGCCGCTCCTGGGTCAGCTTCTTCTGCAGCCGCAATTGGCGGATTCGCGCTCCAAACCGCTTCGTTAGTCTGTAGTACAAGGCTCAGGAGCTTTTATATGCTATGGCGATTAATTAATAAACGGAAAATTTGCTTGGCTACCAAAGCAATAATGCTGTAAATATAGAATCTTCAATAGGCCATACTTGGCAAATATAGCTATCAGGGTGTAGTGTGTTGGCATGCGACACCCCTTGCCGAGGCCCAGGAACCCCTGAGGGACGCCAAAGGCATGTCTAAAGGGTCCTTTTCAAGCGCTCTTTTAGCAGATGATGGAATGGAAATCCCAAGCCGCTTAGTCACCCCCCCCCTCTTTCGGCGACTCCTTGCTTAGAGCCCATCTCAAAGTCAAGGTAAGCAAGAACCGCTGTTTTTGTACCTACTTGATGGAACCGACTTTGGCCCAAGGGCAGAAGCCCATGGGCGTGAATCGTCCGGGGTGATCCTCAAGGGCTCAGCCCCGGCGCAGCGTCTATCTATGATAGACTGAAAAGGAGGGAAGTTATGAAGGCGGTGCTATCGGTGCTCTTTTCCTTTGGTACGGTCCTCAGCCCGGCGGTGGGTTTGGCCGTGGATTTCCCGCCGCCGAGCGGATGCGCCCAAGGCTGCGACCAGACGGTCGGGTATCCGACCTCGGCCTGCTACCAATGCCCCTCGGGTGCAGCAGAACTCCTTCAGTGTAGATATGACGGCTCGGCCACGGTGCCGGGCCATCTTTGTGAGAAACAGCTTGAGGATTACGGCTACCCTTACAGTTGCATGTGTTCCGGCACCTGCGCAGGCTGTACCAGCGCCCAATATTCCAATTCCATTGATTTGTCGGCTTCGGTAGTCCCCAAATCGGGGGGATTCACTATCGTCGCGACGGTCCCTTTCCAGGCGCCGTGCCACTGGTGCCAGACCAACCCGTGGGGGTGCGCGGCGGGGGGTATGTGCGTCATCCAGGACTACACCGGGGCGAAGAACTGCTCGAACGCCCGTGTGGCCGACATCTTCTGCGAGCCCCGTTTCGAGCAGGGGACGTGGTATCCCGTGTTCGGCGTGGCGTGCTCCGCCGCGGGCACCACGCTGAATTATTCCGCCCGCATGGAGCGGTGCACCGGGACTTCAGGCTGCTCTTCGTCCCTCACCAGCGGTTCTGTGGGCGTCCCGATCCCCCTACCATTAGAGAGCGGTTGTACGGCCTCCCCCGATTGGGAATGCTGCAATGAGGGCGGCGGCAGTGTATGCGTGGGCGGGCCCATCAACGTATCCTCCGGCAACATGCACTACGATGAGAGCGATTTCACCCTCGACGACATCGCCGGCTTCACCTTCACGCGGGCCTACAACAACCAGGAGAAGGTGCTGGCGACGACGGGCGGCTGGATGGGGTACGGCTGGACGCACACCTTCAACCAACGCCTCACCCTCACCAACACTCTTTCGGACACCCGAAGAATCTACCGCCACGTCAACGCCGAAGGGCGCAAACGGTACTACCTCGAAGACGCCCCCTCCGCGAACACTTTCACCGCCTACTGGCCGTATGACCAGCAAGGCACGATGATGGACGACGGGAGCACGCTCACAATCGCGGACCTCAACGGGAACACGACGCGCTTCACCAAAAGCTCAGGCTTGTGGGACCGGTCATGCGATTTCTACGGAAACTGCTACACCGGCGCGTACACGGGGGGAAGATTGACGGGCGTGACGGACCCTCTCAACCGGACCATCGCCCTCTCCTACAATGCCTCCAACCGCGTCAATCAGATTACCCTCTGGGACGGCACGACGGCATGGCGGTTCTTTTATGACGGGACGAACAATTATCTGACGCAGGTCTTCTTTCCGGGCAACGGCACTGCCAATCCCGACCGGCTATATGTTTATGATTCCGCCAGCCCCAAGAACCTCCTCCAGGCGAAGAACCGGGCCGGACAAATCCTCGAAGCCCACACCTACGACTCCAGCCGCCGGGCGACATCATCCTACAAAGAGGGTAATCAGGAATGGTTACAAATATCCTACCCTTCCAATGTCTCAACCATTGTAACGGAACACCAGAACGACACGACTAATATCATCACCACCTACGACTGGAGATATCAGGGCGGGCGCGGGCTGGTGACCCAAATCCAAGGAAGCTGCGGGGGCGGGTGCGGATTCCAGGATGCATCGTTCCTATACGATGAGCACAACCGAACAACGCAGATCACCGACGCCAACAGCAACATCACGAAGAAGCAGTACGATACCACCGGACGCCTGACGACCTTGACCGAAGCCTTCGGG
This sequence comes from Holophagales bacterium UBA2201, assembly GCA_002327305.1. Lineage (GTDB taxonomy): Bacteria > Acidobacteriota > Thermoanaerobaculia > UBA2201 > UBA2201 > UBA2201. Next base: position 61,800 of record DCUZ01000016.1, on the reverse strand, counting down.
ACGGCCCTGGAAAAGACCACGAACTATTTCTATGAAAACACCGAGCTTCCGGGAATGATCACGAAAATCCAGTATCCCTCCGTCGTCAAGACCGGAGAGACCAAGACCATCGAATACGACCTCTCCACCCCCAGCCATACCATCTTCACCACAACGACCACGGGGTGGCTTTATGATACCGATGTCACCCCGACCGTCCACACCGAAACCACCACCTATGATTCGGCCCACCGACCCATCCAACATGACGGCCCCCGCACGGATGTTGCCGACCTCACGACCTGGCAGTATCACCCGGACGGCGATTCAAACCTGAATCTCCGGGGCAGGCTGTACCGCATCACTAACGCCCGCGGCCACATCCGGCAGTTCGAGAATTACGACGTTTTCGGAACCGCCCTCCTGACCACCGACCCCAACGGAGTCCAGACCCAGCGGACGACCGACGCCCTGGGGCGGGTGACGGTGGAGAGCATTCTCCCCCACGGGATCGAAACGGAGACCATTACGACGCAAACCTTCTTTGACGACAATGGACGCCTCGACTACCTCATCCAGCCCGAGGGGAACGTCGTGAACTACACCTTCGATGCCGCCGGGCGGCTCACCGAGTACGAGTTGGAAGCCTCCATGGGCGCCCACGGGGACAAGTCCGTCTACACCTGGGACAAGCACGGCAATAAAACCAAGGAGGAATATTACCAGTGGCAGGGCGGGAGTTACACGCAGGACAAGATCACCGAGTACGCCTTTGACGATCACAACCGCCTTTGGAAGACCATCAACCCCGACGCCACCTACACGGAATATTTCTATGATCCCGCCGGAAATCTGCAATATCTCGACGACGCCAACCACCCCTACACGAGTGGCGACCACTACACCACCCACGTCTACAATGCCCTGAACCGCCTCCAGTCCACAACCGTTTTAGATGGGGCCATTCCCGTCACCACCCAATTCGGCTATGATTCGCACGGCAATCTGACGCAGGTCACCGACCCAGAGGGGCACGCCACCACGTATACATTCGATGATTTCGGCGACCTACGTCGCACGGTTTCGCCCGACTCGGGGACCACCGACCGCACCTACGACCCGGCCGGAAACACGCTCACAGAGACGGACGCCCTATCGGCCACCACGACGCGGACCTACGACGCGCTGAACCGTCTTTCAACGATTGTTTATCCCATCGGCTCCTACAACGTGACCTTGACATATGATGAACTCGCGACCTCCTACGGGATCGGCAGGCTGACGATGGTCGCGGACTCAGCGGGGACCACCACCTTCAACTACTTCAAGACGGGACGGGAGAAGAACGAGACAATCACGATTTCAGCCACGCCCTACACCACAGCGTATACCTTCGACAAGAACGGCAACCAGACCACCCTCACCCACCCCGACGGCCGCCAGGTGGCGTATACCGTCAACACCGTGATCGGCAAGGTTTCGGCAATCTCCGCCGTGGTGAACGGGTCCTCCCAGCCGCTTCTGTCCGGGATGGGCTACTATCCTTTCGGGCCGCAATCGGCCGGGACCTTCGGCAATGGGCTCTCCCTCGCAAGGGCTTTCGACCTCAAATACCGGCCCTCCTCCAACGCCAATGGCCCCATCTCGACGACCTACACCCACGACGACGAGTTCAACATCACCGCCATCAGCGGGTCGTACTCCCGGAGTTACGGGTATGACGACCTTTACCGCCTGACCTCGGCCTCGGGGCTGTGGGGCTCCATGGGCTACTCGTATGATCGCAATGGAAACCGCCTGACGAAAACCGAGAACGCTGATTCTACCTCGTATAACTACCAATCCGGCACGAACAGGCTGACCAGCACCACGGGCCATGAGCCGGAGAGCTTCACCTTCAACGCCGACGGGAGCATCACGGCGGATTCCCTCCACGTCTACGGCTACGGCAGTCATGGGCACATGGTGAACGTGGACTCGGGGGCCACGGCCAGCTACTTCTATGATTATCAGATGCGAAGGCGCGAGGCGGTGTATCCCTCGAAGACCGTCCTTTTCTTCTACGGCCTCGAAGGTCAATTGATCGCCGAGAAGGACCTTTCAAGCGGTTTCTGGACCGATTACATTTACAACAGGACGGAGCCCGTGGCGCAGGTCGTGAACCAGCCCCCTTGGATGACCATTGGGAGTTACCTTAAGGCCGACAAGACCGGCGGGTATGTCCATCTGGATTGGACCCTCTACGGCGGGAACGAGAACTTCCGCGTTTACCGCTCCACCAACGACTTCACGTTCTCCAGCCCCTCGATGATCCAGGAACTCACCCCCAAGATCTACGACGACAATGTGCTCGGCAACTCCAACAACTACGCCTACAAAATCTTCAAGGGTGTCCCGACGGATGCGGTCTACTATTACCACACCGACCACCTCATGACGCCGCTCGCCATGACAGACTCCTCTCAAGCGTCGGTGTGGGAAGGGGTCTATTACCCCTTTGGGAGGCTATATGGGGAAAGCGGCACGGTCACGAACCTCTTGAGGTTCCCGGGGCAGGTTGCCGATGCGGCCGTGGACAATGCCTCGCTCTACTACAACGGCCATAGGTGGTACGGGAGCAGGCTGGGGAGGTACAGTACTTCGGATCCGGCTGGCTTGATCGAGGGTGGACTAAATCCGTTTGCATATTCTATCCTGAATCCGATTTCTAATTTTGATTTCCTGGGGCTAAGTGCCAAAGTGTGCTGTCGCCGGGTTGCTAGCACAGTTGCAGGAGATATTTTTAGAAAGCGTCATTGTTACATTGTCGCTAATAGCAACACGACTTATGGATTATACCCTCAAAAAAGAGGAGAAAATTCATCAACCATAGGCATACCGCGCACTGATGATCCACGTGACCAAGGAGGAATATGCAAAGATTGCCCACGAGATTGTTCAGCAGGCGATCAGGACCGATGTATCAAGGATGCTTCCGACAACTATCCACGCGGAGAGTATCGTCTACTCGGCCCTAATAGCAATACTTATGCCGGAACCGTAGCACGGGCTTGCTGCAAAGGGGGTGTGCCGGAAGGCTTGGGTAGTGCGCCTGGAATTGACGACAATCCGCCTCAACCCGCTCCGCCCACAAAGCCACCCAAGAAATGAGAGGAAGAAACCATGAAGGCAAAGTTATTATTGTTCTGCATGTTTTTGAGTGTTTCTTGCAACAAAGAATGGCGCTATATTGGAGATGGAACTTTTGCTGATCGGGGAGCAGCAGAAGCAATTGATCAATATATTTTGGATCTAGGCCCTAATAGCGTTCCGACAAAGGAATACATGATTGGGCGGCTGCCTTCAACGCGCTTCGTTATGGGCTTTCATGTTGCTTCGCTTGATGCTGCTGGTGCAGTATCCGAAGCCAAACGAACAGCCGCCAGGGTAGAAGTTGCATTGAATACATCGGATGGCAATAATATTTTCACCCAAAAAGACGATTTAGCGAATTGGGTCTGGACTTGTAGCGTTGACTGTGCAGATGCATTCGGCTATCGCAGGAAATCAGAGTCACTCAACGATGATCCCGGCACCTATTTTATCCCGGCAAGCAAGGATAGTTATACGCTAAAGATCACAATATTGGCGGGAGAAGAATTTTTTAAGTTGCATGCAGTCAGCATTATGTTCCGAGGAGGAGGATGGAAATAAAAGTATTTCACACCTTTGCCGCAGTATAATATTATGCTCATAACAATCCGTCGGGTTTTATTGACCTGGAAGGCATGCTTGAATATTCTGTGTTTGAAAAGAACAATTCTCACGCTGTCTTAACAGATTTCGCCATAACAGTGTGCGACGGTTGCGGGGGATTCAAATGGAGATGGCTTGAGCGCCCGGATTGTGCGCCGGATTGCTTTGAAAAACATGAGGTGGCGCACATTGAATGGTTCACGCAGAAGAGGCCCAATGCGTGCAAAGGCAGATCTCCCAATAGCAACCCAGGGTTGCAGGGAAGCGACACACCCTGCACTGAATGCTATGCCTATGGCGTTTCGGTTCCCTGTCTGGAGAAGGCCAGACTTAGGTCCAGATTTGGCTCGGGAAGTTGCAATTATTTCTTGGACAAGAATCTTGAGAGTCAAAAATAATCAAAAGAGGATTTTTGTGGAAAATGCCCTGACAAATAGAAGGAGAATAATATATGATTACTTCGCGGATGCAAGTAAATAATATGATTTGCCCTCGCGCACGTAGGTATTTTCTTGCTCTGATATTCCTGTCCTTCGCATCGCTTGAATTGGCGTGCGCTAATCATGAAAAACTGAACTGTTTTCTCGGCGACAGGTATCTTAAGGGAAAATACCCTCCTTATTGCAGGTGCATTAATCTCCCAATGATTTATGCTGAGTGTTCGCTGCAATTTATTGAGGGAGATACAATCCCCCCTCAGATAAGCGAAAGGGTTGTTTTGATTCGTGGAGATGAAATGAGAAGAGTTAATGGCCCAAACGATCTCAAAGGATGCGCAAATATTGAAACGCCAGAGGAAGCAATAGAGTATTTGCGCTTCTTTTCAAGTGAAAACACCGCGCACCTTTTTGAAGACGAGAAGAAGGAAATATTTGCACCTAAAGGCCATCGAGGATGCATCTTAGTGTGCACGACGAATAGGAGCTGGAACAATCTTCATTTGCACGATCCAGTCGTGACTCCAAAGAATGATGGCTTTGAGATAACAAGGTTCATTATAAAACCGTTCCCAAAAGCATATTTGCCTACGATATATAAAGAAATAGTGCTCGTACGCAAGGATGGTGGAGTAGATTTAATAAGCGAAGAAAAGATTACTGATGACCCGAAATATACGGAAAGGGTGGGCTTTGCTGGATTCATCTAGGGACCGGCAGGCACGATGATCAAGAGTGCCGGTGCGGTGCAACCCAAAATAGCAAATATGAATAGGTAGTCTAAAATGTATAAAATACATCAACGCAACCGTTAAAGTTCAGCAAGAGAAGAAAGAATCCCATTGTAGAAAGGCAGGGGAATAATCATGATGCCAAAGAACCTCATAGAGAGCTATAAACTCGTGCTGAGTCAATCATTACTTCTGCTTGTCGCCGTTACAACAATCGGCTGCGCCTCCAGAGCAGGGTGGCATTCCATTAATGGCTCCAGCTATCGATGTCTGGATTATACTTCTGATAGCACATGCATAACACTGACGATGCTCAAAGAAGACTGTCACGTGGAGTTCGTTCCCGGCGTCAGCATTCCCCCCGAGTACACTGAAAAAGTAGTACTTAAAAAGAACGGGCTGGAAAATGAAGTGAAAGGTCCCAATGACCTTCATGGCTGCATATTTTTATGGAGTGCATCTGACGCTTTAGTTTATTTCAGATTCTTTTCTTCTTTTAATACAGTACATTTGTTTGAAGAGCAGAAATTAGAGATCTATCCTCGAACAGGGCATAGCGGCTGCATTGGTGTGTGCCTCCCCACCAGCAAATGGAAGTGGCTTCGCTTCCAAGAGGCCAGGGTAGTTCCCGTTGGTTACGGTTATGAAATAACGCGATATGTAATAAAGCCAATTCCTAAAGCATATATGCCAACCATATTCAAAGAGACGGTATTTGTTGGCAGATACGGTGATGTCCGTCTTCTAAAAGAAGAAGAGATTAGTTCACATAGTGGTGACACTGAAGGCTTATTCTTCCCGCAATATTTATAAATGCCAATATAGCTGTGGAAAAATAGATTTTCATTGTGAAAAGACAGGTCAATAAGTTCGCATAGCATTGATACGGAGGGTCGTTTCTTTGCGAAATATAATTAGCGCAGTGGGGGCTGGCCTGGGAGCCGCCCCGGTGAAGATCGGAGCGGCCCGGGGGGCAACCAGCCCCATACCCCCTCCCCCGAGACGAGGAGCGGCGTCGGGACCAGTGGTCTCCCGGGGGCACTGCTTGCGCAGAGCCCCCGGGAGACCGGGGAAGGCGGCCACAAGCATCTCCTCGCCGATGGGCCGGAGCGGTCGACCGAATAGATCCACGCCTCCAGGCGTGGTATCATCGGGGAACCATGATCCCCGGGAGGACCGCATGAGCGTCCGTATTGAAGAAACCCTGCGCTCCGAACTGCTGGACCGTCGGAGCAAGCTCAAAGGCCCGGCCGGGGACTGCTGTCCCCCCGCCGAGGTGACCCGCCTCCTCGAGCAGGTGGACGCCGCCCTGGCCCGGATGGACGGCGGCACCTACGGCCTCTGCGAGGTGTGCCACGATCCCGTGGAGACCGACCGCCTGCTGGCCAACCCCATGGAGACCTTCTGCCTCGACCATCTTCCGCCGGCGGCGGCCCGGGCCCTGGAGGCCGACATGGCGCTGGCCGCCCAGGTCCAGCGGGGGCTCCTGCCGCCGCGCGATTTCGTCGCGCCCGGCTGGGAGGTGGCCTATCATTACGAACCCCTCGGCGCCGTCAGCGGTGACTACTGCGACCTCATCCCGGCGCCGGATGGCGGGTTCTATTTCATCCTCGGGGACGTCTCGGGGAAGGGGATCGCCGCCTCGATGCTCATGTCCCAACTGCACGCCATCTTCCGCACCCTCGCCCCGCTCGACCTGCCGCTGGAGGGGATGGTGGAGCAGGCCGGCCGCCTCTTCTGCCAGGTCACCCTCCCCATGCACTACGCCACGCTGGTGTGCGGGCGCGTGAGGCCCGACGGGTCGGCGGCCCTCTGCAACGCCGGGCACCCCCCCGTACTGGCGCGTTTGGGCGGGGCGGTGACGGCGCTGGAGGCCACGGGCCTCCCGCTGGGGGTGTTCTGCGAGGAGAGCGCCGCGGTCCGGACGCTCAAGTTGGCGCCGGGGGACGCTCTGGCCGTCTATACCGACGGCCTCTCCGAGGCCGCCGACCCCGCCGGGCAGGAGTTCGGCCGGGCGCCGGTGGAGTCCATCATCGCGGCCACGGCGGGACTGCCGGCCGACGCGGTGCTGGGGGCCGTCCTGGCCGCCTGGCGGGCGCACCGGGCCGGCGCCCCCCGGACCGACGATCTGGCGGTGTTGGTCATCCGAAGGCTGTCCTGATACGGCCTGGGCCCCATTCCGGACCGCCGCGCGACAGCGGCCTATTTCAGGGAGAGGGAAAGCTTCTGCTCGGCCTGGTCGAGCCCGACGGCCAGGACGGCCGTCCGGCCCGGGACCAGGTCCACCGGCAGGGACCCGTGGACCGTGTACTCCGGCTTCCCTTTGACCGTGACCCACACCTTCACCGTGTGCCGGCCGGGTTGGAGCGGGAGGGGTTCGTCCAGCCGGCCCCGGATTCCGCCCTCCAATGCATCCTTGCCGTTGAAGGAGAACGCCCTCCGCAGGATCTGTGCCTCGTCGGCATGGACGAGAATGTAGCCCTTGGGGACGGGGCTGTCGAACCTGAGCCGCAGGGCCGGGGATGACGGTCCCTCGGGGGCCGGAGGGGGTGGGGTCGGAGAAGGGACGGCTGAGACGGCCTCAAGGGCGGCGGCGGCGGCCGGGTTCTGGGGTTCGATCCGCAGGGCCGCCTGGAAGAACTCCGCCGCGCTGGCGGTGTCGCCTTCCCGGCGGGCCACCTCTCCCATCACCTGGAGGCGCTGGACCTGCTGTTGCGGCGGGAGGGATGCCGCCAGGGACTCCAACAATCCTTCCAGGGCGGCTCCGGTGAGGTCGGCCAGGGCGGGCGACTGGGGGCGTCGGAGGCGGAGGTCCTGAAACCGCGCCAAGGCCCGCTCCGCCTCGCCCGCCTCCAATTCCGCCCGCCCCGTCCGGATCTCGCCCCGCCAAGCCGGGACGGGCTCCGCGAGAGAGGCGTAATTCGCGCTGGAATTTTCCCGGGCTTCCATCCAGAGCGTTCCCAGGCCCGCCGCCGCCGCGAGGGTGGTGCCGGCGACGAGAAAGAGAGCGAGGGGAGCTTTCAACTCCCTGGCCAGCCAACCCGTGCCCCTTCCCCCCCCAAGCCATTGGAGAGCGCGGCCGCGGAACCCCGGCCCGAGCCCTGGGGCCGCCTTGCGGCCGGGGGAGACGGGGGTATTCTCCGGGGCCAGGCGGCGGGTGGTCTCCTCCAGGTAGGCGAGGAGGTCGTCCAGGGGGTTTTGCGCCAAGTGTCCGGCCTCTTGGGCCCCACCTCCCGCATCCAAGGGCCCGTCGGTCTCCAGGGAGGCGGACTCTCCGGGACCGAGAAAGGCTTTCAAATCGCGGGCGAAGTCGAGGCCGCCGGCGTACCGGGCGGAGGCGTCCTTGTGGAGGGCGCGGTCCACCACGGCGGCGAGGGCGGGGGGACAGCCGGGCAGAATCTCCCCGAGGGGGGGGTGGGGCTCGTAGGCGATGGCGTGGAAGAGTTGGCCCAAATGGTCCGCCGGGAAGGGCTTGCGCCCGGCGAGGAGCTCGTAAAGGACGATGCCCAGGGAAAAGAGGTCGCTGCGCCCGTCCACCACCCGCCCCAGCACCTGTTCGGGGGAGGTGTAGGCGGGGGTCCCGAGGTAGGTGCCCTCCATCGTCAGATGGGACGAGGGGACCTTCGCGATGCCGAAATCGGCGATCTTGACGGCGCCGCGGTCGGTGAGGATGATGTTGGCGGGTTTGATGTCGCGGTGGACGACCCCCTGGGCGTGGGCGTAGTCCAGGGCCTCGGCCACGCCGGCGGCGATGAAGGCCGCCTGGCGCGGGGCGAGGCGGAGGCCGTCGGAGATGAACTGCTTGAGGGTGACCCCGGCGATGAACTCCATGGCGATGAAATGGGACCGGGAGGTCTCGTCGAAACCCGCGTCGTAGATCGTGACGATGCCGGGGTGGGAGAGCTTGCCGGCGGCCTGCGCCTCGCGGTAGAAGCGCCTGATGTACTCCGCCCGCTCCCCCTCGTCCAGCGCCTCGGGGAGGCGGACGGTTTTGAGGGCCACGCGGCGGTCCAGGACGGGGTCCACGGCGAGGTAGACGATTCCCATCGCCCCCCGGCCGGCTTCCCGTTCGATGGTGTAGCGCCCGATTTGTTGCACGGCGGTATTGTATAGGCCGCGACTTTGACTGTCAATGAACAGGCGGCCGTTCCGGCACCCGGTGCTCCAATCCCGCGGGCCTGACGGCGAGCCGCGGACGCTGTGCTACAATTCCTCCCCGTGGAACGCAAAATAAGCTTGGGTGTTTTTCTGCTCGGCCTCTTCTCCTGCGCCGTAATCACTCCCCGCACGGTGGTCCCCGGTCATCTGTACCTGTCGGGCCAGCCGCGCGGCGGCCAATGTGAACGCTGGATCCGCGACCTCGGCATCCGCTCCATCGTCAGTTTGCGGGACCCTGCGAAGGGAAGCGCCGATCATCTGGCGGAGAAGGCCTGCACCGACCGGGCCGGCATCATGCGTCTCGACCTCCCGTTCATGGCCTCCACGGACCCGCCCAGGCACATGCTCGAACGGTACATCCGCCGTTTCCCCTCCCTGCCCGAACCGATCCTCATCCACTGCCATTCCGGCATCGACCGGTCCTCCCTCGGGGCATTCCTGGCCCTGATGCTGTGGGACCGGCCCTTCGACGAGGCCGCCTCCTGGGTGCGCGATTTCGGCAAGCGTCTCCGCCTGAAGGGGAACCCGCAGAGACGGTTCGTGGACGGGTTCGAGGCCTGGTGCGTCAACGAGGGGCGGCCGCCGGACCGCGCGGCCCTCGTGGATTATGTGGAGCGCGCCTATTGCCCGGAGGAGTTCCGTTTCGCCCTCGAAGCCGGGGAACCTCCAGCCGAGGCGACGGCATCCGACCCGGTGCGCCACCCCGTGCGGGTCACCAATACCGGGTCGCGGCCCTGGGTCCTTTCGGCCGGACCGGAACGCGGCATCCGCCTCGGCGTCCGGCTGTACGGACCGTTTATCGGGCCCCCCGCCGATCCGGAGGACTACTACTATGATCACCGCAACGAGGGGTGGGACGCCTGTCGCGCCGGGATGGAGGAGGGAGGGGTGGCCGTCGGGGCGAGCCGGGACTGGACCCTGGTTTTTGCGGCCCCCGCGGCCCCGGGACTCTACCTCATGGCGGTGGATATGGTGGAGGAACATCGCGCGTGGTTTTCCGATTACGGCCGCCCGCCCCGCCTCTCGTTCCTGAGGGTCGCTCCCCCGGCCGCGCCGGACACGCCGCCCCTCCTCCCGTGATGCCCCGCCGGGACCGGCTCTCGTCCGAGGCCTATGCGGTCGCGGATGAATATCGGGACAATCGCTGGCCCGGATTAAGCCGAAAGGAATGGCCTCAAGTGTGGAATTTTCTGATGGACGAGCTCGATCGTCGGTGCCCCGGGTTCGCGCCCGAGGAGTACGCGAAGGCGCTGGACCAGGGGTTCACCGATTCCCGTTAAGCGTTCTTAGGGTCTTCCCCCGGCGTCCCCGGCTTGCAGGGAACGACTTTTTTCCCCAAGATGGAAAAATAGTTTATAACACGCCCACGCGTCGGTGGCGGCGTAGCGCAACTGCCGCTCGGTGAGGACGGCGGCGGCCCAGTTGGAGGTTTGCGCCCCCTTCGAGATCCGGCCGCCGAGGAACCGCATGGCGAGGGACCGGACCCCCCGTTCGGCGATGCCGCGCTGCCTGGCGAGTTCGCCCAGGTCCACGAACCCTGCCGGTTCGAAGGGGCGCAGTTCCTGCAGGGCCTTGAGGTCGTCCCGGATCCCCACCCCCGCCTTCAGGACGCGTCCGTCGGCCAGCAGGGCGGCCAGGGTTTCCGAAAATCCCGTCTTCCGGAGTTGGACGATGCAGGCCATCCCGTCCGTCGCCAGTTGGACCAGGGCGGGGGGGTGTTTCTCCCCTTTCCGGAACGCGGGGCGCGTCTCCGTGTCGAATCCCAGAAGGGGTTCGGCCGCCATCATGCCCGCCATGGCGTCCAGTTTCGCCGTCGTGTCCACCACGGTGACGGCGCCGGGAAAACGGAGGAGGGGGAGGGGCTCGGGGGGGTGGTTCAAGGGGCGACGCCTTCCAGGCCCATGGTCCTGAGCAGGTCCCGGAACCGGGGTTCGTTCCGCAGGGCGTCCATGGCGGGATCGGTGGCCACTTGGGAAAGGTTGGACGAGCGCAGGGCCAGGGCCTCCTCCAGCCGGTCCAGCGCCGCCGCGTTCTCCCCCAGGAAGGCATGGTAGGTGGCGTAGTAGTAGGGTTGGCTGTAGGGCTGGGGGACGAGGGGGATCCCTTCGTCGAGGAGCCATCGCCAGACGCCGCGGATGCCGTCCCGGCCGTAGGCCCCGTCGAAGGCCGCCAGGGCCGCGCCGCCGGCCCCGGTATCCTCCAGGAGGCGCCGGTACTCGGCCGCGGCCCGCCCGGCGTCCCCCTTCATGATGTGGCAGAACCACAGGGCGCGCCGGGCGAGGAAGAACCCCGGGTCCATTTCGAGGGTCTTTTCAAGTTCGGCGATGGCGGGGTCGTACTGGCGGGACTGGTAGAGGGTGACGCCCAGGATGGTCCGGGCGATGAGGGAGAGGGGGTCGAGGTCGCAGGCGGTGCGGGCGTGGGCGAGGGCCTCGGGGAAGCGGCCGATGGAGAGGAGGATCTCGGCGTACCACTGGTGGGCGGTGGCGTACCCGGGATTGATCTCCAGCGCCCGCTTGAACGCCGCTTCCGCGTCCCGCCACTCCCACCGGTGGACATGCCAGGCCCCCATGGCGGTGTGGGCCTCGGCCAGCAGGGGGTCGAGGGCGACGGCCTTCTCCGCCATGGCGCGGGCCTCGCCGTACATTCGCGCCGGATCCTCGTAACCCCAGTCGGCCATCACGACGCGCGCCCCGGCCAGGCCGGCGTAGGCGGGGGCATAGCCGGGGTCCGCGTCCATGGATTCCCTGAAGAGGCGGACGCTCGCCTCCAGGTCGGTCCGGGTGCGCCGGTTCCAGTGGTAGAGCCCCTGCAGGTAGGCGTCGTAGGCCGCGGGGTCCACCGGCCGCGCCTGTCCGAGGGAGGCCTCCTCCAGGGGGGTGAGGCGCACCTGCACCGCCTGGGCGATGGCGCGGGCCACCTCCCGCTGGAGGGCCAAAACGTCGCGGGTCTCCCGCTCGTAGGATTCCGCCCACAGGGTGCGGTCCGTCCTGGCCTCGAGCAGTTTGGCGGAGATGCGCACGCGGCGGCCCTCCCGGGTGATGGACCCCTCCAGGACCGCCTCCACCCCCAATTCGCGCGCGATCTCGGGGACCGATTTTTCCGTCCCCTTGTAGCGCATCATCGAGGTGCGGGAGATCACCTTCAGCGCCCGCACCTTGGCCAGGTCGGTGATGAGCGCCTCCGTCATCCCGTCGGCGAAGTACGCCGTATCGGGGCGGGCGGAGAAGTCGGCCAGGGGGAGGACGGCGATGGACCGTACGGGGGCCGGGACAGGGGAGGGCGGGGTGGCGGCGGGGCGCTTCCCGTGAAGGAGGAGGAAGGCGCCCCCGGCCAGTCCCGCCAGGGCCAGGACGGTCGGGATGAGGATGAACGGCTTGAGCCAGCGCCGCAGGCCCGCCTCCGGCGCTTCGGCCTCCGACCAGGGGAAGACCACCCGGTAGAGCTCCGCCGGGACCTGAAGGTTGCGCAGTTTCCGGCGGCCGAGCGGTTCGAGGGGGTAGGCCAGTTTATTGTGCACCTGGGCCCTCACCGCCTCCGTCAGACACACCCCGCCCGGTTCGGCCAGGGGGACGATGCGCGAGGCGATGTTCACCCCCTCGCCGAAGAGGTCGTTGTCCTCGTGGACGACATCCCCGAGGTGGATCCCCACGCGCACCCGGACCTGCCGCCGGGGGGGCTCCTTGAGGTTCCGCTTCCGCAGGCGCACCTGGATGTCGAGGGCACACTGCACGGCCTCGACGGCGGAGGCGAACTTCACCATGAAGGCGTCGCCGATGGTCTTGATCTCGCGTCCGTTGTGGCGTAAAAGGATGGGGCGGATGAGTTGACGGTGCTCTTCCAGCAGTTCCAGCGTCAGCCGTTCATCGGCTTCCGCGAGCGAACTGTACCCGACGATGTCGGTGAACAGGATGGCCGCCAGTTTCCGGAGTCCGTCTTTCATGGTGCATGAGCGGATATTATAACCGATATGCCCCCGTATTCCCTGATCATGACAAGGGGGGCCGTCAGGGTCGCGGGTCGGGCCCCTCCCCCGGATGGCTGAGGCGCCCCTCCTCCACCGTTTCCTCCAGCGACAGGCGGCCCGGCCCGGCCCCCGAAAGCCGCGCCCGCACCTTCGCCGCGGCCTCCCGTCCGATTTTCATCTCCGCCTTTTCCTCGCGGCCCCCGGCCCACCGGTCCAGGCGCGCCGCCATGGCGGCCGTGCGGCCGACGTCGCCCAATGTATCCACGGCGGAAAGGGCCAGGCCGGGATCCGGCGAATCCAGATGCGCGAGGAGCAGGGGCTCCGCCTCGCCGGGTGGAAGGGAGAGCCCCAGGGCCCGCAGGGCGGCGGCCCTTACGCCGTCCAGCCGGGTGGAGTCGTCCGCGAGGGCCTGGAGGGCCGGCCATCCTTCCCGGCGCAGGTTGACCGCGCCCTGGAGGCGGAGCCAGTCGCTCCCCGGGTCCCCCAGCGCCTCGCGGCTCGCTTCGAGGGTCTCCGGGGCGACGGGATAGTAGGCGCCCAGGCAGGCCAGGTTGACCCGCCGCACCTCCGGGTCCCGTTCGGAGCGGAAGTTCTCCAGCAGGTTGTCAAGGGGACGGGCCCGGCCGCGCTTGGCCAGCGCCTCCGCCAGCTCGACCATCAATTTCAACCAGTATCCGATGTCGGTGTCAGGGCCGGCTCGGTGATCCCGCTGTCGCAGGGTAATCCATCCCTCCTTCACCTGTATCCCTGTCCCGTTCGACCACACTCTGGTGGTGTCGGATCCCAATCCGTCCACCGCTTGGATGAGGCGTCGCGTTTCCCGATCCAAAATCCCCACGCCGAATCCGATGGGGCCCTTAACACGAATCAATGCATCGAACTCCCCGTCTCCCGTCACGATGTCGTCGGGTTCCCGGTAGCCGGCGCTCAAGGCGACGGGCAGAAAAGGGCCGGGTGGAGGGGGGAGACGGCGGATTAATAAGACCGGTTCCCGGGTGATGGCTATTCTGGGGTTCGCTCCTCCCACACGCAGGTCAAGATCCATTCCTCCATATCTGTGCAGGTCACGCACTCTCACCTCCATCGGATGCCCGTTCCAGATCCCGCGGGCCGTGCCTCCATCCATGGAGAGATTGAATTGTCGGGCAAGCGATACGGTCCGATGGTGTTTCTCCAAGCGCAGCACCCGCTGGAGGTACAGGCCCGCGGCCGCCATCCCGACCGCCATGATCGTGAGAGCGAAGAGGCCTTCGATCACGGCGCCAGGGGCCCCTCCGGAGGCAGGCCGTCGGGCCAGCCGGCCCCGGGGACGTTGACCGGCCAAGGGCATTTCTCCCGCATCCCCAGGTCGTCGAACATCCGGGAATCGTACCGCAGGGGCCACCGGCCGTGGCCCCGCCCCTCGCACCGGTACTGGCGGGCTCCGGCTGCCATGGCCATTCCCATCAGGAGGGAGGCCACGGCGAGGGCGGCGGCGGCCCGCCGGATCCAGGGGGCTCGGCGGCCGTCGAGGCGGGCGGCCGCCCAGAGCAGGAGGGGAAGGAGGGCGGCGTGGAACAGGGGTATCCCCTGCCAGAACATGATGGTGGTGGGGGAGAGACAGAAGACCAGGAACGCCGCGGCCAGGGAAAGGACGGCGTAGCCGCCCAACCAGGCGCGCCCCTCCGGGGCCTCCAGGCCGGGGCGGCGCAGGGAGCGAAACCAACCGCGTCCTCTTTCACGCAGGAGGCGCCAGTCGGCCCAGGCGGAGAAGGGGAGGGTAAGGACCGCCCCGGCGGTGGCTGTCCAGGAGACGGCGGGGGCCAGCCAGACATCGATCCGGGGGCCGAGGGACGGGGAGAAATCGAGGATCAGCATCTTGTGGCTCACCGCCAGGGAGGCGTAGCGCACCCAATAGGCCAGGCCGCGGATGACCGGGTAGACCTCCACCAGGCCCCGTCCCAGGAACCCTTTGGAAGCGGCGGTGATCTCCGGGTGGGTCCCCAGTGACAGGAGCCATGGGACGAGGGTGAGGGAGGCCAGGGCGCCGCCGAAGGCCAGGCCGCCCCAGTGGAGGCGCTGCCAGCCCCGCCACCAGAGAAGGGCCGAGGCCGCGGCGAGGAGGATGAAGGAGGCGTGCAATTGGAAGGTGAGGCCGATGGCCAGGGCCTGGACGGCGCTGGCCCAGAACCGGGGACGCTCCGCCTGCCGCCAGGCCGACCACAGGTGCATGGCCCCGAAAAGGAAGAGGTAGTTGGGGTTCCACAGGAAGCCGGAGAAATAGAGGCGCCAGGGGCTCAGCCAGAAGAGGACCCCGAGCAAAACCCGCGCCCGGCCGTCCAGGGCCTCCCGCACCACCCGGTCCAACAGCCACCACGCCAGCAGATGCGCCAGGACGATGGGGACGACGGGGGCGCGGTAGTCCATCCACGCGAAAAGGGGGAGGCCGACGAGCAGGCTGGTCAGGGCCCCCGGTTCGTGCCCGCCGGTGGAGAGGGGATTGCCGTAGGGGACCAGTTCCCCCCGCGCCGCCAGGAGCCACCCGCGGGCGAGGAGAGAGAGCTGGTCGCCGAACGCCTGGCCGCGCCAGAACAAGAGCGCGGTCAGGGCCAGACCGGCGAGGCCGATGATCAGAAGAAGGCGGGTGGGGGACCTCATGGCGCGCCACCCATTGTACCCGAAGCGGGCCCCCGCGATTTCTGCGATAATGACCCGATCCCTGCCGAACGAGGTGTCCCATGGACCTGATCACCGCCAGGAACGAACCGGGGAGCGGCTGGACCCTGCGCCTTCGGAAGCACGCATTGGCCGTGGACCCCGACCCCGAAGCGGGGGGGACCGACCGCGGACCCTCGCCCGTCGAACTGCTGGCCGCCTCGCTGGGGGCGTGCGTGGGGATGACGGTGGAGGCCTGGTGCCGGGCCCGCGGGTACGCCGACGGTCCGGTGACGGTGAACTTAACCTATGTCAAGGGCGATCTGCCCCGCCGCGTCACCCGCTTCACCCTCGACATCGAACTGCCGCGCGACGTTCCGGCCTCCAAACACGCGCTGATCAAGCGCCTCGTCCACGGCTGTCCCGTCCACCGGACCCTCGAAACGCCCCCGGACATCGAGGTCGAGGTGGGGTGAAACAAGCCGGCGCGGTCAGCGAAAAAAAACCAGGGTCACGAGCAGGAAGAGCGGGAGCAACACCGCCCCCGACCAAAGCATGTAGCCGAAGAAGGAGGGCATCTTCACCCTCTGGTGCTCGCAGATCACCTTCACCATGAAGTTGGGGCCGTTGCCGATGTAGGTGTTGGCCCCCATGAAGACCGCCCCCAGGGAGATGGCGGCGAGCAGTTCCGCGGGGACCCCCACCACCTCACGGGCCAGGCCGCCCGCGGCGGAGAGCCCCTGCGCGAGGGCCAGGAAGGTCAGGTAGGTGGGGGCGTTGTCGAGGAAGGAGGAGAGGAGCCCGGTGGCCCAGAAAAACTGCCACGGCTCCGTCACGCCCAAAGCCGACCCCCGGGCCTCCAGGATGAGGAGGGCGGGGACCATGGTGGCGAAGATGCCGGCGAAGAGGACCGCCACCTCCACGATGGGGGCGAAATTGAACTGGTTCCTCTTCCGGACCCGCCGGTGGGTGAAGCGCAGGGAGAGGCCGGCCAGGGCCAGCATGACGATCTCGCGCACGGGGGCCTCGAGGAACACCACGCACATGAGCACTCCCGCGATGAGGAACAGATTGATGCGGCCGAAGATCCCCACGGGGCGGTAGTGGAGGCGGTCGGCGAGAAGGGCCTCCCGGGGCTCCTTGTTCCAGAAATGGCGGTCCACCAGGTAGAAGGTGGTCAGCAGAAGGGCCATCATGAACAGCCATTGGGGAAGGAGCCGGAGGGTCCAGAAAAAGGGGACGCCGCGGAGATAGCCCATGAAGAGGGGCGGGTCGCCGACGGGAAGGAGGCACCCTCCCACGTTGGCGACGACGAAGATGAAAAAAATGGGGATATGGCGGATGTGTTTGCGCTCCGCGTTGGTGCGCAGGAGGGGGCGGATGAGGAGCATGGCCGCTCCGGTGGTGCCGAAGAAATTGGCCATCAGGCCCCCCAGGGCCAGGAAGAGGGTGTTGTTGCGCGGCGTGGCCAGGATGTCGCCGCGGACGTAGATGCCGCCGCTGATGACGAAGAGGGAGCCCAGGAGGACGATGAACGAGAAATACTCCGTCACCTCGTGGAGCAGGGGCCGGAAATCGCCGAAATGCCAGAACAGGGCCACCACCGGGAGCGCGAGGAGGGCGGCCACGAGGGCCTTGTGGCGGTTCTTCTCCCACCAGTGCCCGAACGCCAGGGGGAAAAAGGCGATGCAGAGCAGGAGGGAGGCGAACGGGACGACGGACCAGAGCGGCAGTTGATGGCCGAGCGAGGGCATGGGGACACTCCGAACGATGAACGATCCGGGCTATTGTACCCTCTTTCCTCCCCGCCCGCCCGGACGGGACCGCGAAAAGGTCGAATAAACGGCGGGGACGCGCGTAGGGTATCATGTGAACAGCGCTATGGCCCTGATCGAGCCCCCCATCCCCCCCGCCCCTCCCGAACCCGAGGAGGCCGTCCTCCTCCGGGCCGCCTTCGCCGGGGATGCCGGCGCGTGGGAGGCCCTCCTGCGGCGGTGCCGGCGCACGGCCTACCTCTTCGCCCTGCAGTTGACGGGCGATCCCGACGAGGCGTTGGACGCGGCCCAGGAATCGCTCCTCAGGCTCTTCCGGCACCGCGGCCGGTTCGATCCCGCCCGGCCCCTGCGGCCGTGGCTCCTGAAGATCGTCCGCAACACGGTGGCCGACTCCCGGCGGAGGGACGCCGTGCGGAGACGGGCCGCGGAGACCGTCCTGGCCGCCGGAGGGGGGCGCTCCCCGGAGGACCCGCACGGGGAGGCGGAGCGCCAGGAGACGCGCCGGATGGTCTGGGAGGCCCTGGGGGAATTGGATGCCGCGGCGCGGGAGATCCTGATCCTGCGCGAGTACCACGACCTGCCCTACCGCGAGATCGCCGAGGTCCTGGGGATCCCCGTGGGGACGGTCATGTCCCGCCTGCACGCGGCCCGGGCATTGATGGCCCGGCACCTCCGCCGGCGGATGAAGGGAGTCGGCCATGCATGAATCCTGCCCCCGTGGTTTCGACCAGGCCCTGCTTTCCGGCCACCTGGACGGGGAACTGACCCAGGCGGCGGACCAGCGGGTGCGCCTCCACCTGGAGGAGTGCCCGGCCTGCCGCGCGCTGTTCGACCAAATCCGATCCGTGAAGGAGACCGCCATGAGCACGCAATTCAACGAACCAAGGGAGGAGCAGTGGACCGAACGGCCGGCCGGGCCCGTCAGCGCCGCGACGCGGTTCACCGGGTGGTTCCTGGCCATCGTCTGGGCCCTGGCCCTGTCGGGCTACGCCCTCTGGCAGGTGGCGACGGGCCCCGAGGGGCTGGCCGTCAAACTGCTGGTTTTCGGCGGCCTGACGGGCGTCGTCCTGCTGGGGATCTCCATCCTGATGGACCGTCTCGGGGAGGCGCGGTCCGACCGCTACCGGGAGGTGAAGAAATGATCGTCGTCTCGACCGATTCGATCGCCGGCAAGCGGGTGGTCCGGACCCTCGGCATCGTCCGGGGCAACGCCGTCCGCGCCCGGCACGTGGGGAAGGACATCCTGGCCGCTTTCCGCAACCTCGTGGGAGGGGAGATCCACGAGTACACCAAACTGATGGCCGAATCGCGCGAGCAGGCCCTCGACCGCATGGTGGAGGAGGCGCGCGGTCTCGGGGCCGACGCCATCGTCAACACGCGGTTCGTCACCTCCATGATCACGCAGGGGGCGGCCGAACTGCTGGCCTACGGCACCGCCGTCAAGCTCGAGGACGCCTGAATCGTTTCGGCGCCGCGGGCCGCAGGTCCCCCGTTCACCGACCTTCCGGCTTCACCGGCGTCGCGGCCCCCGCGCCCACCACCGTTGTCCAGGGGCGAACCCGCCAGGCCTTGATGAGGCCGTTCGCCACATAGGGGTCGGCCTTCGCGAACCGCTCGGCGCCGTCCGGCGAATCTCCCTGAAAGAATAGGATGGCGGCGTCGGGAGGATCGCCCACGGCCCCCCCCAGGACCAGTTCACCCCTTTCCGCGGCCTCCCAGGCCAGCCGAAGGTGCTCCCCGCGGAACTCGCCGCGCCGACCCAGATAATCGGGCGCCAGATCGTAGATCAACAGATAATGCATGGTCGCCTTTCCGGAAGGGGCCGGATGGGCCCTTCCCGCGCGTCGTTCACTCTGAAATGGTAGAGCAAGCCCTCCCTGAAGTCAACGCACCCGACGACCCCGGCGGCGGCGGGGTCGGACCGGCGCCCGTCGCGGCCGTCGGGGGGCGGATGGGCCGTCCCGAACCGCCCTCGCGGAGGGTTCGACCGGCTTAAGATTATGGTATGATAAATCCTTCAACGCGTCCCACCAATCCCAGAGGAGGCATGTTATGAAACGTATTACGGTCCTGGTCCTGGCCCTGATCCTTCCCGCCCTCGCGGCGGCCCAAAGCCCCAAGATCGGCGTCATCGACGTGGAGCGGGTGGTCTCCGAGTCGTCCGCCGGCAAGGAGTCCTTCCTGAAACTGAAGAGGATCCAGGAGAAGAAGGTGGAGGAGGCCAAGGCGTACGAGAAGAACATCCTCGACATCCAAAAACAGCTCGAGGAGCAGAAGTTCATCCTTTCCGAGCAGAAAATGAAGGAGCTCCAGAAGAAGTTCGAGGACAGCCAGATCACCTACAAGCGGTTCAAGGACGACACCGAACGGGAACTGAAGGAGGTCCGGGACGAGGAACTGAAGAAACTGGAGGACAAGATCTTCCCCATCATCAACCAGACGGGGAAGGAGATGGGGTTCGCCCTCCTGTTCAACAAATTCAACAGCGGCCTGGTGTACGCCGACGATGCCTCGGACATCACCGACGAGATCCTGAAGCGGTTCAATTCCCAGGTCAACCTCCCGGCCCCCAAGACCAGCAAATAGGCCTCCATGCCGACCCTGGAGGAGCTGGCCCGGTTGATCGGCGGCCGGGTTGAAGGGGACGGGGAATGGAAAGTGGAGCGGTTGAAGCCCGTGGACGAGGCGGAGGAGGGGGACCTCGCCTTCCTCACCTCGGCCAAGTACGCCGCCCGGGCCGCGGCCTGCCCCGCCCGGGCCTTCCTCGCCGACGAAAAGACCCTCCTGCCGGGCCGGCACCTCCTGCGGCACGCCGACCCCTACTATGCCCTCTCCCTCCTGGTCGGCCGCTTCCATCCCGAGCCGCAGGACCCCCCTGAGCCGGGCCCCATCGCCGCTTCGGCCGTCGTCCCCCCCTCCGCCCGGATCCATCCCGGCGCCGTCGTCGGTCCCCGGACCGTCCTGGGGGAACGGGTCACGGTCCATTCGGGGGCCGTCCTCATGCGCGACGTGACGGTGGGCGACGACACGGTCATCTTTCCCAACGCCGTCCTCTACCCCCGCGTGGCCGTGGGAAAACGGTGCGTCATCCACGGCGGCGCGGTGCTGGGGGCCGACGGGTTCGGGTTCGCGTTCCATGAAGGGCGGTATTGCAAGATCCCGCAGGTGGGCGGCGTGCGGCTGGGCGACGACGTCGAGATCGGCGCCAATGCCTGCGTGGACGCGGGCACCCTCTCTCCCACCGTCGTGGGCGACGGCACCAAACTGGACGACCTGGTGATGGTCGCCCACAATGTCCAAATCGGCCGCCACGCGGTGCTCGTGGGGCAGGTGGGGATCGCCGGATCCACCACGATCGGCGACCACTGCGTCTTCGCCGGCCAGTCGGGCGCCGTGGGGCACATCACCATCGGCCGTGGGGTCACGGTCACCGCCAAGACCGGCGTGGCCAAGGACACCCCCGACGGAACGATGGTATCGGGATTCCCATCCCGAAACCACAAGGTCTGGCTCAAGGAGCAGGCCGCCCTGGCCCGCCTTCCGGAACTCATGAACAAGCTTCGCAAAGGAGGAGAGAATCCATGATGGACATCCAGGCAATCCTGCAGAACCTCCCCCACCGCTACCCCTTTCTCCTGGTGGACCGCATCCTGGAATCGGGGCCGGAGCACGTGGTGGGGCTCAAAAACGTCACCATCAACGAGCCCTTCTTCCAGGGGCACTTCCCCGGCAAGCCCATCATGCCGGGGGTCCTGATCATCGAGGCCATGGCGCAGACGGGCGGTTGCATGCTCCTGGGCGAGGTGGAGGACAAGGACGCCAAACTCGTCTATTTCATGGGGATCGACCGGGCCCGGTTCCGCAAGCCCATCGTTCCGGGGGACCAGATCCGGTTTGAGATCAAGGTCCTCCACAAGCGGGCCACCACCTGCAAACTTTGGGGCGAGGCCAAGGTGGACGGGGTGGTCTGCGCCGAGGCCGAACTCACCTCCGTGATGGTGGATAAATGAGCGCTTGGATCCACCCCACCGCCATCGTGGACCCCGGGGCCGTCCTCGAAGACGGCGTCACGGTGGGTCCCTACTGCATCATCGGCCCCGATGTCACCATCAAGCGCGGAACGAAACTGGTCGCCTTCGTCCAGGTGGAGCGGCTCACCGCCATCGGCGGGGACAACACCATCCAGGGGCCCTGCCACATCGGGTTCCCGCCGCAGGACCTCAAGTACGCGGGCGAGCCCACCCGCCTGACCATCGGGGACCGCAACCTCATCCGTGAGTACACCACCTTCCACCGGGGCACCCCCGGGGGGGGCGGCCACACCACCGTCGGAAGCGACAACCTCTTCATGGCCTACGCCCACGTCGCCCACGACTGCCACGTCGGCGACCATTGCATCTTCGCCAACGCCGGCACCCTGGCGGGCCATGTCGAGGTGGACGACTGGGCCGCGATCGGGGCCTTCTCCGCCGTCCATCAGTTCTGCCGCGTCGGCCGCCACGCCTTCATGGGCGGGTTCACCGTGGCCACGCAGGATGTCCTCCCCTATGTCAAGACGGCGGGCGGCCGGCCCGCAAGGGCCTACGGCATCAACACCCTCGGCCTCAAGCGGAAGAACTTCCCCGAGGAGACCATCGAGAACCTCCGCAAGCTCTTCAGGATCCTCTTCCAGACCAACACCCTCCGCGAGGATGCCCTCAGGCAGGCCGAGGCCGAGGTGGCGATGGACGAGCACACCCGCTACTTCCTCGACTTCGTCAAGGCCGCCAAACGCGGGGTGGTGGCGCGATGATCCGCGTCGGGGTGGTGGGGACCGGGGTCTTCGGCTATCACCACACCCGCGTCCTCGCCGGGTTCGACGGCGCGCAATTCATCGGCATCCATGACCAGAACGCCGAGCGGGCGAAGGAAGTGGCCGCCCAGTTCGGCATTCCGGCCCACCCCACCCTCGAAGCCCTCCTCGCCGCCTGCGACGCGGTCGTGGTGGCGGTCCCCACCGTCCACCACCAGGCGGTCGTCCTCGAGGCGGCCGACGCCGGGAAGCACGTCCTGGTGGAGAAGCCCATCGCCTTCTCCCTCGACGAGGCGCGCCGGATGGCGGAGGCCTTCCGATCGAAGGGGCTGGTCCTGGCGGTGGGGCACATCGAGCGGCACAACCCCGCCGTGGAGGCGGTCCTCCCCATGGTCCAGAACCCCCGCTACATCACCGTCGAGCGCCTCGCCGTCTTCACCCCCCGCTCCCTCGACGTGGACGTCATCCTCGACCTCATGATCCACGACATCCAGATCGTCCAGGACCTGGCCCGCTCCGAGGTGCGCGAGGTGCGCGCCTCCGGCGTCCCGGTCCTCTCCCCCAAGGTGGACATCGCCAACGCCCGCCTCGAGTTCGACAACGGGGTGGTGGCCAACCTCACCGCCTCGCGCATCAGTCTGGAGCGGGTCCGCAAACTGCGCATCTTCGAGCCGCGCGCCTACTTCTCCGTGGACTACGCCGACAAGTCCATCAAGGCCTTCGCGTTGGAGACCGGCGGCGGAGCGCCCCGCGTCGAGGAGCGGAAGGTGGAGGTGCGCCAGCAGGAGCCGCTGAGGGCCGAGCTGGCCGACTTCGTCGGGGCCATCGAGGGGGGGCGGGCCCCGCGGGTGGACGGCGACAAGGGCGGCCGCGCCCTCGAGGTGGCCTGCCGCATCCAGGACGCCCTGAAGTGATCGGCATCATCGGCGGCTCGGGGCTCTACCGGATGGAGGCCCTCAGGGTCCTCCGCGAGGAGCGCCTGACCACCCCCTTCGGGGAGCCCTCCGACGCCTATATCCTGGGCGAACTGGAGGGGCGCGAGGTGGTCTTCCTCTCCCGCCACGGCCAGGGGCACACCATCCTCCCCACCGAGATCAATTTCCGGGCCAACCTCTGGGGCCTCAAGACCCTCGGGTGCGATCGCGTCGTCTCGGTCTCCGCCGTGGGCAGCATGAAGGACCATCTGAGGCCCACCGACGTGGTCCTTCCCGACCAGTTCGTCGACCGCACCCGCCACCGTCCCGACACCTTCTTCGGCCGCGGGATCGCGGCCCATGTCTCCCTGGCCCATCCCGTCTGCCCCGAACTGCAGGCGGCCGCCTACCGGGCCTGCGCATCGGCCGGGGCCCGCGTCCACCGGGGCGGCACCTATCTCTGCATGGAAGGGCCGCAGTTCTCCACCCGGGCCGAGTCGTTCCTCTACCGCTCCTGGGGGGTGGACGTCATCGGGATGACCAACCTGCAGGAGGCGCGCCTCTCCCGCGAGGCCGAGATGTGCTACGCCACCCTGGCGATGGTGACCGACTACGACTGCTGGCACGAGGAGGAGGAGAATGTCACCACCGCCGCCATCCTCGAGGTGATCGCCGCCAACGCCCGCCTTTCCCAGGAGATCCTGAGGGAGACCGTCAAGGCCCTGCCGAGGGAGCATGCCTGCGCCTGCGCCACCGCCCTCGACGCCGCCGTCGTCACCCGCCTCGACCGGGTGCCGCCGGAGACCCTCGAGGCCCTGGTCCCCATCCTCAAGGAGTATCGCCGGCGCCAGGGGCTATGACGGCCGTCCTGCTGGACTCCGTTACCAAGATCTTCCCCCGTCGCGGGGCCTGGAATCTCCTCAATCCCCCCTCGCCACAAGTGGATGCCCTCAAGGGCGTCTCCCTGCGCGTGGAGGCGGGAGAGATCGTGGGATTGAAGGGGCGCAACGGCGCCGGGAAGACCACTTTGCTCAAGATCGTCGCCGGGGCCCTCTACGCCGACGGCGGGACGGTGGAGGTGCTGGGCCACCCCCTGCCGAGGGGCGAGGAGAAGATCAAGGGCCGCGTCGTCTATGTCGGGCCGGAGGAACGCTCGTTCTACTTCCGGCTCACGGTGCGCCAGAACCTGAAATTCTTCCTTTCCATCCTTCCCAACCCTGTGAAGGAGGACAGCGCTAAGCAATGGGAGGAGATGTTCGGAATCGGGCCGTTCTTGCACCGGCGGTTCGACTCTCTCTCCACCGGCGAGCGGCAGAAGGTGGCGCTTGTTCGGGCCTTCGCCATGGACGCTCCCCTCTACCTCCTCGACGAGCCGTTCCGGTCCCTCGACGACATCGGCCTCACTTGCCTGAGAGAGATCCTTAAGAAATTTCAAGGGCAGAAGACGGTCATCATCGCCTCGCCGCAGGAGCACGCCCTTCTGTCGGCGTGCACGCGAACGGAAACGCTGGCATGAGTAATCATCTGGACACCGTCCGTCGCATGGGCCTGTTCCTTGAGCGGGACATCCGCCTTGCCCTCTCCTACCGGTTGAATGTCATTCTGCAGGCCGGAGCCTGGCTTTTCACCCTGTTTCTTTGGTATTTCATCGCCACCCTCATGGACAAGGGAATGGGCGGTTTCGCCTCGCCCGGAGGCTACTTCCCTTATGTCATCCTGGGGCTGGCCCTCCAGGGGATGCTCACCACCATCATGTACAGCTCCTCCAGCCGTATCCGCGAACAGCAGATGAACGGCACGCTGGAGTACACCCTGAACTTGCTGCGATGGCCCTGCGAGATGCCGGCGCTGAGCATGGTGTCTGATTTTATCGCCGGTATCCTGCGTCTTTATCTTCTTCTCTTGGCGGCCCGCCTGCTTTTCGACGTCCCCCTGCCCGATCTCGAGGTTATGAATTTCGTTCTGCCGCTATTCCTTTGCTCGATCACCTTCGGTGCCATCGGCAACCTTGCCGCCGCCTCGGTTTTATTGTTCAAGCGGGGCGAGCCGGTCTCCTATTTCTTCGGCACCGCCTCGGCCCTCTTCGGCACCGTCTTCTTCCCCAAGGAGATCCTGCCGCCGGCCCTGCAGACCCTCTCCGACCTCATCCCCACCACCCATGCCCTGGCCGTCCTGCGGGGTTCCATCCTCGAAGGGAAGGGGGTGGCCGACCTCGGCGGCAGCTATCTCTACCTCCTCGCCTTCTCCGCCGTCCTCGTCCCCCTCAGCCTGTGGCTCTTCAACGCCGCCGTCCGGAATGCCAAGCGGGACGGGTCGTTGGGGCAGTATTAAAATGCAGTTGCGAGTTGCGAGTTGCGAGTTTCGAATTAAAGACAAAACCAGAGCAAAGTTGCGAGTTGCGAGTTGCGAGTTTCGAATTAAAGACAAAACCAGAGCAAAGTTGCGAGTTTCGAGTTTCGAGTTCCGAATTAAAGACAAAACCAGAGCAAAGTTGCGAGTTGCGAGTTGAAAGTTAAAAGCACAACTCTCTCTACATCCTGCTTCTCAACACGAAACTATGAACTCGAACTTCGAAACCGCGTTTCCCGCTTCTCAACTCGAAACTCGAAACTCGAAACTCGAAACTGCGTTTCCCGTTTGACAACTCGAAACTCTAAACTCGAGACTCGAAACCGCGTTTCCCGCTTCTCAACTCGAAACTCGAAACTCGAAACTCGAAACTATCCATGAAACGGATATTGATTGCCGGCCTGTCCCTTTTCGCCATTTGTATTTTGTGGCAATCCGTCCACCGCTTCCACTCGGAGAAGCTCCGCGCCGCGGAACCGGGAGGCCAAGTGATCTGGCGGGACGGGAAATTGCCGGCGGCGGAGCCGGAAACCGTCGTTTTCGTGCGTGCCTTCGCCCGTGCCGGGCGGCAGGAGATGCGCCTGCGGGCGTGGTCCCTGACCGGCGGCGCGATCATCCTGAACGGCGGGAAGCTCGGCGACCTGCCGGCCGACGAGGTCCGGTTCCTCCGCGTCCCCGGCCACGCGTTGAAGGACCCCCTGGAGTTCCGCATCGAGGCCCCGTCGCGGGACGGCTGGGGGGCGGTGTGGATGGCGGAGATGTCGGGGCTGGGCACGGATTATACATGGGCTTGCACCGTTGATGGCAGGCATAGCTCAATCCGGGTATGGGGCACGCCGCCGCTTTCTTCATTTCCGGCATTGAATCAGGCAAAATAAATAGCTGGGCTTTTCTCGTCCGTATTTATGGCGGGCAGGTGCATTGCGAGACAGGACGGGGCCCGCTGGTGCCATTTCCAGGGCTGCTTTCCTGATTGGCACTATAAGCGGTGATCAAATAATAATGGTTGCCGTTGGAAGGCACAAGTTCATAGCGGAGTTTTGCCGGTGTTACTGTTGTTTGATAAGCAATATTGCCGTAGAGTGCTCCTTCGAATGCACATGATCTGCCTCCTTGCTGATCTCCAGGACCAAGTACGGATTGAGGCCCGTGCCGGCCAAGATGGAGAAAGGAAACACACGCATGAGGTTGAAATATATACCCATCAAAGGCCGGATCGCACGACCGTACCAATGCCGCCCCACCTGCTGGAAGCGGAATAGGCGATGAGGGCTGCGCGGCTTCAAGGAAGCCGGCGTCTTGATCGCCGATAGATAGCTCCGAATCTCGCCGGTCTTGGCCAGGAAGCCCTCATTCAGCGCATGGCGGCGGGCCTGGCCCACCCGATCGCCATGCCAGAAATCAATGGGGAAGGCCCCGTTGGGACAATCCAGCCAGAGCGTGCCGCCGGGAGCGAGGACCCGCAGGAGTTCGGAAAGGAATGCTGTTCGCATGGCGTCGCGGTTTTCCAGGGGTTTCACGCTATAGGCCCCCAGCTTGTACTCCTGGACCCCGATGTGCTCAATGACGCCGGAACAGAGGATGAAATGAAAACGGCCATCCTCGAAGGGAAGACGGCGGGCGTCGGCCACCGCAAGGTTGCCTTTGTGCTTGCGCTCCCTCCACTGCCACCGGCGCAATTGGGACAGGTCAACCCCCCAGGTCAAGAGCCCCGTGTCGTTTAGCAGGTCCACCGACCAGCCGTTGCCGCAGCCGCAATCCAGGATCTGTATCCTGGAGCGCTCCAGAGCAAATTTGCGTAAAGTCGTTTCGATCTTGGGGAGATAATAGGCCTGGATGCGCCATCGGGACCCCTCGACCTCGTGATTTAGCCCCGCCTGATGTTCGACGGTGAGCGAGGAGGAGGGGTCGAACTGATCGTAGTAATGGCCTTCAGAGAAGTCGGCGATACCATCCGCCACCGGATAAGTGATTGTGCAGGCCGGACAGATCAGTCCGCTTGGCCCGATCTCCATGCCTCCATGACAACGGGGGCAGACATAGGATGCATGAACGACCATCAGAACATCCTCCGCGATTTCCAGAATGCGATACGGGCGGCCATCATGTCCTTTCCCCCTTTTTCCAGCCGGAATGGGTCAAAGTGAATAGGTTTCCCGACTTGTACTCCACATAGCCCAGGGCGATCAGGCGTTCGAGAGCCGCAAGGTAAAGACCCGCCCGGCGGGGCTCCGTGTCGAAATCCATCCCGCCGGCGCGGACCCATCCGCCGGGGATTTGATCGGCCTCCATGTGGTGGATCATGCCTTGGGATTTGGCCGCATAGTGGAGCAGATGCTTCTCCTCCACTGAGAGACGGCGGGCATGCCATAGCCGGATTGCCTTCCAGGCCAGCCGCAGGGCGAATGCTACAACGGGAGTTGCAACGGCAACGAGCAGGGAAATGTAAAGCGCTTTATCCATTTTTCTGATCCGAATAGTGCAGGCTATCTAATCTTTCTGCTTCTTTCTTTATCTGGACTAAATTGTTATAACCTCTCAATGACAATGAGACCATTATAATGATCACCCAGGCAACCATTTGAGCAAATGTCTCGAGAGCTTCAGACTCAATATGTTGATAAGATGCTCTGTGCAGAGCAAGACTTCTAAGTTCATAATATTTCCTGATCTTGCTCTTTAATTTGCGATAATCATTATATTCGTCAAATGAATATCCACCAAATTTAAGGAAAGTTGCAACGCCCATTGCATTATTTTCTGTTATCCGCTCATCATCAATAGAAAAATAGCATTCAATGCAAGTCCACAATAGAATCCATTTTGTAACAATTGTGCGTTCCTTATGCGCTTCGCCAAACCAATAAAGTGATTTAACTATCGCTTCCTCTACTTCGCTTCTGTCTTCTTTTAAGATAAGGCCCGCTAACTGATCCCAATAACATTGCTTTCTGAAGTAAGTTAACATTTCATTGTCTATTACAAGGCTTAAATCTTCCTTAAAATGTCTTATCCAAGTTTCGCTCTTTGTTTTCTCATCCCATCCAAATACAATAGCTGATCCATAAGCGCCATGACACTCGCTAACTAACCTAATTTTGGGGCGCAGTATATCACCTCCTCTTGCGATACAGTGATACAATCGCAACAGCGATAGGCACAATTCTGCATTGAAGCAGAATTTTCTCGAAGCTGAATCAATCGATCCTCTTTCTTTCCCTGAAATAACAATAGAATTATTATGTTCAGTATTGATGATCTTTATAAAATCATCCGATTTTTGCATTATGTTATCGAGAATTTCTGGTGTGTACTTACTTATTATTTTTCCTCCTATTGGCAATTGATCAACACCTTGCAAGATTAACCCATCTATTTTGCATAGAAACTGATACCAATCTATATAGGTCAATATATGCTTTTCTACCGAATCAATGAATACATCAGGACTTGGTACCAATTTGCGATTGATCCAATTCTCGATCTCGCCAAGGATGATCCGGTAATAATCATTTGGGCTAAGTAAATCGCTCAGCGGTTTAATGCCTTGAAATATGGCCAATATGCGCTCAAGCGCTTGCGATCCGATTGCACTTAAATGAAAAATATTGCCATCTATTTTAATGTAAGGATTATAAGCATACTTTTTCAATTCTTCTGCACTTCTCGGAAAGGCCAATCCCTTCTTCGAAAATACTTGATCAATTTGGTTTGATAGAATTCTAATGCTTTTATCTGATAATTCGCTGCGTATGTTGAAGACGCCTGGGTTTGCGGCGCTAGCAATCATCATGATCGATTCGGTATATTGAACAGACAGCATTATTTATCTGCTTCTCGTGGGCAAGAATATATCGCTGGCATAGCACCCGCTGCTGATTGCTTGTGCAGGTAGCCAGGTCGGCATTCATCTTAAGTAGCTGGTCCACCAGGGCGAGGATCTCTTCTTTGGCCTTCACCCGTGTTTTGTCCTTAAGATCAGGCACAACGATAGGCGTCTTTTGCACAAAGACAGCACTGAAGTTGAAACTACTGCCCTGGAGATCAGTGCATACGGAGTGTATGAAGGTCTTTAGCAACGAAGAGTTCAACAAGCCAAGAAGGTATTTATCCTCAGAGGGAATTAGAAACACTTTGTTGTTGGCATAGCAGCCTGCGGGGTCAAAGGTGAAGCGTGCATCGCCTGCTATTTCAGGCCAGAGAATCTTAGGCTTCTCAAATTCCGAGTAATAATCGGTGCTGTCTTGAATCTCGTACCACTGATACGCCCCCGGCTTGCGCCCCTTCCACTCTTTCCCCTTCCAGTTTTTCGGCTTCGGCATTAGAAGTTCTTTATATTGGAGCAGATGCCGCTCGATGGCGGGATAGCGTTTGATGTCCACTCCCCGGCGCGTAAAGATGAGATAGCGCGTCGGGGTGGGCGGCTGATACCGCTTGATGTCGCGCCCCTGGAGGAAGGGCTTGATGAGTTCGGCGCTTTTGGGGTCTTCTTGGATGAGCCGTTTCTTTGTCGCCTCGTCAATAACAAAGGCCTCGTTGAAGCCGGTCAGAACGCCCCGATAGATCTTTCCCTTGACATACTCTTTCAGAGGGATTCCTTGGGCCTTGATCTTCCCCAGGAGGGCCGAAACCTTGGCGTCGGCCAACGACCAGCCGTCTGGAGAGAGGGTCGTCTTCTCTACGGTGTATCGCAGGTCCTTGACCTTCTCCTCCAGATCGGTGAACTCCAAGTCCGGTACTTTGGCGGCGCTGAAACTCTTCTTGGCCTTGCTCTTGGCGACGCGCAGGATGCAGGGGTAGGTGGTGGCGCCCTGGAAGACGGGGAGGTCGCCGAAGTCCACGATCTCCTCGACGGCCTTGTCCTTGAGCCACTGCCGGAGAGGCTTCCCATAGGCGGCCCTCAGCCACTTGTTGGCGACGATGTAGGAGAAGATCCCGCCATCCTTCAGGAGCGAGATGCCCCGCTCGATGAAATAGACATAGAGGTCGGCGGTGCCGGCGAAGGTCTTGAAGTGCGTGCCGGCATACGCTTTGAAGTCGTCGCCCAGGGTCTCCTGCCGCACATAAGGGGGATTGCCGATGACGGCGTCGAAGCCCCCCGCCTCCATGACGGCGGAGAACTGGCGGGCCCAATCAAAGGGGTTGACGCGGTACCGCTCCTCCTCCGGCACGAAGTCCAACTGCCGGCCGTGGGTGTAGTCGCCCCCGATGAGGGAGTTGCCCCACTGGATGTTACGCCCCAAGTCGGGCAGGGCGCGGGCGCGCATGAAGTCCATCTGGTGCTGGAGAGTCTGCTCCGTCTCCCCCTCCAGGACTTTCAGCAGGAGGGAGAGCTTGGTGACCTCCACAGCCTGCGGGTCCAGGTCCACGCCGTGGATGGAGTTGAGGAGGATGCGCTTGCGCTCCGGGGTGGTGAGGCGCCACTGCCCGGTGTGGGCGCGGTAAATCTCCTTGGGGTGTATCGCGGCGCCGTCGGCAAGGTACCAGTCGCGGTGCCAGTCGAGAAGGCACTGGTAGGCTCCCAGAAGGAAGGAGCCGGAGCCGCAGGCGGGGTCCAGGATGCGCAGGCTTGAAATCTGTTTGGGGGTCTTGCCCTCCAGGAGCCGTCCCACCGTATGCCGGACGATGTAGTCCACGATGAAGGTGGGAGTATAAAATACGCCGCCGGCCTTTTTCACCTCCGGCTTCTCCTCCACCTTGGCCTGATGGCCGGCGGTGAGGCGGATGACTTTTCCCAGGAACCGCTCATAGACCTGCCCCAGGATGTCGGCGGGCATGACGGAGAACTCGTAGGGGCTCTCGGGGTAGTAGAGCCCTTGGATGATCGCCTTCAGCGGCTTGTCGTCGAGGTGGAGGCGGGGGGTGAGGTCGTCGGGCCGTTCGTGCTGGCCCTTCTCATTCTGGAAGTGGAAGAGGCCGGAGTTGTATTTCTGGTCGGCCTTGCGGAAGAGCTCGACGAGGCGGGGATAGACGCCTTCGCCGTTGATTTGCCCCAGAAGCGTGCCGTAGGGCTCCAGGCCGCGGTCCTCGGCGATGCGCAGGAAGATGATGCGGTCAATGGTGCGCTGAACGGCGAAGTTGAGGGTATGGGTGGAGAGGGCCGGGTTGCGCAGGGCGAAGCCCCTGGCCAGCAGTTCCCGCCACCGCTCGATGTCCTCTAGGAAGGCGTCGTCCACCCCGGCGGTGCCCCGCTTGGCCTTGGCCGATCGGGCGTAGCGGTCGAAGGAGCCCTTGAGGACGGCCTCGGGGGAGAAAAGCGCGGCCAGTTCCTCCCAGCGCTCCGGGTACTCGTGGAAGGGGAGGTAGAGGACGCGGGCCCTGGAGGCCTTGTCGGTCAGAGCCGGCTTTTCACGGCAATCGTAGACGGCGAACTCCTCGAAATCGGTGAGGATGGAAAGGGGGAGGTCGGCGTTCCAGGCATAGCGGCGCAATTGGTAGGCGGGGGAGACATCCTCTTTGACGTTGACGGAGGGCTTCTTGGCCTCCACGAAAAACTTGCGCACGCCGCCGATGCGGAAGCAGTAGTCGGGGGCCTTGGTGGATTCGCCGATCTTGAGGGAATCCTCGTGGATGACCTCTTTGTAGGCCTCGTCGTAGCCCTTTTCGTTGAAGACATCCCAACCGAGGGCCTTGAAGAAGGGGTCCAGGAACTCGCGGCGGAGCTGGGTTTCGTTGTAGGAGCCGGAGGTATAGGAATCCCGATGGGTTTCAAACCGGTCCACGAGACCTTTGATTGTTTCAATGCCCATGCGCTTATTGTACACTCCGAAGCGACGTTAGGAAAGCTCCCCCAAACGGCAGACATCCGGCGACCGGCTCCGGGACCGGATGGCACTCCGCATCGAGGCCCCGTCGCGGGACGGCTGGGGGGCGGTGTGGATGGCGGAGATGTCGGGGTTGGGCACGGACGGTTCGTGGACCTGCGTCGTCAACGGGATCCCCGCGTCCGTCCGCATCTGGGGCGCCCCCCCGCTGGCATCGTTCCCGGCGCTGAACCGCTGACCAACCCCGGGAGATCCCCAAAACGAACGGCCCCGGGTTGCCCCGGGGCCGCGGCGATCATGGGGACGGGGGGGGGCGGTTACTTCTTCTTCGCGGTCCGGTCGTAGGCCCTGCGGGTGAAGGCCCAGGCCAGGGGGCTGGCGATGTAGATGGAGGAGTAGGTGCCGATGAGGATGCCCCAGAAGAGGATGAAGGCGAAATTGTTGATGACGTCGCCGCCGAGGAAGAAGAGGCAGGCCACCACGGTCCAGGTGGTGCCGGAGGTGATGATGGTGCGGGAGAGGGTCTCGTTGATGGAGCGGTCCATGATCTCCAGCAGGGTGCCGGGTTTGCGGAGGCGCATGTTCTCGCGGATGCGGTCGAAGACGATGACGGTGTCGTTCATGGAATAGCCCATCAGCGTCAGGAGGGCGGCGACGCCGGTGAGGTCGAGGGGGCGGTTGGTGAAGAGCATGAACCCGAGGATGATCAGGACGTCGTGGAAGATCGCCGCGATGGCGCCGAGGCCCCAGGAGAAGTGCTTGAACCGGAAGGCGATGTAGACCAGCATTCCGGCGAGGGACCCCAGGACGGCCCAGACGGCCTTTTTCTGGATGTCCTTCCCCACCTTGGGGCCGACGCTCTCGGAAGAGAGGACGCTGTAGGGCCCCACGGCGGTCTTCTGCTTGAGGGTGTCGAACATCGCGGGGCTCAGGCCGTCGATGTCCTTGAGGTCGGCGTGGGAGGCCAGGATCCCCTTGTCCTTCTTGAGGGCGGCGATGGCCGCGGCCACGGACTGGACGGTCTCGGGGCTCTCGGAGGGGCCGGAGGAGAGGATCTCGGCGACCGCCTTGGTGCCGAGGAGGTTGAGGTCGGATTCCGGAGGGGGGGCGTTGAGCGACCGGCCGAGGACGCCCAGGAGCTGGCTGACGGTCTCGCCCTCGCGCCCCTCGATGTTCTGGACGCGGATGAGGAACTCATTGAGGGCCGGATCGTCGAAATGCTGGATGGTGGTGTCCTTGAAGCCCGCGGCCTCCAGGATGGCACGCAGTTTGGCGATGTCCATCGGCTCGCGGAACTTGGCGGCCACCTGGGTCCCGCCGGCGAAATCAATGCCGAAGTTGAACCCGCCGCGGACGAAGAAGGCGACGACGGCGGCCAGGATGAGCAGGGCGGAGAAGGCCAGCCAGTGGAGCCGGTACTTCATGAAGGGAAATTGGGGATTGCGTAAGATGCGCAGCATGGCCCGCTCCTATATGCTCAGGGTCTCGACGCGTTCGCGGTACTTGAAGAAGAAGTCGAAGATGGACCGCGAAACGAAGATGGCCGTGAACATGGAGGCGCAGAGGCCGATGATGAGCGTCACGGCGAAACCCTTGATGGGGCCCGTTCCGAACTGGAAGAGGAACAGGGCCGAGATGATGGTGGTGAGGTTGGAGTCCACGATGGCCGACATGGCCCGCGAGAACCCGAGCTGGATGGCCGCCTTGACCGACTTGCCCAGGAGGATCTCCTCCCGGATGCGCTCGAAGATCAGGACGTTGGCGTCCACCGCCATGCCGATGGTCAGGACCACGCCGGCGATGCCGGGGAGGGTGAGGACGGCGCGGAAGTAGGCCATCACGCCGAGGAGGATGACGATGTTGAGGCACAGGGCCGTGACGGCATTGACGCCGGCGAGGCGGTAATAGAACAGCATGAAGACGGCGACGATGAGCAGCCCGATGAGGCCGGACTTGACCCCCCGGTTGATGGAATCCTGTCCGAGGGAGGGGCCCACCGTCCGCTCTTCAAGATAGATGACCGAGGCGGGGAGGGAGCCGGAGCGCAGGGTCAGGGCCAGGTCCTCGGCCTCCTGGATGTCGAAACTCCCCTCAATGATGCCGGAATCGGAGATCTGCGCCTTGATGTTGGGGGCCGACATCACCTGGTTGTCCAGGATGATGGCCAGGCGCCGGTTGATGTTCTCCCCGGTGACCTTGGCGAATTTCTTGGCCCCCTGGGCGTTGAGGGAGAACTCCACGGCGGGCTGGTTGTAGCGGTCCATGGAGCGGCGGGCGTTCTTGAGGTCGCGCCCGGAGACGGCGGCCTTCTTCTCCACGGCGTAGAAATTGCGGATGGTGCGCCCCGATTCGTCCTTGTACTTGCCGCCGATGATCTCGACATGGGCGGGGACGCTGCCGGCGTAGGCCTGGATCAGGTCCTCCCTGTTCTCGGCGGGCCCCTTGTCCACGAGTTTGAGGTCCAGGACGGCGGTGGCCTTGATGATGTCCTTGACCCGTTCCGGATCGTCCACGCCCGGGAGCTGGACCACGATGCGGTTGGAGGTCCCTTCGCGCAGGATGATCGGCTCGGCCAGGCCGAGGGCGTCCACGCGGTTGCTGATGGTCTGCAGGGCCTGCTGGACCGCCTTGTCCTCCCGGTCCTTGAGCATGTTGCCGGCCATTTTCAGGGTGAGGGTGGTCCCGGAGTAGTCGGCGCTCCAGCCGGGGAGGTCGTCCTCGGCCTGGACGCGCGCCTCCTTGATCGAATCGGCGGGCACGATGATCGAGAAGGTGTTGTCGGCGGGGAACTGCGCCTCGCCGGCCGTGATCCCCTCCTTCTTGAGTTTTTCCACCAGGAAGTCGTGGGCGTCGTTGCGGTCGGCGCGGATGGCGTCGCCCGTCTGCACCTCCATGACCAGGTGGCTGCCGCCCCGCAGGTCCAACCCCAGGTTGATCCGTTCCTTCAGGGGGAACATGGACCAGAGGCAGCCGGCGGTGATGGCGACGATGAGGATGAGTCTCCAGAGCAGTTCTTTTTTCACGGGGGTCTCCTTGGCGCCGCCTACAACTCGGTCTTGCCCTCGCCGGGCTGGGCGCCCGCGACGGCCGACTTGGCGACGCGCACTTTCACGTTCTCCGACAGTTTAAGGACCACCGCGTCGTCCTCCACGGCCAGGATGGCGCCGTAGAGTCCGCCGTTGGTGACCACCTTGTCGCCCTTCTTCAACTCCTTGAGGAAGTTGGCGTGGGCCTTCTGCTTCTTCTGCATGGGGCGGATGAGCATAAAATAGAAGATGCCGAAGATGACGACGAGCGGAAGCAGACTGATGATAGGGTTCGGATTCTGGCTCAAAACCGGATTCCCTCCTTGGGGATTTAAATGGAGGCGGTATTTTCCCTGATTTTGGCCAAAAAGTCAAGGTAGTAGGCCACATTGTGGACGGTGGCCAGGACCGCGGCGCTCATTTCCCTCTGTCGGAACATGGCGTGAAGGTAGGCCAGGGAGTAGTGGCGGCAGACGGGGCAGGCGCAGGCGGGATCGGGGGGGGCATGTACTTCCTTGAAAACACTGCGTTTGAAGTTGATGACCCCCCGCGAGGTGAAGAGCTGGCCGTTGCGGGCGTTGCGGGTGGGGAGGACGCAGTCGAAGAGGTCCACCCCCATCGCCACGGCCCGGGCGATGTCCTGAGGGTACCCCATCCCCATGAAATATCGGGGCTTGTCCTCCGGCAATCCTTCGAGGGAGGCCTCCAGCGCCTCGAAGGTGCGCTCCGGCTCCTCTCCGATGCCCAGTCCCCCGATGCCGTAGCCGTCGAAGGGGAGGGACGCCAGCCCCTCGGCCGAGCGGCGGCGCAGGTCGGGAAAGGTCCCCCCCTGCCCGATGCCGAATACAAGCATCCGTTCGCGCGAGGCGGCGGCAAGGGCCCGTTCCGCCCACCGGTGGGTCACTGCGACGGCTTTTTCGTGGGCTTTGCGACCGGCATCGTGGGGGAGGCAGACATCCAGGACCATCCCGATGTCCATCCCCATGGACTCCTCGAACTGCGTCACCTTCTCCGGGGTGAACAGCTCTTTGCGGCCGGAGCGGGGGTCCTGAAAGGGCACCCCCTCCTCCCCGACCTTTCGGTGGGAGCCGAGGGAGAAGACCTGGTATCCCCCCGAATCGGCCAGCACCGGAACGGGGATGGAGAAAAATCGGTGGACCCCCCCGGCGCGGGCCAGGGCCTCGGGGCCGGGATAGAAGAAGAGGTGGAGGAAATTGACCAGCATCACCTGGGCGCCGAGGTCCGGCAGGAGGTGCGAGGGGACGCCCCGGAGGGTGCCGTAGGTCCCCACCGGCATGAAGTTGGGCGTCTCGATGACCCCGTGCGCGGTGTGGAGGCACCCCCGGCGTCCCTTGGCGGCGCCGTTTTGTCCCAGGAGGGTGAACGGGGCGCTCATCGCCCGCCGGGGGCGTACGTCTCTTCCACGGTCCCCGGGGGGACCTGAAGGCGGAAGAGTTCGGCGGGGAGTTCCCGATTGACGGTGACGGCGGTGAACCGGATGCGGGTGGAGTCGCCGTCGGCCTCCTCGATGAGCAGTTCCAGGGGGAGGAACGAGGTCTTGTCCACCTGGATCGTCACCCGGGCGAGGGTTTTTTGGATCTGCCGGGTCAGGGGGGTGAGGACGAGGGTCCGGGTGGGGCGG
The DNA here is from genome assembly GCA_002327305.1 of Holophagales bacterium UBA2201. Lineage (GTDB taxonomy): Bacteria > Acidobacteriota > Thermoanaerobaculia > UBA2201 > UBA2201 > UBA2201. The sequence goes on along the minus strand of DCUZ01000016.1, from coordinate 24,897 downwards.
TCCCCCCCCTCCCGCAACTCCACCTGGAAATGGGACTTCAGTTTCTCCAGGGGTTCGGTGGCCACGATGAAGTTGAAGAGGCGGTGGCGCAGGCGGGCCACGCGGGCCGTCTTGAGTTTCTGCAATTGCGGGTAGTAGGCGCTGAACGCGTCGCCCCGGATGAGGATGACATGGGGGTCGGGGGCGAGGTACTCCCACCGGATGAGGTCCGGCTGTTGATAGACCATCACCCCGCTGGAAACCGCCTCCTCCGCCAGGAGGGACGACCGTTTCACCTGCTCGAAGCGCGCCTCCAGCGTGCGGACCTTCTCCTGCGCGGTCCGCATCCGCACGAAGAGGTCGTCCATGGTGTCGGGAGGCGGCGGGGAGGCGGCCAGGAGGGCGACGAAAAGGAGAAGGCGCATCGGCGCATTGTACCCTTGTGTCCCTCGGCTTGACAAGCGCTCCTCCTTCTGGTTTAATTGGCCTCCATTTTCCGCCCCCAAGGAGCGCCCATGGCCGATCTCGGTAAAAAACATATCTGCACCAACCCCGACTGCGGGATCAAGTTCTACGATCTGGGGAAGCCGGAGCCCATCTGCCCCAAGTGCAAGCACCGCGTCAACGAGTCGGAGGAGAAGGAGGCCTGGGAGAAGAAGCGCGTGCGCCCCGTGGAGGAAGAGGAGGAGGCCCCGGAGGAGAAGCCGGCCGCCGCGCCCGCCGACGACGAGGGGGAGGAGAAGGTGGACGAAAACCTTGACGAGGAGCTGGTGGAGGACCAGCGGGGCAGTTTCGAAGATTACGAGCACGAATACGAGGAGTAGCCTCCGCTCCCTGGTCGGCCTGGGCGGCAATCTCGAAGACCCCGCCGGCCGCATTTCCGAAGCCATCGGCATGATCGCGGCATTGCGCGGCACCTCGGTGCCGGCGCGGTCGCGCCTCTACCGCTCGGCGCCATGGGGCGATCCCCGTCAACCCGACTTCATCAACGCCGCCTGCCTCGTCCGGACATCGCTGGCGCCCGAGGTTCTCCTGGATGAACTGCAGGGGATCGAGGCGGCCCTGGGCCGCGTCCCGGGGCCGCGCTGGGGGCCGCGCCGCATCGACCTCGACCTCCTCGCCTGCGAGGGCGCCGTCATGGACACCCCGCGCCTCACCCTCCCCCATCCCCGGTTCCTGGAGCGCTCCTTCGCGCTCCTGCCCGCCGCCGAGGTGTGGCCGGATTGGGTCCACCCCGCCGCGGGGAAAACGCTGGAGGAGCTGGCGCGGACCCTCGCGTTCACGACGGTGGCGGAACCCATAGAATAAAAGTAGACCGTAGACCGTAGACCGTAGACCGTAGACCGTAGACCGTAGACCGTAGACCGTAGACCGTAGACCGTAGTGCGTAGGGTGTGGGGGAGGATTACCTTTGTCTCGTCCCCCCGGCCCCTGCGTCCGGTTCAGCACAGCGGCTCAGGTTCTCTTCCATCTCCATGGCCCCCCAGGCGGCGAATGCGGCAGAGAGGCTGAACACGGGCAGGTAGAATCGGGGCCAGTCGAAAGGCAGCCACGCCACCGTGGCCGCCAGGGTCGCCAAGAACAGGGCGCCGAGATACTCCGGGGCCTCGAACCTGCGCGCGGTCCGGAGCCGGCGCGCCGTCCGCCACGCCCCGACGGCCAGAACGGCCGCCGTCAGCACCGCCCCCTTCGGCGTTCCGGCCGCCGCCAGGGCCGCCGCCGTCCCCAGGCCGAGCGCCGCGGCGAACCGCCCCCTCCCCGGGACGGGGGCGCGCCCCCGGCGGAAGGCGGCCAGGGCCAGGCCGCCGACCCCCGCGAAGGCGAGGGCCGCCGCGAGGGCGTTGTGCCACGGGGCGGGCGTCCCCACCACGTCGGGGCCGTGCCGCACCGGCACGCAGCCGTTGCGAAGAACGAGGCGGGCCGCCTTCCACCGGTCCGTCACGGCGTCGGCGGCCAGCGCGGGATCGGCCTTTTGGCCGTGCATGATCGCCGACCATTCCCGCAGGAGGGCCAGCGTCCCCTTCACCGGTTGGGGCCACAGGAACGGATTGACCGCGACGAAGACGGCCGCGGGAACGGCCGCCGCCAGCAGGACATGGAGGACCCTCTTCCGGAAGGGGGCCCGGACCAGGCCGACCAGGGCCGCCGTCGCCGCCGCCAGGGAGCCCGCGCTGAACTTGGTGGCGCACGCCAGCCCCACGAAGACCAGCGCCCCGGTCAGCGCGCCCATGCCTCCCCGGCGGATCCATCGCAGGGTCAGCCATATCCCCGTAAGGGTCAGGAACATCAGCGGCACGTCCATGAAAACGCGCGTGGCGCTGTCCTGGAAGGCGCGGTCGGAGAACAGGATGGCGGGGGCGAGCAGGGGGGCCCACCGCGCCCGCCCGGCCGCCTCGCGCGCGATCAGATAGACCAAGACCAGGGAGCCCAGGCCCAGGAGGGCGATCATTCCCCGCACCCCCGCCAGGAGGGCGGGAGGAGGCAGGTTGCCCGCCGCCAGATTGTAGGCATAACTGCGCGGCCAGACCCACCGGTAGCGCATGGGGTCGCCGGGCTCCCCGGCCACATCCGCCGCCATCCCGACAAGGACCTTCCCGACCGGGGGGTTCTGGTTGCCGAAGGGACCCAGGCCGGCCTCGTCGAACGCCTCGGCCCACCGATGGGGCGGCGCCCCCGTCTTGACGAGTTGCCACGCCAGGTGGCCGCTCGAGATCCAGTAGGGTTCGTCGATGGTGGCGGGGGCGAAGGAGAGCACCCGGTGCAGAAGCGCCGCGGTCATCAGGGCGAACATCAATCCGGCCACCAGCGGCGCACGGACCACCGGACCCTTTTCAGGGACCTTCGGTTCCGGGTCAGGGACCGGGGAAGCGCCGGGGGGCGGGGGCTCGGCCACGGGGCAAACCTATCACAACGCCCCCCCCGCGTCAATGGAACGGAGAGGGGGCCGGGAACAGGGAGTCGGGGGAGAAGAGACGGGAAATGGACCGGCGGGGGTCAGGGCCGCCGCCGCAGAGCCGCACGGCAATGAAACCACGCCATTTGAGCCAGACCGAAGAGGGCCTTCGAAACTTCACGGACGAACAACGGCGCCCACCGGAGGCGGAAGGCCCGCGGCGTCCAGAAGAGGGTGAGGGCGTCGCTGGAGAGGAGGCGCTGGTCGGTCCGGTCGGCCAGGTCCGCCAGGCGCTGGAGGTCGATGTGCACCTCCCACCGGCCCGGCAGGGGTGGGGCGCCCGGCCGGATCCCCATGGTGGCCGTGGTCCCGTCGTCCCCCCCGCCCACCCAGACGCTGGGCCGGCCTTTCAGGTGGAAGCGCAGGGCCAAGCGGTCTTTGAACCTGGTGGGGCGGTCCGGGCGTGTGGGACGCGAGGCCTCCCCGCTTGCGGAGACCAGGGCGTCGTGCAGGTCCTCCGCCAGCTCCCGCCGTGTGCGGTGGGGGTCGCGGCGGCGCTCCACCAGCGCGAGCAAAAACAGCGGCTCCCACAGCCCCCCCAGGCAGGCGGCCGCCGGGGTGCCGTCATGGAACCGGCGGAAGCCCTTGTGCCGCAGGACCACGCCGGCGTGGAGCACCTGCAAACGCCGGGGCGGGATCCCCTCCGGCGAAACCACCGCCACGAGATTGTTGTAGAGCGACCAGTCCCGGCTGGCGATGAGGCCCCGCTCCTCGTAGCGCCGCGCCAGCTCCGTGCCGGGATAGGGGGTCATGATGAAGAAGGTGGTGTGCTGGCGGTTGAACCCCACCTTCAGCGCCTCCTCCGGGTAGGCCCGGATCTCCTCCTCACTCTCCCCCTCGTGTCCGAGGATGTAGAACTTGGAAAACTGGATGTTGACGGCCTGGAGGAGGGCGACGGCGCGGAGCAGGTGGTCGGGGTTGAGCCCCTTCTTCAGCGTGGCGTGGGTCTTCTTGTGGGGGCTCTCGATGCCGCACCCGATCCGGACGAACCCCGCCTCCTTCATCAGCGGAATGATCTCCGCGGCGCGGACGATGTCCTCCGCCCGGCTCTCGGCGATGAAGCGGAATGGGCGCTGGAGCCCGTGCTCCAAAATGCCCCGGCACAGCCGTTCCACGCGGGGGGCGTCGGCGAGGAAGGAGGAGTCCCAGAACTTGATCTTCTTGGGGCGCTTGCGGCGCGGGCGCGGAAGGGAGAGCAGTTCGGCCAGGATGTGCTCCATGTCCCGCTCCCGCCAGGCCCCGCCCACGAGGTGGTTGGCGCAGAAGACGCACTTCCCCCGGCAGCCGCGCGAGGCGTAGATGGTGTCGGTGTGGTAGTCGAGGCCCCGGCGGCCGGCCCGCTCGGGCCGGAGCTCGCGCCACGGCGCCGGCAGGGCGTCGAGGTCGGGGATGAGGGGGCGCGGCGGATTGTGGACCACGCTTCCGTCCCGGCGGAACGACACCCCCTCCACCCCCTCCGGTGAACCCGTCCGGACCAGCTCGGCCAGAGTGATCTCCCCCTCGCCGCGAACCACCCAGTCCACAAAGGGCGAGGCCAGCATCTCCTCCGGCCGGGCGGAGGGGTGGTAGCCCCCCGCGACGACCACGGCCCCGGCCCGCTTGGCGGCCTCGGCGCACCGCAGGGCGGAGGGGACCCCGCAGGTGAAGACGGAGAGGCCCACCAGGTCCGGCTTGCATCGGTCCAGGTACCGCTCGAACTCCCCCAGGGGGTCGCGGCCGTTGGGGTGGACGGGGATGTCCACCGCGCATCCGAGGGGCCGGAGGGACGCCGCCAGCATGCACAGTTCCACCAGGTCGGGGATGTAGTATTCATGCCAGACCGGGATGGTGGGGTAGGCCTGCATGAGGGCGACGCGATGGAAGGCGGGCATGACCCTCTACCTTATCAAACTTCGCCCCCCGCGGCAAGATGCCGGTCGAGGGCGTCCAGGACCCGGGAGTCCGTTTCCGCGTCGAACTTGCGGGCGAAGAAGTGCCGGCCCGTCAGAAGGGAGGGCAGGTCTTTCATTCCCAGGACGCGCGGCCGTCCGGTCCGGCTCCCGGCCATGGCGGTGAAGTGGAGGTCGTCGTCGTCGAGACGGAAGCGCCCGTCGTGGACCAGCAGTGTCTGCACCACCGCCTCGTCGGGACACACCGTCCGTTCGAACCAGCGGACCACGGGGTCGCCCGAGCGGGCCCGCCCCGCGGCGAATTCCGCGCAGGCGCGGCGCAGGACGCTCCACTGCGTCCCCCCGTACGGGACGCGCCCCCCGGTGAAGGGGCCCTCCCCCCTCCACACCCCCACGCGGGGGCCGTAGACCCGGTGCAGATGGACGAACGGCTGGAGGCCGTTGATCCACCGCAGGGCCCACAGGAGGGGCGCAAGCGCCGGCGGAGCGTCGAAATACTGCAGGGCGTAGCGCCGCCGCCCCTGCCGTTTCCTCCAGGGACCGCCGGGTCCGTAGGCCGGCCAATGGCGGAGGAATCCGTCGGCGCGGGTGGAGCCGAGCAGGGCGGCCAGTTGCGCAACGGGGCGGGTGGGATAATCCTGCGCGGAAAGGTAGACCAGCCAGTCGTAGGGGATGCCGCGCCCGGCCAGCCATTCGACGGCCTCGAACCAGGGCCGGATGAGGGAAAAGTAGCCGCGCCGCGCCGGATGAGGGAACCCGAAGACCGGGACGCCCAGCGTCCGTTCCGCCTCCTCCGCCGTCCCGGCCCCGGCGAAGGGGTCGTGTCCCACGAGGACGAAGGGGTCGCCGGCCCCCCGCCGCAGGGCCGAGATCAGCCGCGCCGCCTGGGCGGGCGGGCGGTGGTTCTGGATGAAAAAGCAGAGGCGCGCCGGCGGGTCGGGCATGCGGAGGAGGGGGGGAGGAAGCGCCCGGGGCCCGGGTTCAGAAATGGATCAGCGAACGGACCCGGTAGCCCTCCAGTTTTTCCCGGCCGTGCAGGAAGTCGAGTTCCACAAGGCACACCACCCCGGCCACCTCGGCCCCCAGTTTCTCCGCCAGCCGGATCGCCGCCAGGGCCGTCCCCCCCGTGGCGAGAAGATCGTCCACCACGGCCACCCGCTCCCCCCGTTTCACGGCGTCATGGTGGATTTCCAGGGAGTCCTGGCCGTATTCGAGGGCGTAGGTCTCGCGGATGGTGGTAAAGGGCAGTTTGCCGGGTTTGCGCACGGGGACGAACCCCAGCCCCGTCCGAAGGGCCAGCGCCCCGCCGAAGATGAACCCGCGGCTCTCGATGCCCAGCAGTTTGGTCACCGTCAGTTCGGCCACGGCCTCTGCCATCGCCTCGATGGCGCAGGCGAAGGCCGGCGGGTCCCCCAGCAGGGGGGTGATGTCCTTGAACAGGATCCCGGGCTTGGGAAAATCGGGGATGTCGCGGATGTAGGTCGTCAGGTCCATGGGGTCTCCTTCAATTCAGTCGGCAGTTTCCAGTCGGCAGATGGCAGTGGGCAGTGGGCAGTTTCCAGTTGGCAGTCGGCAGATGGGGGGCCTTCCGGCCTTCCCGCCTTCCCGCCTTCCCGCCGGGGGGACGGGTGGGCGGTCACTTCACCCCGTCCGTGATGAAGGGGACGAAGGTGACTTTGTCCAGATGGGTGTAGATGAATCCCTTCTCGTCCCGGGTGATGAAAAGGAGGTGCTGGTGGCGCCCCGTCCCCACCGGCATGACCATCCGCCCCCCCTCCTTCAACTGCGTCAACAGCGCCCGCGGCGGCTTGGGGGAGGCGCAGGCCGCCACGATGCAGTCGTAGGGGGCGAACTGGGGCCACCCGTACCCGCCGTCGAAGATACTGATGGAGAAATTGGAATAGCCCAGGGCCTTGAGCCGCTCGGCGGCGGCGCTTCCCAGGTCGTGGAGCCGCTCGATGGAGAAGACGAACCGGGCCAGTTCCGCCAGGAGGGCCGTCTGGTAGCCGGTCCCCGTCCCCACCTCCAGCACCGTGTCCTTCTTCGTCGGCTGGATGGCGGCGAGCATCCGCGCCACGGTGGAGGGGCGGGAGATGGTCTGCTCCAGGCCGATGGAGAGGGCCTGGTCCTCCCAGGCGTGGTCCGCGAAGTCCCCGGGGACGAAACGGTCGCGGGGCACCTTGTCCAGGGCCTCCAGCACCGTCGCGGGGAGGAACGGGACGGTTTCCCGCAGGTGGTCGAGGAGGGCCCGGCGGCGGTCGTCACTCCCGGGCATCGAAGAGGGCCTCCAACTCCCCCTGCAGGGACCGCAGGTCCTGCAGGACGGGATATTCCGTCAGGTCGAGATGGAGGGGGGTGATGCTGATGCGCTGGCGGTGGAGGGCCTCGAAATCGGTTCCCTTGTCGGGCCGGCCCGGGATGGGCTCGCCGCCGATCCAGTAGTATTTCCGGCCGCGGGGGTCCAGCTTCTCCACGATGCTTTCCTGGTAGTGCCGCTTGCCGAGCCGGGCGAAGAGGGGCCGGCCGAAGGGGCCGGCGGGGATGTTGACGTTGTAGATGGCGCCGGGGCGGAGCAGGCCGCGCTGTGCGAAGAAGGCCACGATGCGGACGCACGCGGCGGCGGAGGCCGCCAGGTCCACGCCGCGCCCCATCTCCTGCGAGAAGGCGAAGCCGGGGAGGCCGAGGATGGAGGCCTCGAAGGCGGCGGAGACGGTGCCGGAATAGGTGACGTCGTCCCCCAGGTTGAGGCCGATGTTGATGCCGGAGACCACCAGGTCGGGGGGGAAGCCCTTCATGAAGTGCATCGCCCCCAGGTTGACGCAGTCGGTGGGGGTCCCCGAGACGGCGCACCAGCGGGGACGGAGCTCCTCCGCGCGCAGGGGGCGGTCCAGCGTCAGCGCGTGGGAGACGGCGCTCCGCTCCCGGTCGGGGGCGAACACCCACACCTCGCCCATGGGGAGAAGGGCGTCGTGGAGGACCTTCAGCCCTTCCGAATAGATGCCGTCGTCGTTGGTCAGGAGAAAGCGCATCCGGCGGTCCGGGGCGGGATTGGCGAACGCATCTTCGGATTATAGCAAATGCGCGGTTCCGGGATTGCTTTTGCCCCTCCCATCGGGGATAATGGGGGGGATGACCCGTCTGACCGCGCTCCTGTGCGCCATCCTCTGGGCCGCCGGCGCCTGGGGGGCGGAGGAATGGGCGGGCGAGAGCCGGTTCTCTCTCGGCCTCGAACACCATTCCCGTCTCTATGAATTCGAACCCGGCGACGCCGGCGCCGTCTTCTCGGCCCTGCGGGTCGGGGGGGGGTACTCGAAGGCGCGGCAGAGCGTCGCCTACCACTTCACGGTCCTGGACCCCTGGGGGGGCTCGTCCGCCGATCCCCCTCCCGCGCGGATGCTCTACGGCGGCCTCGAATACCGCGCCGGGGCAGCCCTGGGGGCCGGCCTGGTGCTGGACGGCTCCGCCCGCTACCAGTTCCGCGACGCCCAGGGGAGGGAGGAGCGGTTCCCCGTGGAGGAGGACCCCTACACCCGCTTCGGCGCCGAGGCGGCCCTGCGGTGGCACGACCGCCTCCGCCTCGCCCTCGACTGGAGCGACCTGGAGGTGCAGGACCGCACCGTCTTTTCCCACCGGCAGACCCGCGCCTCCCTCGCGGCCGATCAGCCCCTGGGGGGGCGGCACCGCCTTCGCGCCACCGCCGCCTACGCCGTGCAGGATTTCGACCAGCCCGTTCTGGTCATCCCCGCGGGGGGCGGTTCCGGCGGGCCCCCCACCCCCCCCTCGTTCCGCGACCACCGCGACACCCTCCGCCTCGTCTCCCTGGGGTGGGAGGTCGCGGGGCCGTTTTTGGTCCAGGCGGCGCTGTTCTACCAGGAGACCGATTCATCCATCCCCGACTTCGGGCACACGGGGTGGGGGATCGAAGGCACCCTCTCCGCCGCCCCCGCTCCGGGATGGACCCTCCTCCTTTCCTTCCGGTTCGAGGACCGGCGGCTGGAGCGCTCCTACCTCCTCTTCGATCCCCGCGTCCTCACCGAGGCCGCGACGAACTTCGTCGCCCTGCGCCTGAGGCGCTCCCTCGGCCGGGACCTCGAGGTGGAGGCGGGCCTGGGGCGCTACCTCCACGATGTGCGCGAGGATTTCTTCTCCGACTCCGGCGCCCGCATCAAATCCACCCTGGCGGTGACGCTGAAGCTGTGAGGGGACGGTGGGGCCGTCTTCCGCCGAGCGGAGCCGCCCCTTCGCATCCCCGGCCGGCTTGATCCGGGTCCATCCTTCCGGGCCGGGCCGTTCCCCCCGCGTCCTTTCCTGCCGCGGACGCCCCAAGCGCCCGTGCGTGCGGGTCGGCGCATGCGTTTGCGGGGCCTCCTCCCCCCCTTGACCCCCTCTCCCAGGCGGGAGTATAGTGGCGGAATGCGCGGCCCCGACCCGCCGGCACGGAGGAATCGAGTGGCGCCCGGCAACGGCCCTGGAAAAGGCCGGCGAGCGGGGGGCGGAGGGCGCCCGTGAGCCGGTTCACCTACAAGATTCTGTTCGACACCTCGTCGCCGGACGATGTGGTGAAGATGGGGGCCATAGAAAAAAGCGCGGCCCTCTCCTTCGTGAAGACCTTCCCGTTCAAGAGGGAGCTGGCCAAGCGGGAGCGGGACCCCTCCCTGGTGGCCCCGACGATCATCTTCCATGACAGCATGACGCGGCGGTATCTGGCGGTCCGGAGCGAAGCCCCCGGCCGGTACGCCGTCTGGCAACCGGACGCGGAGGCCAGGGCCGACGGCGTCCAGTCGATGTTGAAAGTGCTGGCCTGCGTCACCCTGTTCTTCGACGGCAAGGCCAGGGAGTTGAACCACTACATCCGGAACCTCGCGGCCGAATGAGCCCCCCATGCCCCCGACCGCCGTTGACCGCTTCATCCGCGCGTCCCGCTCCTGGGATGACTTCTTCGAGCCGGCGTTCGCTTTCGGCAAATCCCTCCGATTCGCTTTTCCAACGGACTCGGGGCGGAAGACGAACGACGAGCCGGTGACGAGGGAGTGGAAAACCACTGTGCTACACTATAATCGAACACAGGAGGTGCGTATTATGAGCGCCAAAGCGGAAAAACTCGCCATACAAATCCGATCCCTGTCGGATATGGAAAAACTTCAACTGGTGGATTCAATCCTGGCCGATCTTGACCAGCCGGATCCGGAAATTGACCGTGCCTGGGCACAGGAAGCGCATCGCCGGTGGAAGGCCTACAAGGCGGGCCGCCTTAAAACCGTGTCCTATCGGGCCGTCATGGAAAAGTACAGCAGGTCATGACCGTAAGGTTCACCATTCGCGCCCGACGCGAACTGGACGATGCCGTAGCATGGTACGAGGTACAGGTGCCGGGATTGGGGATGGAATTCCTTGATGAGTTGGACCGGGCGGTCCGAAGAATCAGTGTCTACCCATCTTCCGGAAGCGAAATCGGTCCTGAATTGCGACGCTGTTTTCTCGCCCGCTTCCCGTATGGCCTCATTTATGGCCGGGATGAACAGAGCCTCGTTATTGTAGCGGTAGCCCATCTTCACCGTCGGCCACGCTATTGGCGGGGCCGCGGGGTGAAAGGGTAAAAGTCCGCGGGAAAGGCGGGAATTAGCGAAGGAAGGATGCGGATGATGCGGAAGCATGGGAATATGATTTTGGAGGCTTTGCCGATTTCTGTCCATTTCCAGGGCTTTCGGCACACCCAGCGGGGAAGGGCCGCGTCGTCTGGATCACGGCCGCCTGGAATTCAGTGCAGTTGCAGGAGAAGCCATGAATGCACAAAATGAAGACATCCACAGGAGGCGCCGCATGACCCTCTCGAAACGATCATTGCTCGTGGCCAGCATTGCTTTCTTGCTCGCCCTGTGCCCCTCCGGCGCCCTGATGGGCTGCGAACCGATATTTCCACTCATGAAGGTGGTTGCCGGTCCGTCCTGGCTTGTCCCATCGCTCCAGGTGCTTTGCGTCATCGTCCTCATCAAGGCATTGCTGTTCGCTGTGTTGCAGCGCGGCCTCAAGCGATGGCTGGCCGTCATCTACATGTTTTTGGCGAATGTCCTTTCCACAGTGGTTGGAATCGTTGTGGCGGTCGCCCTCGGAGGCGTCCCCGTTCTTTGGCTGATTTTCATTCCGGTGATATGGGGCCTTTCCCTGCTTCCGGCCAAACGGCTCCGGCTTGTCGCCGTCAACAGCCGGATTCGGGCATGCCCGACGGCGGCGCTCGCGGCAATCATGACGATCCTGCTCGTCGCGAGTGCTTTCGTGTTCTGGCTCGGCCAAGGCGCGGCGGGATCCAATCAGTTGGTCCTCTACTGGCTCCTCAAGGTCCTTTATATCTGGATTGCGCTCGGTATCAGCCTTCTTATTACAGTATTTTGGGAAGAATGGGCGGTCGCGAGTCTTGCTTCCGGTTCCGGCGCCCCGGGTACGTTTATAGATCCTGTCTTCCGTGCCAACGCTGTCGCGCTTGCCCTGGCGGCTATCTTTGGGGCGATCTCCATATGGCCTGCCCGCCTGCAAGCCGCTGATCATCTCGTATCTCTTATCGTGTCATGGCTTTCGCATGCCGCTTAGCCACGCTTGGTAAAAGCGCATGCCTTTGCAATATCATTGAAGGAATCAGGTCGTTGTCCGCCGTTGACTATTCGATGGCCCAAGGCCCGGTTTACCGTCTGCTTGGGGCAACGCCCCGGGAGACAAAGATCTGAACGATTCCTTCCGGACTGAGCGGCCGCGGGAGCCCGGCCATGCCCTTGACCCTGCCCCATTCAAGGGAGTATAGTCCTATCCAGTGTTTCGGGCCATTCAAAGGGTTTAGGGGGTATTAGTGGCCGTATCGATCAGCAGTAATGGCGTTCAGATGGTTTGCCGGCAGGAAAGCAGGCGAGGGATGCAATCCCTCCAGGCAGGTGGCCGGCGGGTATTGGTAGGGGCGACCCGGTGGGTCGCCCGCTGGTAGGGTGGCGGCATGAAACGTTCCCAAGGCAAATCCCTCGTCGAACAAAAGGTGGAAGACTTCCACAAAAACGAACCCCACTACCTAACCAAAGCCTTCCAAGAAACGGAAACAAGAAACCGCTTCATAGACCCCCTCTTCCAGGCCCTCGGCTGGGACTTCGAGCAAACCCACCTCCCCCGCGACGAATGGGACGTCCACCGCGAGTATAGCCAGAAGGAACGCGACACCATCAAAAAGCCCGACTACGCCTTCCGCGTCCGGCGCAAGCCCCGGTTCTTCGTGGAGGCCAAGGCCCCCCATGTGCCCCTCACGGACAAGCGGCCCGTCTTCACGCTCACTAAAAGGATGAAGGCAGAAGTATGAGGGATGAAGTCAGGGCCGAAGGGAAGGATTTGAGGGATAGGACGAAGGGCTTCGCTCTCCAGATCATCCGCCTGTCGAGCGGGCTACCTAAAAGCCCTGAAGCGCGGATGATCGGAAAGCAGGTCCTTCGATCAGGGACTTCCATCGGAGCCAATTATCGCGAAGCCTATCGGAGCCGGAGCAAGGCCGAATTCTCGGCCAAGGTGGGCGATAGCCTTAAAGAACTTGAAGAAACGGCCTATTGGTTGGAACTTTTACGCGATAGCGGAATCCACCCCGTAGACACACTTAAGCCTCTAATGAAGGAATGCGATGAGCTTACGGCCATCTTTGCTACTATAATCAAGAAGGTGAAGGCCCAAAATGACCTATCTTGAAGCTTTTTCTCGTCCCACCCCTGTCCCCCTTCTGCCCCTCCTTCATAATTTTTCCTTCATACTTCATCCTTCGGCAGGGCGGGAGGTGGCTCCAGCCAGCCCCTACCAGTTCGACATCATCGAGCCGGAGATCCTGGGCCGCATCTACGAGCGGTTCCTGGGCTCCAAGATCTGGTTGACCGAGGGCCACCGCGCCAAGGTGGAGGAAAAGCCCGAGGTCCGCCACGCCGGCGGCGTCTATTACACCCCGCAGTGGGTGGTGGATTACATAGTCGAGCACACCGTGGGCGAAAAGATCAAGGGCAAGACCCCCGCGGAGATCGAAACCCTCAAGATCCTCGATCCGGCGTGCGGTTCCGGCTCCTTCCTCCTGGGCGCCTTCGATCGGCTCATCCGATACCATGAAGAGTGGTACGCGGAGCACAAAAAGGACAAGGCCCACGCCCGCGACTGGTACCAGACCGCCGAGGGCGACGTCCGCCTCACCGTGGAGAAGAAGGGGAGGATCCTCAAGAACAACCTCTTCGGTGTGGACATCGACCGCGAGGCCACCGAAGTGGCCATCATGTCGCTCTACCTTAAACTATTGGACAAGGGATTCGACAAGGGGCAGATGATGCTTTATATGAGGGGGCTTGTCCTCCCCGATCTCACGGCCAATATAAAGTGCGGGAATTCGCTCATCGGGCAGGACTTCTACCAGGGCAGGCAACTGGACATGTTTTCGGACGAGGACCGGAAGCGGATCAACGCCTTCGATTGGGATCGGGAGTTCCCGGCGATCATGAAGGGCGGCGGGTTTGATGTGGTGATCGGGAATCCGCCTTATGTCAGACAGGAAACTCTATCAGAATTCAAAGACTATTTCTCCAAGCAGTACGAAGCTTATCATGGGGTGGCAGACCTCTACGCATATTTTATAGAACGGGGCCTTGATCTCCTCCGCGCTAATGGTCGTTTCAGCATCATTGTTTCAAGCAGTTTCTTGCGGGCTACCTATGGTGAGTCACTACGTCGTCAGATCAAAAAGCATGCAGGCGTGCTTCGCATAGTGGACTTTGGTGGCTTGGCCGTGTTTGAAAACGCGAAAGACACTTATGTATGCATTCCTCTTTTCGTTAAAACAGAACAGCCCCAGAGCGTGGAAGTTAGCCGAATCCCTTCCCTGCAAATTCAAGACTTAAAGTCGTTTGTCGAAGCCAATCATTACTTTATCCCACATGTCAGATTGGAGCCAGATGCTTGGTCGCTAAAATCCGATGATGAAGCCCATGTATTCGAGAAGATAACAAAGGCGGGTATCCCTCTTTGCGACTTTGCAAAAGATAAAATATGCTATGGAATTAAAACAGGGCTTAACGAAGCCTTCATTATCGACAGCAAAACAAGGACTGACCTCATTAGAAAGGATGCCAATAGTGCGGAGTTAATTCATCCGATGCTCGGCGGCGAAGATATCAGGCGATATGTATTTCATGAAGCAGATCAATGGCTCATTTTCACGCGGCGTGGTGTACGGATCAAGGACTATCCTGCAATTATGGAGCATCTTTCAAAATGGAAAGAAGATCTGACACCCAAGCGCGATAAAAACGCAAAGCGCGGACGAAAACCAGGCCGATATGAGTGGTATGAGATCCAAGATGATGTGGCCTATTGGGAGGTTTTTGATCAGGCAAAAATCATTTATCCAGATATTGCCAAAGGGCCGCGCTTCTGCCTTGATAGGGAGGGGCATTACCTATCCAATACCGCTTATTGCATTGGGGTAAATGATCCGTATCTTCTGGGGTTGCTTAACAGTAAACTCTTCTGGTTTGCAATTAGCAATATCAGCATTCCATTCGGCGTTCGTGCTGGGCAGTACCGATATCGTTTGATCTACCAGTACATGGAAAAAGTGCCTGTTCGAATCATTGATTTTACAAATAATGATGATAAGGTGCGGCATGGGCAGATAGTAGATTTGGTAGGTACTATGCTCACCTTGCATAAGAAAATATCGGCCGCAAAGTTGGAGGAGCAAAAGAATCTGTTTCAGCGCCAAATAGACGCAACCGACCGGCAGATCGATAAGTTGGTCTATGAGCTCTATGGTCTGAATGATGAAGAGATATATATAGTTGAGGGGAAAAGCCATGAATAAGCGTAGTGTCTTAAAATTGTCACTTAAATAATATCTTGTCTGCTGCTACATAGAATGTTAGGGGCACAGAATCGGCTTGTCTTATATCAGAAGCAGTATTTTCTTTATGTGAAAAGAGGATAAGAATGGAATTGATAAGCGCTGCACGCATTAAAGGATTCCGATCAATTGCTGATCTGGAGTTAAATGAATTCGGGAACTTCAATGTTTTATGTGGGCTGAATAATTCAGGCAAGTCGAACGTATTGCGTGCGATCTATGCGTATTTTACAGATAACTGTGAGCCGGGCATTCCCCTTGAAATAGACCGGGATTTTCACCTCCCCCATGCAAAGAAGCATAGGAAGAAGCAGATTTCTGTTTCCGTCAAGTTTAATATCCCGGGAAATTTCTCTTTTCGGAAGGGCCTGGAGGAGGTAAAGCATCTTATTGCAAGCGGGACCACTATCACAAAGGTATGGGAGCGTGCTTCTATAAATACCCAATATTATATTAATAATAGCACTAAGCCTTTAGACTATGAAAATTCTCAGCGTATTGAACAATTCTTATCACTTATCCCAATCCGTTATGTGCCCAACAGGGTTCTTCCAATAGATGTTATCCAACAGCAGCACAGCGCCCTTCGCGACGCACTTGTCAGACGCCTTGGAAAGAAAGCACCAAGACCGACTGAATTGTTTGGAGCAATTGAAGAAACGTCAAATACATTACTGGAGCCAATGTCAAAGCATGTAAAGGATCTCTGCCCAGGGATTGAGGGAGTTCAATTAAAAACTCCGGACAACTGGGCTAACATTGTTTTCGCGCTAGGATACAGGCTTAAGGACCTCGGTATAGATGTCGACGATATATTTCAAGGGTCTGGTATCCAAAGCCTACTTATGTTTGAAACATTGGCGCTGATTGACCGTGACTATTTCCAACAATTTGGCTGGCGACAAGCTGCTGTCTGGCTTGCAGAAGAGCCGGAGTCGTCTTTGCATACATCTTTAGAAGCTCATCTAGCATCGTACCTTTCTGAAATTGCTTCTGAACAAGGTGGTCGCCTGCAGATATTCGCTACCACGCACTCTGATATGATAATTCAACATGCAGATTCTGCTGCATTCTTAGAGAAAGGAACAAGCGGTACAAATTTGAATCCAGAGCGAGACAAACGGGCTATCATTGATCTTTCAGCCTCGGCAGGTGTCTCAAGATGGACACATCCTCTTCTATTTTGCCCTCTTGATCCGCTGATATTAGTAGAAGGGAAATTCGATGCTGCATATTTGAATGAAGCCCTTGCACTGATTAAGCCACAGCGATGCATTAGAATCCAATATCTCGCGCAGATGGATGAAGAAGAAGATGCGGGGGGAGTTGATGCACTTTACGCATATTTAAAGTCGAATAAATCAGCATTGCGTGCACGCAATATTGCATCTCCAGTGATCATACTATTAGACTGGGATGTTGCATCCAAGAAAGCACAATTCGAAAAGCTATTCTCAAAGCATGATCCCTGCAAAGTCTGTGTTTGGCCTGATAGTGCTTTTAATCCTAAACTAGGACGGTCCTTTCGAGGCATCGAACGACATTATTCTGATCGAATGATCTCCGAAGCGGAGAAGTTAGGAGTGACAGTAGCTCGTGACGCTGATGGTGTTGGAGTAATTGAAAAAGAGAATTATGGGAGTTTTAAGAAGAAATGCAATGAAGTAGTTCGAAAAGGACTCAGGCCCTCCGATTTCAATCTGACTAGGACATTTATCCTTGAATTATGGCATCTTGCACAAGCATGAATGGGAATGCCGAGAACAAATATAATAGAATGTCCTTTGGCAGTCACATGTCAATGATTAATATCTGGAGGGGATAGTGAGTTATTATCTGATCCGCCTCGGCGAAGGTTCCAAATACATTGAAGAAGCACGCAAAGAAGGCTTCATTGCCATCGGGTGGAACCAGATACCCGACCTCACCTCCAAATTAAAAATTAAGAATTATGAATTAAGAAAAGAAGAAATAATACTTAAAGACATAAAGAAGGAACTGAAGGCGGAAGGGGCGAGTGTGGCGTCGGTGGCGGGGCAGGCGGGACAGGTCTACCGGTTCGGATTCGAGATGCAGGAGGGCGACCGCGTTCTTGCGCCGCTGGGCGAGGGCCGCTACCTGGTGGGCGAAGTGGGCGCCTACTATTACGAAGAGCATCCCAAAGGGGCTTGCCCCTATAAGCACCGGCGATCCGTCCGCTGGCTCGACAAGATTCTGTTGAAAGAAGACATGTCCACCACCTTGGGCTACGGCCTGGGCGCATTGATGACCATCTTTTCCATCCAAAAGCACGCCCACGAACTGGAAGCGCTCCTGGCCGGGGAACGCTACACGCCGGCGGAGAAGCCCCAACGCATCCGGGACCTCGTCCTGTCCGGCCTCTTGGAACTTGATGGGAAAGAATTCGAAGAATTCGTCCGGCACCTCCTCGCCGTCATCGGCTACCGGGCCGAGACCACCCAATACTCGCGCGACAAGGGGGTGGATGTCATGGGCTCCCTCAACGCCGAAGGGCTGGCGGAGATCCGCCTCCAGATTCAGGTCAAGCGGTACGAGAAGGGGAGTATCGGGGCGCGGATCGTCCGGGAGCTCAAGGGCTCGCTCAGCATCGAGGAACACGGCTGCATCATCACGACCTCCACCTTCAGCAACGAAGCCTATGAAGAGGCGGAGAAGCCGGGCCACAAGGCCATCAAGCTCATTGACCGGGACGACCTGGCCGGGCTCATCCTGAAGCATTTCGACGACATTGACGACGATTACAAGAAACGCCTCGGAATCCGGCGAAAGAAGGATTTCAACATCGAGGACCAATTCGAGGCGCATGAGCACGGGGAAGAGGCCCCGCCGCCGGTGGAAGAGAAGCGGGGCAAGCCTCTAAGACCGGATTGGGACACCATGGTGTGCGCCGCGCAGGAGGAGGGCTTCCAACGCGCGTTCATCCAAGAAAAGGCCTGGTGGGCCGTCCGCATCAACCAGAAGTACCTCGACCACATCAAATACATCGCCATCTACCGCGTAGCCCCCATCTCCGCCATCACCCACTACGGCGAAGTCGCCAAAATAGAACCCTACGAAAACACCGGTAAATACAAGCTCACCCTAAAACGCGACCCCATCGAACTAAAATCCCCCGTCGGCTTGGGCAAAAACATCTACCTCAAACCTCAGGGGCCGCGGTATGGCCTAATGGAGAAAATCCTGAAAGCCAAGAGCTTAGATGAAATCTTCGGGGGTGGATAATGGGGGAAAAGGGGCATTCAACAAACCTGGCGGCTGAATATCATGTGCTCTCCATGCTCTATCGGATGGGGGCCGATGCCTACCTGACCCTGGGCAACAAGAAGGCGGTGGATATCGTTGTCCACCGCAAGGGCAAGACCTTGACCATCGATGTCAAGGGCTTGCGCGACCGCACCTGCTGGCCGGTGGACAACTGGACCAAGAAGAGCAAGGACCATTTCCTGGTATTCGTCTGCTTTCGAGGCAAGATCGATGATGCTTCCATCCAACCGGAGGTTTATATCGTTCCCTCGCTGGAAATGGATAAGGCGCACCCGGAATTCGAAGGCAAGTCGCTGGTCTATGTGAACCCAAAAGGTAACCGCCGTGTCGTGGACCGCCACCGCATCATTAAAGCCGCCAAGCGTTACCAGGATCGCTGGGATTACTTCATTTGAGGACGGTGTGCGGACAATGACGCAAGACAATCGACAGAGACCGGCCGGGAAGAAATGATCGCCCCCCTTGACTCGCAATGCTGAGTTTGATAGGTTTGCTTTATGTCCACCGGCCGTAGGAACAAGCTGATAGGTCAAACAGGCGAATACCTTGTCGCGGCGGAGTTGTCCCGCCGGGGCCTGATCGCAACGACTTTCACGGGGAACGTGCCGGACTACGACATCATTGCATCCAACGAGATGGGCAAGCATGTCTCCGTCCAAGTCAAAGCCAGCAGTGGCGCATCGTGGCAGTTTGGTGATATCACTCGGTTCTGCGAGATCGCGTTCAAGGGGCACCGCCAGATCGTTGGACGGCATAAACGATGCCCGGTTCAACGGCTTGTGGTGATATTCGTCAAGATCACCCCAGATGCGCGGGATCAATACTACATCCTTACTTGGCGTATGCTCCGCGATCTCCTTGTGAAGGCCCACATATCCTACATGGAGAAGCATGGGGGCATGCGCCCAAAGACGTGGAATTCATTGCATTCTGCTATCACAGAGAAGGCATTGCAGCCCTACCGCAACAGGTGGGCTATCATTATGAGGATGTTGCGATGATTATAGAAAACAGAGGCGCCTTAAAGGATGCTCATTTGTGATTTATCAACATGATTTTCATAAGGAGGCAATATGAAATATTTCATCGCATGGCTGTTGGCGGTCAGCGCCTGCGCTTTCGGCGGTAACTACACGACGCAATTCGATCGCCTGGATTGCCCAACCGAATTGAACCTCAAATTCAATGCCCATGTTTATGACAACAGAGTCAAGATATATTTCCTGAACGAATCTGAATCTATTTACCGGATTAGCATTGCCGACGCATTCCTCTATATCCCCGACCGGGGCTGGCAATCGGGCTTGACGGATGTCTATGGCAACAGGCCCGCCAGCGCAACCATCCATATTCCTCCCGGCAAGGTGAATGCCGAGCTTTTCCCACTCACACTCATCAAAGAAACCGACGCGGAATGGAAGGATGTGAAATGGCACCCCTGGCCTTGTCTGAATTGCCAGATCCAGTTGGCCCTGCCTATCACTGCAGACGGCAAAACGATCGTATGCAAGCTACAGGCAACAACTCAAAAAACCCTTCCCAAGGAAATGTCACAAAGATACCGTTGATAATGGAGACGGTGGGGCTGTAATAACAGTGGAATATAGGGACAGTCACCTATGACTATAAAATACTATATCTTCTCTGCCCTGCCGTGATGCCCTGACGGCATGAACGATCGTCCTTCCCCCGGCCATCCGGCGCGCCTGCCGATGGAGCGCATCGTGGCGTTCCTCGATGACCAGCCCGGCCAGACCGCGGAGACGGTGCTGCAGCTCCGGGCGCTGGTGCTGAAGGCGGCGCCCGAGGCGACGGAAACCCTCTTGTGGAGGGGTTTGTCCTACCACTGCGCCGAAGCGGGAGGGCGCGTGAGGGGGGCGGTCTGCCAGATCTCCATCCACGAGGGCGGCGTGCGGCTCTCATTCATCCACGGCGTCCGGCTCCCGGACCCCGGCGCTCTGCTCCGGGGCGGTGCCAAGTCCAAGCGGTTCGTCGCATTGTCGTCGCCGGCCGAGATCGAATCCCTCCCGCTGGCCGAGCTGGTCCGTTCCGCCGTGGCACTTGCCGGGACGATGGCAAAGGAAGGATTGGGAATATAGGGACAGTCTGTCCCTATTTATCATCCTCTTATTCCTGAGAAATAGGGGACTATCTTCTATGGTCCGTGTCCTTCCCTACTTCGGAGCGATCTTGGCGTGAATGTCGTTGAGGGCCATCAGGGCCGCGGACGAGTACAGGGTGTGATATTCGGCGACCATTTCGCCCTTCTTGATGACCGGGTCGGTGGCCACAAGCGCTGCCGCCTCTTCCTGGGTATCAACGGCGAAAATAAACATCCCGCGCCAATCGGTCTTATCGCCGAAGGGCCCTGCCGCCACCAGCTTGCGGGCCTCGGCAAGCCGTTCGATGTTCACGAAATGCCCTTTGAACATCTCGTCGCGCGCCGGCCCCTCCGGCACCCGGTTCGGGCCCGTCTTGAGAATGACCAGGACATACTTCCGCATGCCCCGCTCGTCCGCGCCCAACTGCTTCGCCAGTTCCGGATCGGCCACGGCAGGCGCTTTCTTGTCCTGTCCTGCGACCGGCATGGTCCCCCAAATGCCTAAGAGCACCATCGCCGTCAGAAAAGCACGCATATTGACCTCCTTGCGTTCAGCAACCTTCCGGGAAATGGGAGCAACATTAACGGATCAAGAGTAGCAAAGCCAACAATGGCCATTCAAGGACTTTCAACAGTTTGGGAAGATAAAATCAAGCGGTCATTCCTCCTGTACTGGTCTGGATAATTAGGACGATAATTAGCGACAGCGGGGCTGTTGAAAGCCTCCTGAGTTTCTCTTGCCTTGTCATCCAAGCACGGATTGAATGAGCATGATCCCGCAGGGAGGCGGTCAAGCCGTCGCTGCGGTGCCCGGCTCGGAGGGCTCAATGCAGGCCGGGGAGTTGAAGGCGGGCGAATTGACCCGACGGGAGACGGGGTAGCAGGCCATCGTCTCGGCCGGCCAGGGTTTGAGCAGGGCGGTGAGGGTCTCCACGTCGTCGGCGGCCTCATCGAGCCAGAGGGGCCATTCGGTTCGCGACAGGATGACCGGCATGCGGTGGTGCATGAGCCGCATGAACGCGTTGGCCTCGGTGGTGATGATGGTGCAGGAGCGGACGCTCCCTCCCGCCGGGTCCTTCCATTCGTCCCACAGCCCCGCCAGGCCGAAGAGGGGCCGGCCCTCCAGATGGATGAAGTAGGGGGTCTTCCCCTTCCCTTCGCGCACCCACTCGTAGAACCCGTCCGCCAGCAGGATGCAACGGCGGCGCTTGAGGAGTCCCTTGAAGCTCGGCTTGAGGGCCACCGTCTCGGCGCGGGCGTTGATCATCCGGTCGCCGATGGAGGGGTCTTTGGCCCAGAACGGGATGAGGCCCCAGCGGAGGCGCTCCATGCGGACGGCCCCCCCCTCCCGCAGGAGGACCGGGACCTCCTGCGATGGGGCCACGTTGAAGTTGCCCCGGTTGTCACCCATCGTTTCCAGGCCTGGAAACGCCGTCAGCAGGGTTTCCCACTGCCCTTTATAAACGAACCGGCCGCACATGGCGTGACCTTTCGGAGGATGGGGAGCGGGGTTGGGTGTTCATCGTATTAACAACACCCGGCGGGGGCGCAATCATCCCCAGGGAACCCTGAGGCCGGATCGTGTATGCACCGCAGGAGGTCCCTGAAAGCAGAGACGGCCCCACGCCCTTTATCCTTGTCCGAGCGCAGGCACTCCGATATACTATTTCAAGGAACGATCACCCATGAACGCGAAACTCATCCAGCGCATTCCCGCCTCCACAGACCGCATCGCCGATTTCTGCCGGCGGTGGAAGGTCGTGGAACTCTCGCTCTTCGGATCGGTTCTGGGAGACGACTTCTCCGCGGACAGCGACATTGACGTCCTGGTCAGCTTCTCCGCGGATGCCGGTTGGGGACTGATGGATCTGGTCCGCATGCAAGAGGAATTGAAGGCTCTGTTCGGGCGGAAGGTGGACCTTGTGGAGAAGGAGGCGCTTCGCAATCCCTTCCGCCGCCAACACATTTTGACTCACCGGGAGATCATCTTTGCGGCCTGACGAGCGGGACGCCGCCTATCGTTGGGACATGCGGGAGGCGGCCCGCGCCGCTGTGGAATTCTCAAGCGGGGTTTCCCTGACGGACTACCTCAAGGATCGCAAGCTTCAACTGGCCGTGGAGCGTTCCATCGAGATCATCGGGGAGGCCGCCAGGCGCGGGTCTGGTCCGCCATCTTCAACGATCTGCCGCCCTTGTTGAAGGCGATCGAGCGGCAAATTCCCCCTTCTCCTTCCGAATAAATCTCTGGGAAAAAAGGGGTAGCCATCTATTAATGAGAGTTCTGCAGGGGAAATAGGGTCATGTCTTGCGATTTGCGACACATACCCCCGCCCCGCACCCTCCAATCCCTGGGGAGCGGGGACAGTCCACCCGGCGCCCCCGCCCCCAGCCCTTCCATTCCCCCATCCCTCGTAAAAGTATGTGCCAATCCATCTCGTAGAAATATGTGCCACTTGACACACGCCACCCAACCGGCCCCTGTAGAAGCACAAATCTCAGAAAAGGAGGGTCTATGCCTAACGAACCAGCAACGAGAGCCGTCTCAGTAAGGAGGGGCAGTTTGCGAATCAATGCCAGAGGAGTTATACTTGAGCCGAGGAGGAACCTATGCTAAGGTGGATCTTCCCTGTCCTCTTATTGGCGAGCTTCTGCCAAGCGCAGATTACTCTAACCGCGCAGAAATCCGGCACGACTGACATTTTGATGAACTGGAATAGCTTAGGCGGGGGCCATTTAATGAGCCTAGCCAAAGATACTGCTCCGCAATTTAGTCACCCTATCAATGTCTTATCAAACACCACAAATATAACTTATACATACCCGGGCGCTTTGACAAACGGGATAACATTCGAGTGCTTTCTTATCTTTGATAATATTGAAGACTCCGATTATTACGATACCCTTCCTCCTGCTGCACCAACTGTTACAAGCGTAATTCCATCAATAATTAAAGTCGGAGACACCCTTACCGTAACAGGCACCGGATTCTCGACCATCCCACAAGAGAACCAAATTATTTTTGAGACTGGCGTCTGGATGCAAGGCATCACTTCGACGACGACACAAGTTACAACCATGATCCCGCGAGGCGCAGCTTCAGGCAAGATCGCGGTTTGTAATGGGCTCTATTGCTCTGACCCAACATATGATATCCACATCACAAACCAATGGACCTCTATCAGATCCATGTGGTACAACGATATCACAGACGATTGGTGGCTTGCTGGCAACTTCAGCGGGCAGAAGGTGATGAATTACAATTACTCCTCGAATATTTGGACGGGCACAAACGAGCAACCAGGCGGAGATACTTATGCATATATGTGTGGGCAGGGGGCTGATGCTTCAGGCCGCATGCCTTGTGCTATTACAACAGGAGTGCCAGGTGTCGGCACGAAGGTCGTGCAGACCAATCCTCCCGGTCTCGTAAGTACCTGCAGAACTCTCGGACAAGGGGCCACCACAAAAGTAATTGGAGCAGCCTCAGATGCCAGCAATTTCTTTTTCGCATTCAATGACACCACTAACATTCCAGCAATCACAGGAATAAAAAGAGTCTCATCTGATTGTGTCTCAATCCTCAACAATAATTACGGTAATTTCTCCAGCTTAGCCGTCAACACCATCAATGGCATCACGTTGGATAAATACGGCAACCTCTACGTGCCGAGCATGACAGAAATATACAAGGTGCCAAATGCCACTTCTAATCAAAGCATTGCTTCAGGATTTACTGGATTATTTGGAGTCGCTTACGATTCCGCCGGCCCGAATGATAATGGAGTATTAGCAGCAGCCGATTATAACGGTCAAGCTATCTGGATGGTGGACCTTAACTTGACAGCACCCAATAACAAGTTCAAAGTATGCGGAACCAATGCTCTAACACCCTGTCCAGGGGCATCTTTCCGTTCAGTCGGGTTCGGGAAGGAACCCTATCATGCAGCATGGGTCGAGACAGATGCAAAGAACACCCGAATATTTGTAAGTGAACCGACAGGCAAATCGCGAATGCAAGGAGATCCATTCATTATTATCTCGCCGGTGATGCCACCGAACGAGACGAACTTACCCGTGTACATTACAAAGAATAATCCAGACGACACCTATCCAGGATCTTGGCAATCACAGGATGGCATTGCAAAAGTAACTGCCACGTTCCGCGATGGAGCCGCAAGGACTTTATGCGCGAGAATCATTGATGGACCTGATACAGCAGGTTACGCGCCACAAGATCCTTGCCCACAGCCTTGGTTAACCTGTGATAATAAAGACCCGAATCAATTCCAAAGCGGCGGGCCCGGGACATTTCTCGCTAATGATTCACAGACATTCTGCACTTCTTCGGCCGTAACGTCCTACACATTCCAATTCCGCATTACTAACCGCTATGCAGGCGATAATTATCAGGTAGAGTTAGACTCTTTGTTTGAAACAAGCGACGTTTTTGCGTAGATCTGTGAGGAGAATCAAGCGGCCCGCGCCCGATAGTGGGCGATATAATCTTCATCCCGCCAATAGAGGAGAGCCGCAATGAGGATCGTTCCTTTATCAGTGAGGCGGTAGCGTCGGGTGCGGGGAATTCGGGCGATGAGGTGATGCGCGCGCAACAGACGAAGGCGGCGATTAAGGCGGGCGCTGAACGCCTTGCTGGCCTGGGGATCAGAAGGCCGGGACAGGTGGAGGGCTTCCGCAACGTCGCGCGAGGAGAAACCCCGTAACACATGGGCGCCGTTGAGGACGGCGGCGAGGAGGGCGGCATCGTCTTTGCGCAAGGGATTTAATCCCCGGGAGG
>DCUZ01000117.1:22502-34948 GCA_002327305.1 Holophagales bacterium UBA2201 | reverse complement strand
GGCGGAAGGCGGAAGGGGGAAGGGGCGGGCCGCCCCGGGACCGCTTATGGCCGGAAGGCGTAGGAGACCTTGACGAAGAGGGTGCGGTTGAGGGTGGTGCGGTCGATCGTGTCGTCCTCGAGGCCGAAGTCGGAGTAGCCCAGGTAGGCCAGGGTGAAGGGGTTGATCTTGTAGGTCAGGAGGAGCTGGGTGCCGAGGGACCGCTCGTATTCCATCACCGGGTCGCGGTAGAGGGCGGGGTCGCGGTGGATGTCGTAGATCTGGACGATGCCGCGGAGGAAGAGGGCGTTGGAGAAGTGGTAGAGGGCTTTGACGTAATAGACGCGGGCGTCGTAGACGGTCCCCTCCGGAATGGTGAGGTGCTCGAGGGAGCCCTCGAACCAGACGAAGAGGCGCCGCCAGAGGCGGATGTCGTACTGGAGATGCAGGGCGGTCTCGTCGCCGAGGCGGTCGTTGGCGTAGTCCACCTTGTCGCCGGTCTCGAACCGGATGAAGGCGGTCATGATGCGGTTGAACCGGCTGTTGAACTGGAACTCGAACCGGTTCTTGTGGTACTCGGTGGCGTTGAAGAGCTCCATCACCCGCCCCCAGGTGACGGTGCCGTCGGTCTGCCGCGCCAGTTGCATGTAGAGTTCCGCCCCCCCGCTCCAGTCGGTGAGGGTGCCGGCGTGGTCCTCGGTGGCGTCGAACCACGCCTGGGGCCGCAGACGCGACCACCAGGGGCTGGTCTCGGAGCGGAAGGTGTAGGCCAGGAAGCCGAAGCCGTACCGGGTGTCCACCCGGGGGATGAAGCCCAGGTCGGCGCGGAAGTCGGGGTCCTTGTCCTGGTAGCCCACCTCCCAGTACCAGCGGCGGCTGTCGTGGGTGTAGTTTGCGGAGTAGGCGGCGCCGTCGTGGATCGACCCGTCGAAGGCGGGCGCCACGTCGGGGAGGTCGGGGTATTCCGTCCGGCTCCCGACCGCCTGGAGGGTAAGGAAGTCGGTGTCGCTCAGACGCAGGCGGCCGTCGGCGCCGTAGAGGCGGCTGGAATAGCCGTCGCCCCGGCGGTCGGTGTAGAGGACCCCGACGGTGCTGTCTCGCCCCAGGTCTCGCCGGTACCGGAAGGCGCCGGCGGACACCGGCTCGTCCCAGGTGAACAGCGACGACCCCGAGCCGGAGGGGATGAGGAAGTTGGCCTGCTCGTCCTCGGCCAGAAGGAGACCGAAGCCGTCCGCCCCCTCCTTGCCGGTGAACTTGAGCCCCCAGTCGGGGTCGGCGATGGTGCGGGTGTGCACGAGGTTCATGGGCGTCGAAAAATAGTTGCGCCCCTCGAGGAAGAAGGGGCGCTTCTCGTTGTAGAAGAGGGCGTAGCGGGTGTTGACGTCGATCTGCCGGGTGTCGGCCTCCACCTGGGAGAAGTCGGGGTTGAGGGCGGCGGAGAGGGTGAGGTTGGGGGTGACGCCCCACAGCCCCGTCAATCCCGCCTCCGTATCGGTCCCATCGCTCCCCATCGGGGCGCCGGGGGCCTCGCGCGCCTCCGTGCGGAGGGCGGTGAGGGCGGGGACCAATTCGATGTTGCGGCCGGGGCGGATCCCCCGGAGCCCCTCCATCGTGTCCAACTGGCAGAGGCCGCAGGAGAGGTCGCGGCTCAACGGGGCGGAGGTGTAGAGGCGCCGGAAGTTGCGGGGGTGGATGCGGATGACGATGAAGTTCCACGCCTGCACCTCCTCCTTGGGGAACCGGAGCGACTTGAACGGGATGGCCACCTCGATTTCGTACCCCTGGGGCGTGATGCGCCCCGCGGCGTCCCAGATGGCGTCCCAGGTCTCGTCCTCCCTCCCGTCGGCGGCCACCGCGAGGTCCATCTGCGCCCCGAGGGGGTTGACGAAAAACTCCACGCCGTTGCGCTGGTCGCGGAAGGGGTCCAGTTGGAACCCGATGGAATCGTCGGGGAAGGCGCTGTCGCGGTCGGCGTATCGGGCGCGGATCGCCGACGGTTCCGGGTCGTTGCACCGGAAGGCGGCGTAGAGGTGGCGGTCGTCGTAGGCGAACCAGGCGGTGGTGGCCGCCGGGGGCTCGGTGTTGTCGCCGGGACTGATCTCGTAGAAGCGGTCGATCCGCATCGCGGTGTCCCAGACCGGTTCGTCCAGGACCCCGTCCACCCGGACGGGACCCTCGGCGCGGCGGATCTCATAGGTCGCGGCGGGGAGGAGGGAGGCCGTGAGGAGAAGGGCGGCGAGGATGGGCTTCATTATCCGTTAGTACGGATTAACCGGCCGACGGTTCCACCGGCCGCCGCCACCGGAAGACCGCCCAGGCGGCCGTCAGGAAGAGGACGAGGAGGCCCCCGGCCGCCCATGGGAGGAAACGGGTGCCGTATCCGATCTCCACGCGGTGCATCCCCCTCTCCACGAGGACCCCGGTCATGGCCCCGTTGACGCGCAGGGGCTCCGCGGGCGCGCCGTTCACCCGCAGGCGGGCCCAGCGGGGGTTGAACTTGAAGGGGAGGACCAGGAGGGCGGGGGCGTTGACCTCCACGGTGGCCAGGGCCGCGCGCCGGTCGAGGGCCTCGAAGCGCACCGTCCCGCGGCGGTCCACGGCGTCGGACCCCAGCCATTCCCGGACCCGCGGGAGGTCGGGCGGATCCACCACCCCCTCCGTCCGCAGGCGTTCATAATTCGGCGGGAACCGGTCCGTGGCGTGGAACCGGAGGAGGGCGCCCGTGTCCGCCTCCCGGTTTTCGAAGAGGGTCAGGTCGGGGCCCCCGTAGACGGGGCGCAGGGGGCTCATCCCCACCGCCACGGCCATTTCCCCCGTGGCGCGCAGGCCGATCTCCACGCCGCCCGGGGGGGGGAGGACTTCCAATTCCAGCGGGACGAAGGCCAGGTCCCAGGGGGTTTCCACTTCGGCCCATGCGCTCCCGCCTCCGGGCGCGGGCTCGAGCCGCAGGCGACGCAGGGCCACCCCCGAGAACTCCTCCCGCACCACCGCGTCCACCGGTCCCGTCCCGCGCAGGGCCAGCCCCAGCCGGTAGGGGGTCCCGGGGGGGTGGAGTTTCCGCCGGAAGCCCTCGGGGGGGATCGGCGTCCATAGCGACGCGGACTCGCGCACGGTGCGGGCCTCGATCTCGTTTTCGACGGTCTTGATGAACGGGGGCTCGGCGATGTATCGGACGAAGAGTCCCGTCAGGAGGGGGTGGTGGACCGTCCGTGCGTCCCAGAAGGTGATGAAATTGTCGGTGCGGCTCCCCACGGCGGGTTCCGCCCCCGCCAGCGCCTCCCGGTACCACCCCTCCGCCAGGGCGTGGGAACGGATGTCGGGCAGCGCGGTCCACTCGGCGCTGTTGGGGAGGAGGGCGTCGTACATTCCCGCGACGCGGTAGGGGGTGTCCCGGAGGCGCTCCTCCAGGAAGGCCAGGGCGGGGGTCCGTTCGGGCAGGATCTCGCCCCACTTCTGATAGGGGAGGAAGGCCGCGGCGGCGAACCCCAGGTCCAGAGCCAGGGCCAGAGGGACCGCCGCCGCCATCCAGGGGCGCCGCAGGAGGCGCTCCAGGCGGTCGGCGCCGAAGGCGGCGAGGCACGCGAGGGCGAACCCGAGGAGAATGAAGAGACGGTGGAAGGGGGAGGAGGCGATGCCGGGGAGGGCGGCGGCCCCCGTCCGGAGGGGGGAGGAGAGATAGAGGAGGAAGAACAGCAGGGCCGCGAAAAGGATGAAGAAGCGGTTGCGCCGGTCGCGCCAGCCGAGGGCTCCCAACGCCGCCAGCCCCAGGGAGGCGATCCCCAGGTACACCGAGGCGGCGTGGTAGTTGTTGGGCGCCGGGAATCCCGGGATCCCCGGGAAGTGCTGGGGCGTCCCGGCCCAGCGGGGGGAGAGGAACAGCCCGAGGTGCCCCGGGGGGACCGGGGCTTCCCGGGCGGCGTATCCGGCCCGGCCGCCGAGCGACCCGGCGTCGCGAAGGTCCCCCGCGGTGACCCACAGGAGGGGGGCGGCGGCCAGAAGGGCCAGGAGGAAGGGGGCGGCCGAACGCCGGAGGAAGGGGAGGGCCTTCCGCCCCTCCACGGCGACGAGGTAGGCCGCAAAGGCGTAGGCGGCGTAGAAGGCGTAGGCCGGGAAGCCGCTCCCGAGGAAGGAGAGGGCGAGGAGGGCCGCCAGGGCGAAAAACCACCGCCGGGTTTGGACCGATGGGAGGAGGAAGAGCCAGGGGAAGAGGACGGAGGCGTTGGTCTGGGGCCAGAACAGGAAGACCAGGTTCTGGCCGAAGAGGGCCCACGCCAGCCCGGCGGCGGCGCCCGCCGCGGGCGAAAGGCCCCACGCGCGCGCCAGGAGGTACATGCCGCCATACGCCGCCAGGACCTTCAGCAGGAGCATCAAGGCGTACCACCCCTTGAGGGAAACCAGCGTGGGGATGAGGAAAAACAAATTGAAGGAGGCCGAAAGAAGGTCGAGGGAACCCGGCATCCCCGCGGCGAGATAGGGGTTCCACAGCAGGGCCCCCGGCTCGCGCCTCAGCATGGCCGCCTTGGTCCAATAGCCCATGGGGATGTCGTTGAGGGTCGGGTTGGAGGCATGGCGCTCGAAGGACCCCTCGCGCCAGGGATCGTAGTTCCCGTAGATGTCGTTGGCCGAAGGGACCATTCCCCAGAGCAGGGGGTAGTAGATGATGACGAGCGCCAGAACCAGCGGCGTCCAGAAGATCCAGGCGGGTTTGATCTGCATCGGGCTATTCTATCAGAGGGGAAGATTTTATGATCGGTCTCAGGCTCATAGTCTCGAGGCTCGGGTCTTAAGCCTCGAGTTTAATGTACAGCGTGCTTCGCTTATTTCTTGGCTTTAAGAGCGATCGGCGCCGGAGGATGGATCCGGATGTCAAGGGAGTATCCAATAACCCGAGACTTTAAACTCAAGACCCGAGACTTTGTCTCAGGCCTTTTCGAGCGCCGCCACCGCCTCTATATGGGCGGTCTGCGGGAACATATCCGCCAGGCGGACCGACCGGACGGCGTAACGGCTCGAGAGGGCGTTCAGGTCGCGGGCGAGGGTGGCGGGATCGCAGGAGACATACGCCAGTTTCCGGGGAGCCAGAGCGAGCAGTTGCGCCAGCGCCTTCGGCGTGAGGCCGGTCCGGGGCGGATCGACGACGGCGGCGTCGAAGGGGCCTCGCAGAGAAGCCCGCTCGAAAGCGGACCGGACGATCCTCACGCTCTCCAATCCCAGGCGCCGGCGGGTGGCTTTTGCGTCGGCCGCCGAGGATGGGACGGACTCCACGGCCGTGACGCTCCCGGCCCGGCGGGCGAGGGCGAAGGCGAAGTTGCCCCCTCCGGCGTAGGCGTCCAGGACCGCCTTCCCCTCCAGCGGTCCCAGGGAATCCGCCGCGGCCTCCACCAGCCGCGCGTTCAGGGCCGCGTTGGCCTGGAAGAACGATCCCGCGCTCACGGTCAGTTCCACCTCTCCCGCGGGGATGGACACCGAACGGGCGCCGGCGAAGGCCCCCGATCGGACATGGACCGCCCCCGCGACGCCGGGCAGTTCCTCAACCAGGGCCTCCAGGACCGACCGTTTGGGCGGGTCCCCGAAAAGGCCCAGAAGGACCCCCTCTTGGCCTGAGGTGGCCTCGATGGCGCTCAGTCCACTCAACCACCCGCGGCACCCGGCCAGGGCGGGCAGGAGGGTGTTGAGGGGCCCATCCAGGAGGAGGCAGCGGTCCACCGGGACAAGGGTGTGGCTGTGCTCCCCGAAGAACCCCAGCGACCCGTCCGGCCCCGTCTGGAAGGAGGCCCGCCTTCGATATCCATGCGGCCCGCCGGAAAGGGGGGGGAGGAATTCCGGCTCCACCTTTCCGGTGCGGCGGAGCGTCTCCCGGAGGATGGCCTGCTTGTATTCCACCTGCGCATCGTACGCGGCATGCTGCCACTGGCACCCGCCGCACCGTCCAAAATACGGACAGGGCGGCTCCACGCGCCTGGGCGAGGGTTCCAGCACCTCCGTCAGCCGGGCGATGGAGAACCCCTTGCGCTTCTCCACGATCTCCGCTTCCACCACCTCGCCGGGGAGGACGAAGGGGACGAAAACGACCCCGTCGGCGCGGGCCAGGCCGCGGCCGCCGTGGACGAGCGATTCGATGGTCAGGCGCATGGTTGAATTGTAGCATCACCGGGAGGATTGCGCGGGCCGGCCCGGTGTGTTATAAACAGCATCCACTATTATCATAAAGGAGGGCATCGTGTCCGAACTGCCCGCGATCGGAAAAATATCGCCCGAGATCTTCGACGAACTCATCTACCCCCGTCTGGGGGCGGTGTCCAAACATGTTCTCGTGGGGCCCCAGCACGGGGTGGACGTGGGGATCGTGGAGATCGGCGGCCGGGCCGTCGCCATGACGGCCGATCCCGTCTTTATCGTCCCTGAATACGGATGGAGGCGCGCCGCGTGGTTCGCCATCCACATCCTGGCCTCCGATGTGGTCACCAGCGGCCTGCCGCCCACTTACCTCTCCATCGACCTCAACCTGCCGCCGGGGATGACCAAGGAGGAGCTCACCATCACCTGGGACACCATCCACAAGGAGTGCGTCAGGATGGGGATGGCGGTGGTGTGCGGTCACACGGGCCGCTACGACAACTGCAACTATCCCATGGTGGGGGGCGCCACGGTCCTCGCCGTGGGGGGGATGGACCAGTACGTGACGCCGCGGTTCGCCCGTCCCGGGGACAAGGTGATCGTCACCAAGGGGCCGGCCATCGAGGCGTGCGGCATCTTCGCCACGATGTTCCCGAAGTACCTGGCGAAGGAATTGGGCGGGGAGTTTTCGGACCGGGCGCAGGGGATCTTCCACAAGATGTCGGTGGTGGAGGAAGCGATGGCGGCCGTCACGGTGGGTGTGCGGGACGACGGGGTCACCTGCATGCACGACGCCACCGAGTGCGGCATATGGGGCGGCCTCTACGAGATCGCCCAGGCCGCCGGCGTCGGAATGCGGGTGGAGAAGGAGGCCATCGTGGTCGAGGAGGGGGTGCCGGAGATCTGCTCCCTCTTCGGGATGGAGCCCTACTCCTCCATCAGCGAGGGGACCCTGCTGATCACCTGCCGGCCCCACCGGGCCGACGCGGTCGTGAAAACGCTCGATGGCAAGGGCATCCGCTCCTCGGTCGTCGGGGAACTCCTGCCGAAGGAGAAGGGGATGGTGCTGGTGGAGGGCGGCAAGGAGCGCCCCCTGGAGCACCCCCGCGTGGACCCGTTCTGGCGGGCGTTCTATGACGCGCTGGGACGGTATGCGGAACTTGAACAGGCGTAGCCCCCCCGCCGGGCCAGGCCCCCAGTTGCGAGTTTCGAGTTGGAAGAATCGGTGCGTCCCTTTGCTTCTTAACTCGGAACTTTAAACTCGAAACTCGAAACTGAATTTATGATTCCAATCAAGATCTTATTGGTCAATTGCGTTGACCCGAATTCGGAGGTCCAGACGCGGTATCCGTCGCTGGGGCTGGGGTATCTTGCCGCGTCGTTGAAGGAGGCGTTTGGGGAGGGGGTGCGGGTCCGCATCGCGGACCGGAACATCGAAAAGATTTTGAGGGAGGACCCGCCCGCCCTGGTGGGGCTCTCCACCGTCTCCGAGAATTTTCAGCGGGCATCGCGGTACGCGGCAGCGGCGAAGGCGCAGGGCCTCCCCGTGGTCGTGGGGGGCGCCCACATCAGCCAGGTGCCCCGGACGCTGACGGCCGACATGGACGCCGCCTGCGTGGGGGAGGGGGAGGAGACCCTCGTCACCCTCATCGGGCTCCTGATGGAGAAAGGGCGATTTAACCCCGACGACCTGGCCGCCGTCTCGGGCATTGCCTTCCGCGACGGGGAACGCCTCGTGGAGACGCCCCGTCCCGAGCCCCTGGGGCACGGCGAACCGTGGCTGGACCGCCTCCCCGTCCCCGACCGTTCCCTCTTCCCCGTCCGGCGCCACACCAACATGCTCACCTCCCGCGGCTGCCCCCACCGGTGCATCTTCTGCGCCTCGACCCGCTATTGGCCGGGCCTGAGGTTCTTCTCGGCCGAATACGTGGCCGAGGAGGTGCGCCAACTGGTGGAGCGGCGCGGCGTGGACTACATCACCTTCCACGACGACCTCTTCCTGGCCCACCGGCCGCGCCTGGAGCGGCTGGCCGAATTGCTGGGCCGCAACGGGGTCCTGAAGAAGGGGGTGCGCTTTTCGTGCTCGGCCTCGGTCACCCACCTCGACGACGACACGGCCCGGCTGATCAAGGGGATGAACTTCGTCACCGTGGCGATGGGGCTGGAGTCGGGCAACGACGCCGTCCTCAAGTATCTCAAGGGGCCCGCCTTTTCCGTGGAGAAGAACGCCGCCGCGGTGGAAACCCTCCACCGGCACGGCATCCACGCCCACGGCTCGTTCATCCTGGGCTCCCCGCCCGAGACCTGGGAGACGGTGCAAGACACCTACGACTTCATCCGGCGCACGCCGCTGGCCCTCCCCGGCATCAACGTGCTGACCCCCCTTCCGGGGACGCCGGTGTGGGACCAGGCGATGGAGGCGGGGCTGGTGTCGCTGGAGATGGATTGGTCGCGCCTGGCCATAGACTTCCAGCACAACTGGCGCCGGGCCATCCTCCTGCCGGGGAACCTCACGCGGGAAGAGCTCCACAAGGCCTATCGCAAACTGCGCAATCTCCGGGCCCGCCGGATGGTGGCGTCGATCTGGACCCACCCCTTCCTCTCCGAGGTGCCCCGCTACGCCCTTCGGTCGCTGAGGCAGATCGCGGCGGGGGTGTGGAGGGGGAGGGTGAAGCGTAGGCCGTAGCCGGAAGCCGGAAGGCGGAAGGCAGAAGCCGGAAGGCAGAAGCCAGAAGCCGGAAGCCGGAAGCCGGAAGGCAGAAGCCGGAAGCCGGAAGCCGGAAGGCAGAAGCGCGTGGGGGGGGATTACCCCCGTCTCGTACCTCCGGCAAGATCCTCCCGCCCCGCAGGCCGCGGGGACGAGACGAGGGTACGCCCCCCTGCGGCTCTATTTGACCCTGAACTTCGTTTCATCCGCGTACACGATCACCTTCAGCACCTCCCCTCCGGCGGCGAGGGTGGTGAAGGCCTCCTGCGTCCGGTCGAACGGGAACCGATGGGTGATGAGGCGATCAACGGGGAGGGCGCCTCGTTGGATGAGCCACATCGCCTCGCGCGTGTCCTCGGGATCGCACGAGTAGGAGCAGGTGAGGGTGAGGTCGTCGAAGTAGAGGCGCGAGGGGTTGACGGTGAGGGTCTCACCGGGATCGGCCGGGGTGTAGAGGAGGACGGTCCCCCCCCTGCCGGCCAGCGCCAGGCCGGTCTCCATCGCCTCGATCGTGTGCGGCCCCACGACGACGAGGTCGGCCCCGCCACCGGTCAAGGCCCGCACCTTGTCCACGATGCCAGGTGTTGACGCGTCGAGGACATGCGGGATGCCGAGGTCTTTTCCCCATTGGATCCGGATCGGCGTGAGGTCCAGGGCGACGATGTCTTTGACCCCGTAGGCCATGAGGGCGAAGCAGTTGACCAGCCCCATGACGCCGAGGCCGATCTGCACCGCCCGGTCACCCGACTTGGCGCGGGCCTTCTTCGCCATCCGCAGGGAACAGGCCAGGGGCTCGATGAAGACCGCCTCCTCCCACGACATTCCGGGGGGGATCTTCAAGGTGTCGCACTTCACCGACGCCGCGTCCACCCGGACCACCTGCGAAAGGCCTCCGGGGAAGACGGAGTTCCGCTTCCACTGCGGGCAGAGGGTGAACTGCTTCTTCAGGCAGAAGGGGCAGGTCTCGCACGGGGCATGATGATGATAGAAGACGCGGTCGCCGGGGCTGAATCCTTCCACCCCGGCCCCCACCGTTCGGACGGTCCCCACCGCCTCGTGCCCCAGCACCACCGGGGCCTTGCCCCGGACATACCACGCCAGGACGTCGGTGGTGCAGACGCCGCAGGCGTGGAGGTCCACCAGAAGCGATCCAGGGTGAAGTTCCGGCTCGGGGCGCTCCTCGATGCGGATATCCAAATGATCGTAGGCGGTCGCGATTTTCATCGCTCGGCTTGAAGGCTGGAACGCTGGGAAGCCTGAATGCTGGAAAGCTTGAAGGCTTGAAGGCTTGAAGGCCGGAAGACAAGAATACTGAAACACTGGAAGGCTGGAACATAACACATTTTGATCTGGGAAGTACTGGTAGGCATCATGGATTGGTCTCCCTTACCTTCTCGTAGAAACGCCAAAGCTTGGCGCCCAGGCGTTTGGCCACATCTGAAAGCTCATCGTAGGATTTTTTATTCAAATATCCGATTTGATGGGAGAAATATAGGAGGTATTTGACCTCTCCCAAAGAGCCAAGAGAAATACTGATGAACCGCGCCAGTTCGCGATCCCCCTTTCTTGAACAGCCCTCCACAATATTGGTTGGGATGGAAAGAACCGCCCGCCTGAGTTGAGAAGTTAGCCCATAGAGTTCGCATTGCGGGAAAGCTTGGGTCTCTTTGAATACTTGCAGGGCTAGCGCATCGGCGATCTTCCAAATTTCAAGATCGAGCCAACGATCATCCTTTCTCTTTTTTTGTTCCGGCTTTCCTGCTTTTTCGTTTTCCTTCATTCTTGCCTTCTCGCTTTCGATCTTCTTGATCTTCCAGCGTTGCTACTTTCTATCTTTCCAGCTTTCCAGCCTTCCAGCTTTCCAGCTTTCTAGCCTTCTAGCCTTCTAGCCTTCTAGCCTTCTAGCCTTCCAGCCTTCTAGCCTTCCAGCCTTCCAGCCTTCCAGCCTTCTATCCCGGTTCGATGACATATTTCATTCCCTCGCCTGCCAGGATCTTCTCCATGACCAGAGGGAATTGTTCGAGGGGATAGGTGCCGGTGAGGAGCGGTCCCAGGGGCAGGGTCCGTTCGACTAAAAGGGCGCGCGCGGCGGAGACGGCCATTCTTCCATAGTGGAAGGAGCCCGCGACGCGCTGATGCTTGTAGTGGAGGGCGGCGGAATCGAAGGTCAGCGCCTGCCCCGCGGGGGGGCCGGCGAAGAGGCACAGCGTCCCCCCCGGCGCCAGCACCCTCAATCCGCTGGCGAAGGCCGCCGGGGCGCCGGAGCACTCCATCACGGCGTCGAAGGCCTCCGCCGCACCATCCTCCCACGCGCCGGCGGCTTCGATGACCGAAAACCCCAGCCCCTGGAATATCTCCAGGCGGCCGGAGTTGAGGTCCGCGACGGTGACGGCGTGGCCGTGGTGCCGCGCGGTGACGGCGTGCAGATAGCCCATCGGCCCGCCGCCGAGGACGAGGAGGCGGGAGGGGGAGGGAGGGGCCGCCGAATCCTGGGCCTGAAGGACGGAGGCGAGGGGGTCGAGTAGGGCGGCCTCGGCGAAGGGGAGGTCTTTCGGCTTGGGGAAGGTCTGAAGGGCCGCCACGCGCGCGGGGATGAGGCAGAATTCGGCGAAAGCGCCCCATACTTTGGCGTCGAAGAGGGTCGTGCAGAGGTTTTCCCGGCCACGCCGGCAGGGATCGCAGGCGAGGCAGGGGGCCGAGACGGGGACCATGACGGCGTCGCCGGGGGCGAACCCCCCGGCGCCCTCCCCGACCGCCTCCACGGTCCCGGACATCTCGTGCCCGAAGCGGGAGGGGAAGGGGAACTTGGCGTGGCCGCGCAGGTACATCTTGGTGTCGGTCCCGCAGGTGAGGGCGGCGCGGACCCGGACCAGGAGGTCTCCGGGCCCCGGGGCGGTCTCCACCTCGGCCAGTTCCAGGCGGCGGGGGGCGGTGAGGAGGTAGGCGCGGTGGCGCATCGGTCTTATTGTATCAGAGGGGGGCGTTTGACATTTCCGGCGGTTCCGTACTATAAGATACCCATCGCTGAATCAAGGAGGAACTATGTCCGCGTTCGTGGTGTTCCTTATCGTCTTGGCAGTCCTGGCCGGGGTGGTCGTCGTCCTCTACAACACCCTGGTCCGCTCCCGCCTCCAGGTGTCGAACGCCTGGGCGCAGATCGACGTCCAGCTCAAGCGCCGGCACGATCTCATCCCCAACCTGGTCAACGCCGTCAAAGGGTACATGAAGTTCGAGCAGGAGACGCTGACCAAGGTGGTGGAAGCCCGGGCCAAAGCGGTATCCGCCTCCGCCATCCCCGACAAGATCAAGGCCGAGGGGGAGCTCTCCGGCGTCCTCTCCAAACTGTTCGCCCTCATGGAGAACTACCCCGACCTGAAGGCCAACCAGAACGTCCTGGCCCTGCAGGAGGAGCTGACCACCACGGAGAACCAGCTCGCCTTCGCCCGCCAGCACTACAACGACTCGGTCATGGCCTACAACACCCGCATCCAGGTCTTTCCCAGCAACATCATCGCGGGGATGTTCAACTTCCGCCCCTCGGAGTTCTTTTCCGCCCCGGAGGCCGAGAAGGCCGTCCCCCAGGTGGATCTGGCGCTGTAGGAGCGCTAGAAAGCTGGAAGGCTGGAACGCTGGAACGCTGGAA
>DCUZ01000117.1:21362-22439 GCA_002327305.1 Holophagales bacterium UBA2201 | reverse complement strand
CAGCGCTACAACCGCCGCGTCACGATCCTGCTGATCGCCGGGTTCATCCTCATCCTGGGCCTCATCGGCCTGGGGCTGGACATCGGCTACGCGGGCTGGGCCGTCCCCTGGTTCACTTTCGGCGCGATGGCCTACGGCGGACTGCACGGGTGGGTGTCGCTGGCCCTGGGGGACAAGATGGTCCTCGCCTCGGTGGGGGCCCGCCCGCCGGACCCCTCCAACCTCAAAGAGAAACAGTTCATGAACATCGCACAGGAGATGGCCATCGCCTCCGGCCTCCCCGCGCCGAAGCTGTTCATCATCCAGGAGGCCTCCCCCAACGCCTTCGCCACCGGGCGCGACGCGGCCCACGCCTCCGTCGCCGTCACCACCGGCCTGTTGGAGACGATGGACCGGGAGGAATTGCAGGGCGTGATCGCCCACGAGATCGGCCACATCCGCAACCGCGACATCCTCACCATGACCGTGGTGGCGGCCCTCCTCGGCGCCATCGTTCTCCTGGCCGATATGGGCCGACGGATGGTTTTCTATGGCGGGCTGGGGCGGAGTCGGCGGCGCAGTTCCGGCGGGGGCGAGGCGATCGCCATGGGCGTGGTCCTGCTCCTCCTCATCCTCTCGCCCCTGATCGCGCGCCTGATGGCCATGGCCGTCTCCCGTTCGCGCGAGTACATGGCCGACGCCGCCTCGGTGGAGTTCACCCGCAACCCCACGGCCCTGGCCAACGCCCTGGAGAAGATCGCCGGCCACTACGACAAGGTGGTGGACAAGGCCTCGCGCGGGACCGCCCACCTCTTCATCGCCGATCCCATGAACCTGGCCGTCAATAAAAAGGAGGGGCGCTGGGCGGCCTGGATGGGGACCCACCCGCCGATCAAAACGCGCATTCACATCCTAAGAGCGATGGCGGGGGCGGGATCTGTCAGAACATAGTTTCGGGTTTAGAGTTTCGAGTTTCGAGTTAAAAACTGAGGCACATTAATTCATCAAGCTATCCCTGAGCTCATATAAATTCACGCTCAACAATCCAATAACCGCATTCAGCGAATGTGCGGAACTCGAAACTGTTTTTGGGGCGGT
>DCUZ01000117.1:0-21316 GCA_002327305.1 Holophagales bacterium UBA2201 | reverse complement strand
AAACTCGCAACTCGAAACTGTTTTTAAGGGTTTAACCGATTGAGCATCCGCGCATAAGGAATGGTCTCCCGCACATGCGGGAGGCCGCAGATCCACGCCACGCACCGCTCGATCCCCATCCCGAACCCGGAGTGGGGGACGCTGCCGTACTTGCGGATATCGAGGTACCACTGCAGGGGCTCCACCGGGAGGCCGCATTTCTGAATCCTCTGAAGAAGAAGGTCGTGGTCGTGGATCCTCTGCGAGCCGCCGATGATCTCGCCGTACCCCTCGGGCGCCAGCATGTCCACGCACTTGGCCTTCGACGGGTCTTGTTCGTCGGGCTGCATGTAGAACGCCTTGATGTCGGCGGGGTAGTGGGTCACCATGACCGGGCGCTCGGCGTCCTGCGTCAGGAGGGTCTCGTCGAACCCGCCGAAGTCGTTCCCCCGCGTGAACAGCGGGGCCTCGGCCTCCTTCATCCTGGCCTGGTTCTCGGGTCTCAGCAGGAAGTCGGCCGCCTCCTCGTAGGTCATCCGGATGAACGGGGTGGTGATGCGCTCCAGCTTGGAGAGGTCGCGTTCGAGGTGCTTCAGCTCCTCCTTGCGCCGCTCCAGGACGCGGCCGACGATGTAGGCCACGAAGTCCTGCGCAAGGACGAGGAGGTCCTCGAGGTCGGCGAACGCCACCTCGGGCTCCACCATCCAGAATTCGGTGAGGTGGCGGCGGGTCTTGGACTTCTCCGCCCTGAAGGTGGGGCCGAAGCAGTAGACCTTGCCGAGGGCCATGCACGCGGGCTCGATATAGAGCTGGCCCGACTGGGTGAGGTAGGCCAATTCGTCGAAATACTTCACCTCGAAGAGGGTGCTGGCCCCCTCGCAGGAGGTGGGGGTGAGGATGGGGCTGTCGATGAGGGTGAACCCGCGGTCGTAGTAGAAGTCGCGGATGCTCTTGCAGATCTCGTCCCGCACCCGCAGGATGGCCGTCTGCCGCTTGGAGCGCAGCCAGAGGTGGCGGTGGTCCATCAGGAACTCCGTCCCGTGCTCCTTGGGCTGGATGGGGTACTCCGGGCTGAGGTGGATCAGTTCAAGGCCCTTTAACTGCAGTTCCACACTCCCGGGGGAGCGGGGGTCCTCCACGGCGGTCCCCTCCAGGACGACGCTGGACTCGTAGGTGAGGGTCTCCGCCAGGGTCCACACCTCTTCGGGGACATCCTTCTTGCTGATGACGGCCTGCACATAGCCGGTGCCGTCCCGCAGGACGAGGAAGCGCAGTTTGCCCGAGGAGCGGAGATGATACACCCAGCCCCCCATCCGTACGGATTTGCCGATATGGTCCTTCAAGTCGACGATGAGCGTTAAGTCCTTCATGGCGGATATTATAGCGGAATGTGACGCGGGTCCTCGGATCTGCGGCATTGGTTATTGTGAATCGTCGGGCCGGCGGGGGAGTCGGCCCTCCATTTCCAATCCAACGACCCGATGACCCGATAGACCACGTCAACCGGACGGGTGGGGGAGCATTCCCGCGTTCCCGCATGTTGCCTTTCCGCGGAGTGGCGCAGGTCCCGCCGCCTGCGGCTCCGGATTATCACGGACCCTCCGGCCGGCGTGGGAGTCGATGGCGGGAATAATGGCGCCATGTGAACGGTTGTTCACTTTGATGATCCCGCATCTCCCCCACCTCCTGCCGGGGAGCCGGGCATGACCGCCGAAAAGCGGGTGACCGCGTTCAGGCAGGAGCAGATCGTTTCCGCCGCGACGGCGTTGATCGCGCAGAGCGGCCTCAAGGGGCTCAACATGGCCGCCCTGGCCCGCCAGATAGGGCTGGTCCCCTCCGCCCTCTACCGCCACTACAAGGGCAAAATGCAGATCGTCGGCATCATCCTGGACCGGGTCCGGGAAAACCTCCGCGCCAACATCCGGGCGGTGCGCGAGTCCTCGTCCGAGCCGTGCGGGCGGTTGCGGCAGTTGCTGGCCCGCCACTTGATCCTCCTCAAGCAGAACCCCGGGATGACGCGCCTGGTGTTCTCGGACGAACTGGGAAGCCGGTTCCCCAGCGAAAGGGCGAAACTGTACGGCATCCTGATGGAATATCTGGACGGCATCGAGGCCATCGTCAAGGAGGGGCAGAAAGCCGGATGTTTGAGGCGCGACCTGCCCCCCCGGGCCTGTGCACGCCTTTTCGTCGGCATGCTTCAATCGGCTGTCCTGATGGGACACCTCAGCGGGGGGGCGATGGACGCGGCAACGGCCGCGGAAGAGGCGTGGACGGCCTTCGATAAGGCCCTGAAGCCGGCATGAGCCCCTTGGCCGCCGAAGGACGCCATCCCGCCCTCATCGCGGCCGTCTTACCCGAGGCCTTCGAAAAAGGGGTGACTGAAGCCGTCGGTTCCGGGAGGTGCGGGGCCTTCCACCGCCCTTGAAGGCGCTGGAACCGGCCCGTACGGCAAGGAGATTCGCGGGAGGGGCCTCGACGCCGTCCCGTTAATTCAATCTGAGGAGGTTGTCTGTGGAGCCCCTTTCCCCCTGGTGGAAGAACACGGTGATCCTGGTCATGATCGTCGGATTTTCGGTGCTCATCGGGATGACGGTGGCGAGTTACAAGGACGCGCCGCCCATCCCCGCCCGGGCCGTCGCCCCCGACGGTTCAACGCTCTTCACCAAAGCCGACATCCAGGCCGGGCAGGCGGTCTTCCTCAAGTACGGCCTGATGGACAACGGGACCCTGTGGGGCCACGGCGCCTACCTGGGCCCCGACTTCTCGGCGGACTACCTGCATACCCTGGTCCTCGACGCCCGCGACCACCTGGCCGCCGAGCGTCACGGAAGGCCCTTTGATGCCCTGGCCGGAGAGGAGCACGAAGCCATTGCCGGCGAGGTGCGACGCCTTCTTAAGGAGAACCGGTATGACGCCGGGACCGACACCCTCGCCCTTACGGCAGCGGAGGTCCGTTCGTTCGACCGCCAGGTGGAGAAATGGACGGCCTATTTCGCCACCCCCGATTCCAGCATGGGGCTCCCGGCCAAGTACATCACCGACCCCAAGGAAC
This sequence comes from Holophagales bacterium UBA2201, assembly GCA_002327305.1. Classification (GTDB taxonomy): domain Bacteria; phylum Acidobacteriota; class Thermoanaerobaculia; order UBA2201; family UBA2201; genus UBA2201. Next base: position 18,285 of record DCUZ01000117.1, on the reverse strand, counting down.
TGCGGGATCTTACGGCCTTCTTCGGCTGGGCCGCCTGGGCCAGCGCGGCCCAGCGGCCCGGCAAGGCCCACTCCTACACCTCCAACTTCCCCTACGACCCCGACGCCGGCAACCTCCCCTCGCGGGACGCCGTCCTCTGGAGCGCCCTCTCCATCGTCGCCCTCCTCGGCGGCACCGCCATCGTCCTCTTCGTCTTCGGCAAGTTCGCCTACCTGGGGTGGAAGGGCGTGGAGGGGCATGCCCACCCCGCCCTTTTGCCGGGCACGATGACGCCCAGCCAGCGGGCGGTGGTCAAATATTTCGTCGTGGTGGCCGCGCTGTTCCTCCTGCAATCGCTCCTGGGGGCGGCCACGGCCCACTTCCGCGTGGATCCCGGCTCCTTCTTCGGCCTGGACCTCTCCGGCCTCCTCCCCAGCAACCTTCTGCGCACCTGGCACCTCCAATTGGCCATCTTCTGGATCGCCACCGCCTACCTGGCGGGCGGCCTCCTCCTGGCCCCCGCGGTGGGCGGGAGCGAACCCAAAGGGCAGGCCAAGGGGGTCCACCTCCTTTTCGGCGCCCTGGTCGTGGTGGCCCTGGGCAGCATGCTGGGCGAGGCCCTGGGGCTGAACAGCCTCCTGGGCGACCTCTGGTTCTGGGTGGGACACCAGGGGTGGGAGTACCTGGAATTGGGGCGGGCGTGGCAGGTCCTCCTGGCCGTGGGGTTCGTCCTCTGGCTCGTCCTCCTCTTCCGCGCCCTCCGCCCCGCCTTCCAGATCCCCGAGCGCAAGGAGATCTCCTCGCTGTTCCTCTACGCCGCGGCGGCCATCCCCGTCTTTTACCTGCCGGCCCTCTTCTTCAATTCGGCCTCCCACTTCTCCGTGGTGGACACCTGGCGGTTCTGGATCATCCACCTCTGGGTCGAGGGGTTCTTCGAACTCTTCGTCACCGTGATGGTGGCGGTGATGTTCTATCTCCTCGGCCTGGTCAGGGTGACCACCGCCCTTAGAGTGGTCTACCTCGATGCCATCCTCTACCTGGGCGGCGGCATCATCGGGACGGCCCACCACTGGTATTGGACGGGGCAGTCCTCGGCCGCCATGGCCCTGGGGGCGGTCTTCTCGGCCCTCGAGGTGGTGCCCCTCACGCTGCTCACCCTCGACGCCGCCGACTTCATCAAGTTGAGCCGCGGCCACTGCGATGTCTGCGACAAACCCGTCGCCGTCCCCCACAAGTGGACCTTTTACTTCCTCATGGCCGTGGGGTTCTGGAACTTCCTGGGCGCCGGCGTCTTCGGCTTCCTCATCAACATGCCCGTCGTTTCCTACTTCGAAGTGGGCACGGTGCTGACGACCAACCACGGCCACGCCGCCATGATGGGGGTCTTCGGGATGCTGGCCCTGGCCCTGCTCGTCTTCACCCTGCGGCAGGCCTCCACCGAAGCGTCGTGGGCGCGGGTGGAGAAGCCCATCAAGGTCTCCTTCTGGGGGCTCAACATCGGCCTGCTGGGGATGGTGGTCTCCAGCCTCTTCCCCGCGGGCGTGTGGCAGTTGAAGGCGGTGCTGGACCACGGCTACTGGTACGCCCGCAGTCCCGAGTTCCTCCAGGGAGGGGTCATGAATCTCGTCGAGTGGCTCAGGATGCCCTCCGACCTCATCTTCATCGGCGCCGGCATCCTGCCGCTGCTCTATGCGACCGTGCGGGTCTATCTGGCGATGCCCCGCAAGGGTTCCGGCGTCGAATAGTCCGGGCGCTGTCCGACCCTCCGGCCGACTGGAGGGCCGGCCCTACATTCCGGGTCCGCCGGGGGAGATGTGGCGCAGGTTCTCCAACCTGCGGCGTTGGATGATCAAGCGGCCGACTGGAGGGCCGGCCCCACATTCCGGGTGCGCCGGGGGAGATGTGGCGCTGGTTTTCCAACCTGCGGCGTTGGATGATCAAGCGGCCGACTGGAGAGTCGGCCCCACATTCCGGGTGCGCCGGGGGAGATGTGGCGCAGGTTCTCCAACCTGCGGCGTTGGATGATCAAGCGGCCGACTGGAGGGCCGGCCCCACATTCCGGGTGCGCCGGGGGAGATGTGGCGCTGGTTTTCCAACCTGCGGCGTTGGATGATCAAGCGGCCGACTGGAGAGTCGGCCCCACATTCCGGGTGCGCCGGGGGGGTTGTGGCGCAGGTTCTCCAACCTGCTGATTTTGCGTTCGAGATGAAGGTCTTGACAATCCGGAAAATTGTACTATATTATTAGTAAAGTGATGCAATTCAAGATTGACCACCGCTCCGCGCTTCCCCTCTACGCCCAGCTCAAACAGCAGATTCAGCTGGGGATCCTTTCCGGGCACTTGCGGCCCGGGGAGACCCTCCCCCCCATCCGAACTCTGGCGGCCCGGCTCACCATCAATCCCAACACGATGGCGCGCGTCTATCGCGAACTGGAGGCGGAGGGCTACCTGGAGACGTGGCAGGGGAAGGGGTGTTTCGTGGCGGCGGTCCCCTCGGCGGAGGGTTCCAAACGGCGGCGGGCCGTGGCGAGGGAAGAGGCGCGGCTCCTATTGGAAAAAATGAAGACGCTGGGCATCGGAGTGGATGAAGCGATCCGTCTCATCAAGGAGGTGCAGAATGTCGGGAATGGCGATTGAGATTGAGGGCCTCCGGTTCGGTTACCCCCGCCGGCCCGTCTTCCCAAGTTTGACCGTATCGGTCCCCCAAGGGATGGCCTGCGGCCTGCTGGGACCGAACGCGGCGGGAAAGACCACATTGATGAGCCTCCTCAACGGCTTTTACAAGCCCGACTCAGGGCGGATCCGGGTGCTGGGCATGGATCCCTGGAAGGAACGCGTGGCGCTCCAGCGGCGGCTGGCCTTCGTCCCCGAGCACCCCTTCATCTATCCATGGATGCGGGTGCAGGATTTCCTGGCCTTCTACGCCCGCTGTTTTCCCGGCTGGGACGCCGCCATGGCGAGGGAGCGGCTGGAGGCGGCCAGGATTCCCATGAAGGCCCGGTTCCAATCGCTCTCCCGAGGCCAGCAGGGGCGCGTCTCCCTGGAGACGGCCCTCGCCCGCCACGCGGACCTCCTCCTGCTGGACGATCCCACCCTGGGGCTGGACGTGGACACCCGTCATGCGTTGTATCGTTCGCTGGTGGAGGAACTCGCCGCCAGGGAGGTCACGGTCTTCTTCGCCACCCACCTGCCCGCCGAGGTGGAGGGTCTCCTCACCCATGTGATCTTCCTGCGCGAGGGGCGCGTCACCGCCCAAGGGGAGATCGAAGCGATGAAGGAGCAGCACGCGGGACCCGAAGGACGGCCCTCCTTGGAGGACCTCTATCTGAAGCTCGCGACGGAGGACGGCCATGCTGCGTAAGGAAATCAAACACCATTTGATGCTTCTGCTTATTGCCATCTTGGGATTATTCGTACTTCTGATGGGATGGAGGGTGGGAATGAAGTACACCAATGTGCCATTGGCGAATCTGTCGCAGATGGCAGCTGTCATCGGAGCGATCTGGCTCGCCCTCCTATCTGCCATTCTTGGGATGCGCCTTCACCGAGAGGAATCATACCCGCTTGTAATGTCATTTCCTCTTTCGGTAACCCACGTGTTCCTATCCAAGCTCATCTGTGGCATCGTATTGATTATTTGCTTCACATTGTCGGGGAGCATATTTCTGTACCTGATCAGTCCGGAGACGCGACATTATTATTACGCTTGGTTCCTTCTGGGGTTTGTTATTAATTTTTTCCTGCTAAGCTTTGGTTTCTGGCATGGATGCTATAAGGGGGCACGATCCGGCTGGCCAGCGGCTCTTGAAATAGTAATGTTCATTGTGACAGGTTTTCTTATCTACATCACCGGCCTCTTCTTTCCGCTGCTTCTTGTCCTTGCATACGGGAGCATCGGGACGATTATAATCGTGTTGACGATTGGCTCGATCGAGCTGCTTGTAGGGGCGTTGTTCTTGATGCGACAAGCGGAATGGAAGAGACCATGGCAGATGGCATTCATTGGTCCCTTCGCTATGGTCATTGCATTTGGTGTCGCATCCATCGTTTGCTACTGCGCCTATACGATTGACCATCCTTCCGATTTTCGGGCGGCTATCGTAAGCCCCCTCGACAAAGGACATTTTCTGATACAGCCGCAGGTAGAAAGACCCCTTATCTATCGGTTTTGGGATAAAGCGATCCTCCGCTCTGACATGAAATATGCAGTTCCTGGCAGGGAGCTTCTATTTTCGTCTAAAACGGGTGAGTTCAATGCGCTTGGGGCATGGTATGAAATGTTCCCAACTGCGTTTGTCCATCCAGATAAGCCATTGGTTGGGTATGCGGCCTATCGGCCTAATGACAAGATGTCCGTGTGGAGTTCCATGGACTGGAGAGATGGCAGGCGCCACCAATGGCCGGGCCTCACGTATTTTTGTAATGCGCGAACACTGTCTTTTTATATAGGAAGCTGGCGACCTGGCAAGGAGGAATTCTGGATTCCGGGTCAAAATAGGATTTATGCATTCGATCCGGAGAGGGCCAAGCCGGATGAAGTGCCCTATCCGTCCGGATATTCGTCCAAAGCTGATGCGAAGCAGAGTGGATCAGATCGGTTCCGCTTTATAGATTCCAATCATTTGGTGCTGGTCCAGGAAACAAAGCAACGCGTGGCATTGAGCGTCTATAACACGGACTCCAACAGGTGGGAGTTCTGGGAAAAGGCACTGATGAAAAGCAATCCACCACAATCGAGGCTATTTTCGTATTGGCGCTATTCCAACTGGCAGAGGGAGAAGAATTCCAAGCGAATAATCCACAGTGTTTCCGGATGGGCGATTCTTCGAATATGGTCGAAAGAAGGGATCCCTGGTTGGGATTGGGTGGAAGTCACGGATGGCATTCTGCTAGGCTTCGACAAGGGCTACATCCACGCCCGGGAAGATGAGTGGACGGTTCACGAATGGGGCACCCACTCTCAGATTGGCGCGGTCCCATACAAAGAATATCTCGACCCTGAGATCCAACCAAATGATGCCCTGGAATTCTGTGGTGATGGGCCCATTTTCATGAAGAGATCTGGAGCGGCGAAAGACGCCATTCTCTTCGATCTCACCTCGATGGCCGCCGTGCCCCTGTTGAAGGGCATCCAGAAGCTGGAAACCCGGTCCGATCCGCTATGGGTCTATCAGATTGACCGGCCGCAGGGGCGGGAATACCGGCTCTATGACCGCCGGGATGGAAGTGATTCAACCATCTTCACCCTGCCGCCGATGCCGAAATAAAGGCCAGGCAGCGCTTCAAGTTTCAGAGTTGATATTTCAAGTTCCCCCGCCCGAATCCTGTAGCAACGGATTAGCGCTTATTCTGCGGAATATCCTGCAACAGGGGGCGAAGGAGGCGAAGCAATACGGAATAGTCTGCCGGCCTTGTAGGCCGGGCGCGAGTTATGTTATATTTACTTCATGCCAAAGTGGTTGCCACCACTTGAGACTCCCAAAGCGAGCCCAAAACACCGCCGGATCGTGGAGGCGGTGCTGGAAGGGGTCGCCTCCGGTGCCTATCCCGCCGGGGGGAACCTCCCCTCGTCGCGGGACCTGGCGGTCCGGTTCCGGGTGGACCGCTCCACCGTACTGGCCGCCCTGGCCGAGCTGAAAAGCCTCGGAGCGGTGGAGACCACTATCGGCTCCGGGACCCGGGTCTCCTCCATCCGGCCGGGGCTGACCCTGGCGCCGTGGGTGGAGGGGGCGGTGGCCCGCCCCTATGACGACGAGGGGGACGGCGAGGGAGAGGTCCTCGACTTCACCCTCCTGCGCCCCGACGAATCGCTCTTCCCCATGAAGAAGATGCAGGCCATCCTGCAAACCACCCTCGAGGAGGAGGGGGAGGCGGTGGCCGGGTACGCCGACCCCATGGGCTATCAGCCCCTGCGCGCCTGGATCGCCGAACGGCTTCGCACGAAGGAGGAACAGGTCCTCCTGGTCAACGGCGCCCAGCAGGGGCTCTCGCTCCTCTGCCAACTCCTGCTCTCCCCCGGCGCCAAGGTATTGGTGGAGTCACCGACGTATGCTGGGTTGCTCCCGCTTCTCAGACTCCATCAAGCCGAGGCGGTCCCCCTGCCGTTGGGGGACGAGGGGCCCGACCCGGCCGCCCTGGCCCTGCACGCCGCCTCGCCGTTCAAGTTCCTCTACCTCCAGCCCTCCCATCAGAACCCCACGGGGCTGACGATGGGGGAGGAGGCCCGGCGACGGGTGCTGAAATTCCTCCCGCGGCACCAGGTCTGCCTCGTGGAGGACTCAGCCGACATCCTCACCGGGGAGCGGCGGACGCTTTTCGAGTTGGACCCGGTGGGGCGCGTCATCACCCTCGGGAGTTTTTCCAAACTGATGCTCCCCGGGTTCCGCGTGGGCTGGATCGCCGGGCCGGTCGAAGTGGTGCGGGCCTGCGCCCGCCTCAAGATCCTGTCCGACCTTCACGCCCCCGTCATCCTCCAGGCGGCGCTCCACCGCTTCCTCGAGTCGCCCGACTTCGCGTCCTACCTTGTCAAGTTCGACAAGCAGGCACAGCGCAAGGAAGCGCGCCTCCGAAGGTTGCTGAGGGAGAAACTCCCGGGTAAGACCCCCTTCATCCTCTCCCCCTCCAGCGCATCGCTCTGGCTTCCCCTCCTTCCCGGCCTCTCCGCCCGGGCTGTCTGCCGCGATCTTCTATCGCGCGGCGTCCGCGTATCCCCGGGCGACCTGTTCTACCCGCTGGCCTTTCCGCCCCAGGCCCTGCGGGCCGTTTTCTCCCACGCGTCCGAACCCGAAATGGAAACCCTCGCAAGCGCCCTCGGCGCCGCGCTGGCCCGCCACCGGGGCCGGCCCGCGGCCCCGCCGGCGATGCGCATCCCACTATAGGAGGTTCCCCATGCCCGTCAACCACCTGGACAAGGAGTTCAAACTGAAGGTCGGCCTGGCCGAGATGCTCAAGGGGGGCGTCATCATGGACGTCACCAACGCCGAGCAGGCCGCCATCGCCGAGGCCGCCGGCGCCGCCGCCGTCATGGCCCTCGAGCGGGTCCCGGCCGACATCCGCCGGGACGGCGGGGTGGCCCGGATGGCCTCCCCGGCCAGGATCCGCGAGATCCAGGAGACCGTCTCCATCCCCGTCATGGCCAAGTGCCGCATCGGCCACATCGCCGAGGCGCAGGTGCTGGAGGCGCTGAAGGTGGACTACATCGACGAATCCGAGGTCCTCACCCCGGCCGACGAGGAGAACCACGTGGACAAGCACGCCTTCAAGGTCCCCTTCGTCTGCGGCTGCCGCAACCTGGGCGAGGCGCTGCGCCGCATCGGCGAAGGGGCGGCCATGATCCGCACCAAAGGGGAGGCGGGCACGGGCAACGTGGNNATGATCCGCACCAAGGGCGAGGCGGGGAGCGGCAACATCGTGGAGGCGGTGCGCCACCTGCGCGCCGTCAACGGCGAGATCCGCCGCCTCACCGTCCTGCGGCCCGACGAACTGATGCACGCCGCCAAGGCCATGGGCGCCCCCTACGAACTGGTCCGGTGGGTGCACGAGAACGGCCGCCTCCCCGTCCCCAACTTCGCCGCCGGCGGGGTGGCCACCCCGGCCGACGCCGCCCTGTGCATGATCCTGGGCGCCGAGTCGGTCTTCGTCGGCAGCGGCATCTTCAAGTCCACCGATCCCGAGAAGCGGGCCCGCGCGGTCGTCCAGGCGGTCACCCACTACAAGGACCATAAAAAACTCCTCAAGATCTCCGAGGACCTGGGCGAGGCCATGCCGGGGCTGGACATCGCCACCATGCCGGAGGAGGACAAGCTGGCCGGGCGGGGGTGGTAGGGCGGCCTGGCGGCCGCCGCCGGAAGGCCGGAAAGCTGGAAAGCTGAACGCTTAAAGACGGCGATAAATTAATGTCGGCGATCACTTTATATGACGAATGCCGAACAATGGAGATGAGGATGAACAGCGCGTTACCCATCGGGCTGAGCGGATGGGGGAGCCTTCTGGCTTTCAGGCTTTCCGGCCTTCTCGCCGCGCGGGGGTCGGGGGCGTGAAGCGCGTCGGCGTCTTGGCCCTCCAGGGGGACTTCGAGCGCCACCTGGCGGTGCTGGCGGCCCTGGGCCGGCCGGGGGTGGAAGTGCGCACCCCCGCCGACCTGGGCCGGGTCGGCGCCCTCATCATCCCCGGGGGGGAGAGCACGACGCTCCTGAAATTCTTCGACGCGGACCGGTGGTGGGGCCCCCTGGCCGGGTTCGCCCGGACCCGCCCCGTCATGGGGACCTGCGCGGGGGCCATCCTGATGGCCTCCGAAGTGACCCACCCGCCCCAGCCCTCCCTCGGCCTCCTCCCGATGACGGTGGAGCGCAACGCCTACGGACGGCAATTGGATTCGTTCGAGACCGACCTGAAGGACCATGCCCTCGGCGGCGGCCCTCTCCCGGCCGTTTTCATCCGGGCGCCGAAGATCCTGAAGGCGGGGGAGGGGGTGGAGGTGCTGGCCCGGCACCGCGGGCGGACCGTCATGGCGCGCATGGGGCGGCATCTGGCGCTGACCTTCCACCCCGAACTGACCGGCGACGACCGGGTGCACCGGTATTTCCTGGAAGTCGCCGCAAATCCGTAGGCCGTAGTCCGTAGATGGAGCGGGAGAGACATCCTGAGCGGGCGACTTGTACCCTCGTCGGGTCCGAGCGCAGGGCCGTGGACCGTAGTTCGTAGGGGAGGATTGCCCTTGTCTCGTGCCCTCCGTAGATCCTCCCGCGGTTCAGAGGCCGGAAGATGAAGACCGGGGTGCGGGGGATTTCATGCGGGAATAGCCCTTCAGGGCGGCCCACAGAGCGGGTGTATGTCAGATTAATAAGATCAAGTTAAACCAGCCGCAGCCCGCCTGCCCCTTGACAACGGTCATTTTCAAGCGGTAGTATGTCCGCGAGAGGTGTTATATGAAAATCAACTCATTTCTTTTAGTCTCTCTCTCTCTCTCTCTCTCTAATATAGCCTTGTGTGCCGGATACAAGGTTGTGGCGGCCAGGCCTGAAGTGATCAAACCGGAGAATGGTTGGGCCTACGATGCGACCTTGCTCTGTCTGGACGGCAATGTAAATCAGTGTCCCGGCGGCGCGTTTCGGGTCTGGGCACAATCCAAAATAAAGACCACCTATTGGGGGGAGTGTGCCGACACCATCGGGAGATTTGTCCCCGGCAACGCCCAGAGTCCGGCCGATGGCTACAAGATGGAGGCGTGGGAGTTTCCCGTGTGCGACCGCTCCACCGCGCTTTGCGACCTGGGCATCAATCGAACAGACGCGTTTGCGGGCCCCGATCTGGTCCAGGACGGCGCGGGGCGGCAATTCCTGGTGTTCAGCCATGGGAGCGCGGACATCTATAACGGTTTGATCCAATTCAAGAGCCGGAGCGGTCCAACGGCTCCATGGAGCCAACCCATCAACCTGTTCCGGATCTCCACGCAGAACATCACCGATTGCTTTTGCTATGGAGGGTTTGCCCGGGTGGCGGCGATAGACATGCCGGGGGCATCGCTTGGCGATAAGAGCTACATGTATTTCTACGTTGAAGTCTGGGCACAACGAGATCAGATTAATTCGGGCAAGATTAACTGGATTTGTCCTTCGCTGCTATCTCAAATTGGATGGCCTGCAATCTTTTTGGTTCGCGTCGAAAAAAGTACGTTTTCCCCCTATTTATCCATTCAGGATGGAAAAGCGCAGATGTGTAATTACAGCGAAGATCAAAAGCAATGTGCTTGGGTTAATCTGCCAGTTGATCAACCGCAACAAGATTCTATTTCTGATCCCCCCAGTCTCTATAGCGGCGGGTACGTGCTGTCATGGAATAACTGGAGTCAGTACTACACAACAAAAGTACTCGATTTAAGCTTAGGCGATGTATTCAAAGACTCGAACGGTAATATTATTGCCCTTTTGGGTATCTCTTCTCCTGATTATAAAGATCTTGTTACAAGAATCTCAGCTGATGGAATATTTTTTGAAGCAGGAAACTCATTGCAAGATTTCGAAGCCATTACTGGCCTATTACCAAAAGAGTATGGACTCAGTTCTCCCACTTTCTATCGAGGCGGCGTAGATTATTGTGCCCGCCCCTGGTATTACCTGGCCTACTCCCATATTCCAGGCGGCGACTACAATAATTATGATCAGGCCTCGATCAAATTCGCGGTGGTGGAGCCGGCGGCGGGGTGCCCTCCCCTTCCCTATCCCATCAAGCCGCCGTTCTTCAAGGGGCTCATCGCCACCTGGGAGCGCGCCTATGTGGACCAAGACGGCGACGGGGCGGTGGATGCGGACATTCTGGCTTCGTGGAACCTGATGCACGAGGTGGGGTACCAGGACCTTCGGGTGGTGGGGGGGCAGGAGGAGGGGTATGATGTGATGCTCTTGGCCGTGGCCTGCCATGAGAAGAACAAGAACAAGGTGGAGTGTAGTTCCGAGGAAGCGGACCTTCCCGGGCTGATGGTGGATACGGAGGGGCGGGTGCTTTATCTGCTGGACGGTTATTTCGACCCTGGTGACACGGTGGATGTGCAGGTGGTCCTGCGGGCCTATGACAAGATCAAGGACGACAAGGATAAGGTGAAAAAGCCCAAGAAATGCAAGAAGGAGGACAAGTGTGTCCGCGTCAAAATCCGTGTGGTGGATTAGTTTCCTGCTGCCCGTTTCCCTTCTGGCCGGGGAGGGGTGGCAGGTCACACTGCCCCTAACAAATCCTTATCCGCTATATCAAGTTGATCAGGTAGTCCCTGCGGATGAGGGGGTGTGGGTGGCAGGAGTAAACGACTTATATAAAATTGGATCCATGGGAGAGATACTGGTGCATAAGGTCCTGCCTTACCAGCTTGACAAGCCCCACTTCAACCTTCAGTGGTGCCCCTTGGCATATGGGGGATCCGGTCAGCTGCTCATAATGGCAAACAACCTTGAAGCAAATTACTTGGATTCCGTCTTGACCCAGTTGGACAGCCAAGGTCGGGTGGTGCGAGCATGGAAGTGGGGGGGAGGAGCTTCGCCCTTTGGGGCATTGCTGGCGACATCAGACAATGCCTATTGGGGCGCTCACAATTGGATCATGGTGATTTCGCGGGGGGGGGAAGCCGTGAGAAGATATTATGTCATGCCACAGACCGAGGAGCATCAGTTGAGGATAGAAACGCTGGTGGAAGGGGCAACGGGATCGGTTTGGGCAGGATTTGGCTGGTTTGACGGGCGCGATGAGGGACTGGTGGCGAAACTGGACGCGTTTGGGCAAGTGCTGGAGGCCTTTGCAATTAGGCCACGGTATTCCATGGAGGGGGTTTCGCATTATGGCCAGGTTAGAACGATTCAAGACCTGCCCGACGGCGGATTGATTTTGAATCTATTCTTTGCAAGGCATCAATCCGCAAAAACATATTCCTTGTTGGCCGAGGTGGGGCCGGATGAACAGGCACGATGGGGTCAATTGTATCAAGCGGATGGAGAGAACGGGATCAATGCAATCCGTCATAGTGCTTGGTCGGGGTTGTGGGGAGTTGGATTCATCACAGATGGAGATGCTGGACATCATGGGTTGATGCGGTTTTCGACTCAAGGAATAGTGCAACGGGTGTGGAGCCTGACGAGCGTGGGAGGCGGATATTACCGGCCAGAGCGCCTGGCTCTCCTTCCAGACGGACGGGTGGCGCTCTCGGGGCTGGAGAAGCCCAATCTCAACCTGGCCGTTCTTGAGCCGGGAGAGGGGCTTCGGGGGTGCGGGATGCGGGAGGTGGACCCGGAGGGGTGGTGGCTGGGGCCGGTGGAGGTGGAGGTGCGGCCCGTTGAACTGGAGGTACGGGAAGGGGAGCCGTTCGCGATCTGGGAAGAGCCGCTGGAGTTGTGGGAGGGGGAGGGGCGGGTGCTGGAGCGTTGCGATTTCCGGACGGTTCCGCCGGAGCGGGACCCCCGCCCGTCACCGCGGGGGGACGCCCCCCATCCGTAGGGTCGCCGCGGTTGCCGCGGAAAAGGGACGCGGATACCGAAAGCGATGTCGGAGCGTACACCCAGCTGATGGCACCGCAGGGCAACGAGCGCAAAGGCACCGGCGACCCCCGATTTGCATTTTTTCCCGAATCGGCGTATGATCCTTATTGGAGGCATAGTCGGACGTCGGTTTCGATCGGCCGCTTTGCCCATCTCACTCTAAGGAGCGGCCCATGAAGATTTACGTAGGAAACCTGTCCCGTGATGTCTCGGAAGGGGAACTGAAGGAGGCCTTCGAGGCCTTCGGCGAGATCGCTTCCGTCGCCATCATCACCGACAAGTACAGCGGCGAATCGAGAGGCTTCGGCTTCGTCGAGATGCCCAACGGACCCGAGGCCACTGCGGCCATCAACGGTCTCAACGGCAAGGCCATCAAGGGACGGAATCTCACCGTCAACGAGGCCCGGCCGAAGGAGGACCGCGGTGGACGGCCCGGCGGCGGTGGCGGCCGTGGAGGTCGCGGCGGCGGTGGTCGTCGCCCCTGGTAACGCCATAGCCCCGCCCCCGGAAACGGGGGCGGGTTTGTTTTACCCCGCGGGAGCGGCATCGGGATCCCGCCCGAGGGATGAAGCCACGGGACCAGGATGCGCAGGAGGCGGCCATGGAAAAAGTCAATCTCTCCGATAAGTTCGCCCTCTTCACCGACCACTGGCACCCCCGCATCGTGGGGGAATTGAACGGCCAGCAGGTGAAGCTGGTCAAGTTCCGGGGGGACTTCCTCTGGCACCGGCACGAGGGGGAGGACGAACTGTTCCTCGTCTTCAAGGGGCGGTTCCGCCTGGACCGGCGCGACGGCTCCGAGTGGGTGGAGGAGGGGGAATTCATCATCGTCCCGCGGGGCGTGGAGCATAAATCCTTCGCGGAACAGGAGGTCCAGGTCCTCGTCTTCGAGCCCGCCGGCACCCTCAACACCGGCGACGCCGTCTCGGACCGCACCGTACCGGAGCCGGAGCGGATCTGACCCCACGACGCTGAACTCCGTACAGGAGGCCAACGATGGGCATGCTGACCGAACGCATCACCCCCGCGTGGGTGCTCCAGTTCTATTCCGGCCTGAAAACGATCGTGTACCTCTGCTCCCTGCTGGTCATCCCCTACGAGGTCGCCAAGGGGCAGGCCTTACGCCATTTGCCGTTCAACGATGTTGCGGAGACGGCCTGGCGAGCGGGATTCCGGCTGGCGGCCCTGCTCTTCTGGGGTGTACTCTTCCTCTGGGCCGGGGGTAAATTGTGGCCCGCGAAGACCCCATCCCCTTCGACGCCCCCATCATCCTGAATGCCGGTTGAACCGCCGGCATCGAGGGGGACCTGGGGTTCGGCCGGCCCCAGGGTTCCAACACCGCCGGTTGCCCCATCACCGGACAGATGGGAGGGGAGTGCCCGTAGGGGTCGAAGCCGGAAGCCGGAACTCCGAAGCCCGAAGATAGAGACAGAGCGCCATTTTCGGCTTCCAACTTCAGGCTTCCAGCTTCGGGTTGGGAGGGCGTGCGCAGGTGATACAATGCATGCGTGAGTCCGCTGGAGTGGGTTTTGGTCTTCCTATGCGGCTGCGCGGCCCTCTTCTGGGTGATCTTCCTGGGAGGTGGCATCGTCCATCTGTTCCAGGTGAAGCGGCTGGAGCGGCAATATCCCCCCGAGCCCCCCTCCTGGCCGCGTCTCTGCGTCGTCATCGCGGCGCGGGACGAGGTCGGGACCATCGAGCCGGCCATGCGTTCGCTGTTGGGTCAGGATTACCCCGGCCTGGAAGTCATCCTGGTGGACGACCGGTCCGGTGACGGCACCGGGGCCGTCGCCGACCGCCTCGCCTCTGAGGACCCCCGTTTGAAGGTGGTCCATAATGCCGACCTGCCCGAAGAGTGGCTCGGCAAGGTCCACGCACTCGACCTCGGGGTCCGGTCCACCTCGGGCGAATGGGTCCTGTTCACCGACGCCGACGTTCATTTCGCCCCGGGGGCTCTGCGGCTGGCCATCTCCCTGTGCGAAGAGCGCGGACTGGACCACCTGGCGCTCATGCCCGATGTGCCTTCCGACACCTTCGTCCATACTATGCTCCTGCACGCCTTCTTCCTCTGGTTTCTCCTGTTCACGGACGCCGTGCGCATCGAGAAGGGGAGCCGGCGTGCCTTCGCCGGGGCCGGGGCCTTCAACCTGGTGCGGCGGTCCGCCTTCAATCGGACGCCGGGGTTCGAGTGGTTGAAAATGGAAGTGGCCGACGATCTCGGCCTCGGGATCATGATGAAGAATCACGGCGCCCGGCAGGGCTTCTACCTGGCCTCCGAGCACGTGAGCGTCCGATGGTACGAGACGCCGGGTGACATGATCCGGGGGCTGGAGAAGAACGCCTTCTCCATGGATCGGTACAGCTATGCGCGCCTCCTCTTCACCCAAGGCGTCGTCTGGAGCTTCCTGATGGCCCCGTTGTTGGCCCTTTTCCCGTGGGGGATCCCTTTTCTATGGCTGGGCGCGGCGGTCCCGGCGGCGTTCCTGGCCGCGCAGGCGATCGTCCAAAGCCGCGTCACCCGGGACACCTCCGGCGCGGCGTTCCTCATTCCTCTGGGCATCGTGGCGATCTCCTTCGCCGCCCTGCGGTCGGCCTGGAAATGCCGGCGGCGGGGCGGGATCGTTTGGCGGGGGAGGTCCTATCCGCTTGAGGATTTGAGAAATGGGCAAAGGGTCAAGTTCTGAGCGCGATCGCCGCCCATGGAAACCAGCTTCAAACGGTCCACGGGCGGGATCGGTGCTTCGACTCACGCCGGCCGGGACAGAGAGGTAGAATACTCCGGCCATGAGTTGGGACGCCGTTGTCGTCGGCGCCGGCCCCGCCGGCTCCGCCGCGGCCAGGACGCTGGCCCTGGGGGGCGCCCGGGTCCTCCTCCTCGACCGAAAGGCGTTTCCGAGGGACAAGCCCTGCGGGGGGGCCGTGTCGGCCCGCGTCTTCCCAGTGTTGCCCGGCCCCCTGCCTGCCGGCGTCCCCTCCGTCCCCATTTATGGCACCGACCTGCGCTGGGGCCGCCGCTGGGCAATCGGGCTCGACGCGCCCGGCTCCGGGTGCGTGGTCCGGCGCGCCGACTTCGACGCCTGGCTCCTCGACGAGGCCGTCCGGGCCGGGGCGGAGTTCCGCCCCGGGGCGGTGGCGGACGCGCTGGAACCCTCCGGCGAAGGCGTTCGCCTGCGGGTGCGCGGCGAATGGGTGACGGCTCGGCGGCTGGTCGGATGCGATGGCGCGGTCTCCTGGACGGCCCGCAAGGTGGGCGCCCGGCCCGGGGCGATGGCGTGGGCGATGGACGCGGTCATGCCGGATCCCGTCGCGGCCCGTCCGCTTTTCGATTTTTCCTTCGGCGAGCGGGGGTACGCCTGGGCCTTCCCCCGGCCGGACGGGGCGTCCGTCGGCGTCTGCTCGATGCGGCGCGGGGGGCTGAGGGGAACGCTCGACCGTTTTTGTGCCGCCCTCGGCCGGGGAGCGGCCCCGGCCCCGGCGCGCCTCTGGCCGGCGCCGATGGAAATGAGCGCGGTGGAGGGGTGGGACGGGCGGGTCCTGCTGGCGGGGGACGCCGCCGGGGCCGTCCACCCCGCCCTGGGAGAGGGGATCCGCTATGCCATATTGACGGGAAGGCAGGCAGCGGAATCCATTCTGAACGGAACCGGGTATGCGGCCTGGTTCGAGCGGGAGATGGCCCCCGAGTTCCGGGCCGCGGCCCGGATGCGGGCGTTCTTCTATGCCCTCCCCGCCCCGTTGATGAAGCGATTCATGGTCCTCCCCCGGGTCCGGCAGGGGCTGACCGCCATCTTCGACGGAAGCCGGACCTGCCGGGATTCCGTGGGGGCGCTGGACGCCTTGCCGGCCCTCCTGCGGCCCCGATGACGGAAAAACGGACGCAGCGCAGGTCCTCCCACCTGCGGCTCCATGCTATTGGACCGGCCGACTGGAGAGTCGGCCCTACACAAAACGGACCCCACATTCCGGGATGTAGCGCAGGTCCTCCGACCTGCGGCTTTATGCTATTGGATTCCCCTCAAACCCCTTGAATAGGGCGCCGCATTTCCAAAAGCGTAACGATAAGTGCCAGGGCATCCGTTTTCATTGGCCGAGGCAAAATACGCAAAGGACTGACAATTAATGACTTTTTCCATATGCTTGAAATGGCATAGCTTTTGCAAGGAGTAATTGCTTGTGGACAACCTCATCATTTTGTGAATACTGTTCAACGTGCGCATCCGAACTTCATCTTCGGATCCTTGCATCGACTTTTTAAGGAGGGTTGCATGAAAAGTGTCCGTTTCATCCTGTGTGTTTTAGCGTTGTTCGTCGTTGTGGCCTCAGCGCCCGCCGCGACAGACGGGGTTTTGCAGGCGGCTTTGGAGGCCCGGTCCTCGGCCTCCCCCCATGTCTGGTCGTGGTTGAGCGAAAAGACCGCGGAAAGCGGTCCCGGCCTCGCCGCGTCACCGGCCCCAAAACCCCGGTGCGGATCCGATGCCAAACTGCTCAATCTGCTGAGGTCGCCGTTCCAGGGCAGAGCAGACCTCGCCGCTCCCCGCCCCCTCATCGTCGGCGACGACGCCGGATCGGGCCTCGGCGACGTCCAGCGCTCCCTCTATGACCGCTTCGCCCCCGGGGTCCGCGGCCGGGCCGACCTGCCGCCCCCCATGGACCTCTCCAATCCCAACGGCTGGACCCTTCCGGGCCCCGAGGCCGCCGATCCCGGTTCGCCGACGGCCATCCTCTTCCGAATGGTCTCCTTCGACACCCGCTTCGGCGAGCCCCCCCTCGACCCCCGGCTCACCGCCAAGCGGAGCATGGGAACGAACTATTTCCTCATCCAGTTCACCGGCCCCATCCTCCAGGAATGGAAGGATGCCGTGGCCTCCAAGGGCTTCGATTTCGTCAACTACATCGCCAACTACGCCTTCATCGTCCGTTCGGAGCGGGACCCCTCCGTCCTCCTGACCCTGCCGTTCGTCCGCTGGGTCGGCGCCCACCATCCGGCCTACAAACTCAACGAGTTCACCGCGGCCATCGGCCAGGAGTTCTGGGCGGAGATCCGAATCTTCCCGGGGGTGGACCCCGGACCGGCCCTGTGGGAGCTCGACCGCCTGGGGCTCCGGTACGACATCGAGAATTATAACGACTCCAACTCCGGGACCATCCTCCAGGCCTACGTCCTCCCCGAGCAGGTCGCCTCCATCCTCCAGATCCCGGATGTGGACCACATGGATCACCGCGCCCCCAACGAACTGCACAACTACTCCCAGGCCAGGCAGATGCGCTCCAACCGCGCCTGGAGCCAGTACCGCAACAGTTTGGGCCGCAACCTAACCGGCAAGGGGCAGATCATCGGCTACCTCGACACCGGCGTGGACACGGGCAGCACCTCCTCGATCGGGAGCCTGGATTTCAGCCACTACGACGGCGGGAGCCAGGTCAACAAGATCGTCTACGCCGCCAACGCGGCCGGATGCGGCGGGGCGGGCCCGACCGCATGCAACTGCCAGACCACCGACGTGTGCGGCCACGGCACCGCCGGCGCCGGGGCGGCCGCCGGTTCCGGCCGCCTCTCCGAACTGGGCCGCGGCCTGGCCCCCACCGACGAGGAATACTACTACGCCTTCGCCGGGAGCGCCCCCCAGGCGCGGCTGGCCGTCCTCCGGGGCGGCGGCGACGGCAACTGCCGGTATTTCTGCATCAGCCCCACCAACGACTGGCCCACCCTCTACACCCAGAACGCCCGCATCATCAACAACTCCTGGGGCCCGGTCCCCAGCACCTGCAGTTACAGCACCGGCTGTTTCGGCAGCCTCGACCTGCCCACCTTCGGGAGCTCGTTCTCGGCCTATTCCGGCAACGCCGTCTTAGGCGACCAGTTCATCACGGGGAGCACCCTGCGCCTCAACGCCCTCCTGGTCAACTCCTCCGGCAACCAGGGCAACTTCGACGTCAGCGCCAAGGGGTCCTCCTCCTGCGGCTGGAACCCCTACGGCTACGGCACCTCCGGCGGCAACGCCGTCTCCAAGAACTCCCTTTCCGTCGGCGCCGCCGAGCACCTCTTCCTCGACCGCGACGACCAGCAGGGCGAGGTCGCCTTCTGGAGCTCCAAGGGGCCCGCCGCCTGGGGCATGTCCAAGCCCGACATCGTGGCCAACGGCTCCTGGTCCCACCTGCCGCGCACCTTCGCCGGAGCGACCTACGACATCTCCACCTGCAATGGTTCCACCACCGCCGTCGCCTACGTCGGCGGCGAGTGCGCCAACTGGGGCTTCCCCGAAGCCCCTCGTCTTTGGCCTTTATCTAGAC
>DCUZ01000063.1:3864-28358 GCA_002327305.1 Holophagales bacterium UBA2201 | reverse complement strand
GTGACATTCTTTGTTGGACGCTGCACCCGGATGCTCCGCGCCCCTTTGTCCGACTGCGCGACGGATATTCACGCCTGGGTGAACGAATTCAAATTAGCTGATTACCAGCAGATCATCTTCACCAGCGGGTGCGTCGCGGCGCCGCCGGCGTTTTCCTTAATCGCCCCCCCCGACAAGGCCGAGATGGCGCCGCTGAACATCACCCTGGAGTGGCAGACGGCCGGGACGGCCCCCCACCCCAATCATGCCGCCTCCTACGACCTCTATTTCGGCCCCGAGCCCGACCCACCATGCCATCAGGGCGGCCTTCTCCAAACCTATTTTGATCTCCACGGCCTGGCCCCGGGGACGACCTACACCTGGCGGGTGGAGGCCCACAACGCCTGCGGAGCCACCTCTTCGCCCGTCTGGTCCTTCACCACCGCCCCCGACCCCGACGAGTGCCGGCACTGCCGCCCCGTCGCCCCGCCGTAGGGACAGGCGACAGTTGGGCAGTTGCCAGTCATCAGTTGGCAGCCATCAGTTGGCAGTTATTAGTTGGCAGTTGTTAGTTGCCGGTTATCAGTTGCCAGCCAACGGGGTGAATGCCACCCGCGGTTCACTGCCGACTGCAGACTGCCCACTATCCACTGCCCACTGCCAAATGGCATATGATTTGTAGGGGAGGGTTGCCCGCGTCTTGAGCCCTAGTGCAGACCCTCCCGTGGAACCATATTTTATGCGGGCGGATCTGTTCTGGGGTACAAGACGAGGGCAATCCGCCCCTGCGAAACGGCAATCATCAAGTTCATGGGTGGCGGTGCCCCTCCTTGATAATCAGGGGCAAGGGGAGATTTGGGCGGCGGGAAGAGGTTGATTCCAAATCCCCCTCTATCCCCCCTTACACAGGGGGGACGCCACCCCTCGTGGCCATGACTCATCCGGCCTCACCCTTTGCTCTGCGGTTTTGGGGCTTCCGGTTTCCGGCTGCCGGGTGCGGCCTGCCGACTGCCGGGTGGGGAGTGAGGCGCTTCCAGCGGTTGCGCCCCCCCCCTTCCTGTGCTATAACATGGGGTATCCTTTTCTGCAAGGAGGAACCATGATCACCTGCAATAAGTGTGGATTCAACCAGATCCCCGACGGCGGTCTCCATTGTCCGCAGTGCGGCAGTCCCGTGGACGCCCCCATCCTTGGCGGGATGCCGGCGGCGGCCCCGGCGGGGGAGATTCCCTGGAAACAGCGGGACACCCTGGGGTTTTTCGAGGCGTTCAAGAACACCGTCATAGAGGTCTTCACCAGGCCGGCGGAGTTCTACCAGAAGGTCCGCAAGGACGACGACTGGCTCAGCCCCATCCTCTATGTCGTCATCATCGCGTGGATCGCCGGGTTCTTCTCCTTCCTGTGGTCCTCCCTCATCAACGTCCCCCTGATGCCGTTCATGAAGCAGGCGCAGGGGATGGGGGCCATGTCGGGCATGATGATGGGCACGGGCTTTCAGTTCGTCTTCACCTTCCTCCTGGCCCCCCTGTGGATGGTCATCGTCCTCTTCATCTGGTCGGGCCTCGTCCACCTGGCGGCCATGGTCTTCGGCGACGGGGAGGCGGGCTTCGAGGTCACCTTCAAGGCGGCCGCCTATGCCATCACCGCCAACCTCCTTAACATCATCCCCTTCTGCGGGGGCCTCATCGGCGGCATCTGGGGCCTCGTCCTCCTCATCATCGGCCTCAAGCAGGGCCATAAATGCGAGACCTGGAAGGCCGTCATGGCCCCCCTGGTGTGGGTCATCCTCATCGGCATCTGCTGTGTCGCGGCCGGCGCCATGATGACCGCGGGGATCATGGGGATGATGCAAGGGGCGAACTAACGCGTTGCGGCTGGTCCTGACCAAAACCAAAGACCCTTTTCCCCTGGGGTTCGTTTTCGGGCTGGTGGGGCTCGTCGCCCTGCCGGCCTTTTATCTTCTTCAGCCCCGCTTTCCGGCCCTTCTGTCGGGATGCCGGTTCCGCGACTGGACCGGATGGCCCTGCCCCTCCTGCGGGGGGAGCCGGGCCATCCGCGACCTCTTCCGCGGCGATGTACTGGAGGCGTTCCTCCACAACCCCCTCGTCGTCCTGGGCATCGCCCTGTTCGCCGGGTGGTTTCTGCTCTCCCTTGCCGTGGAGGTGATCGGCCGGAACGAGATGGAGTTCATCCTCTCCCGGCGCGAAAAGATCGCGGCGCGGATATTGCTGGTGGCGCTGCCTCTGATCAATTGGGGATACTTGATCTGGGGGCAGGGATAGAAGCAGTTTCGAGTCTATAGTTTTGAGTTTCGAGTTCCACCCGCCCGGCATCAAACCGTTTCAAGTTTCAGGTTTCAGGTGCCCCCACCCCATCAATGTCCCGGTTCGGCACAAACATCGTCTCCCGTCTTTCGTCTTTCGTCTTTCGTCTTTCGTCTCTCGTCTTCCGCCTTGCCAGATGCGGGAGGATAAGCCGGGGGGACGAGATGGGGGTAATCCTCCCCTACGGGCTACGGACTACGGACTACGGTCTACGGACTGCGGTCTACGGACTACCGGCTTCCGGCTTCCGCCCACCGGCTTCTTTGACTTCCCCCCGCCCGCGGGGTAAAATAGGTGCGTGAAGAAGATCGGCCGGTATGAGATCATCCGGGAGATCGGCCGCGGGGCCATGGGCGTGGTTTATCTCGCCCGGGACCCCGTCATCGACCGCCAACTGGCCATCAAGACCATCCGCCTGATGGGCCTTTTGGAGGCCAGGGAGAGCAGCGAGTTCGTCCAGCGCTTCTACCAGGAGGCGCGGGCGGCGGGCCGCCTCTCCCACCCGGGCATCGTCACCATCCATGACGCGGGGTTCGACGCCGAGTCGGAAATGCACTTCATCGCCATGGAGTACATCCCCGGCCGGAACGTGAAGGAGATCGTCAAGGAGGGGGTGAAGCTGGGCTTCAGGGACACCGCCGCCATCATCGCCCGCGTCGCCGCCGCCATCGGCTACGCCCACAGCCACGGGATCGTCCACCGCGACATCAAGCCCGCCAACATCATCATCAACGAGAAGGGCGACGTCAAAATCACCGACTTCGGCATCGCGAAGGTCCCCGCCTCCCACCTCACCACCGACGGACAGTACCTGGGGACCCCTTCCTACATGTCGCCGGAGCAGGTCCTCGGCAATCCCGTGGACGGCCGGAGCGACATCTTCTCCCTGGGGATCGTCTTCTACGAGCTGTTGACCCGGTTGAAACCCTTCCCGGGGGACAACATGACCCAGGTTTCCCACCGCATCGCCTACGACCCGCCCACCCCCATCGCCGAAGCCCTTCCGGAGGCCCCCCCCGCCTTCGCCCCCATTCTGGAGAAAGCCCTCGCCAAGGACCCGTCGGAACGCTACCAGGACGCCCTGGCCATGGCCGCGGACCTCCACGCCTACCTCGGCCAGACCTTCAAGGCCCCCAAGGGCGGGACCGGAGATGCGACGGTCGCGGTATCCACGCCGCCGGCCCCGCCGGCCAGCCCCGCCCAACCCCCGACGGACGAGGCGAAGACGGCGATGATCCCGATCCCCGCGTTCGTCTCCCCCCCTGCCGGAGACGAGGGCCGGACCGCGATGATGCCTCTCCCCGAAAGGGCCTCCGACGAGGGGAAGACCCAGGCCGTGGCCATCGTGCCCGGCCCCCCTCCCGCCCCTCCCCTGCCGGAGGCGGCGCGCCCCACCACGCCGGCCCTTCCACCGCCCATCCCGGCGCCGAAACCCCGGGCGACGGAACCCGAACTCCCGGCGCGGCCTCCCGCGGTCCCGCCCGGACCCCGACCCACCTCCCCTCCCGTGCCGCCCATTCCGGCGCCCAAGGCCCCCCGACCGCAATCCCAGCCCGTTGCCGTGGAGACGCCGCCGCCCTCCCGTCCCACGGCAGCCCCGCCTCCACCCGTGCCCGCAGAGTCGGCCGAATGGCCCGAAGGGGCGCCGGAGGCGCCGCCCCCGCCTGCCGCTCCGTCCCGGAGCCCGCGCGCTTCCCTCCGCCGGCGCCTCATCCGCTGGCTATCCGCGCGCAAGGGGCTGGAGTTCTTGTCCTACGAGATCTACTTCCGATGGGTCCTCGCCGTCGTGGCGGTCTGGATGCTCCTCTGCGGCCTCCTTCTCGGCGTCCTCTTCGTCAGGGTCCGCATGCAGGCGGTTCCAACGGTCCCCCAGCGGGAGGCGCCGGCCGTGGAGTGGCGCCAGACGATGCAGAGGGGGGTGACGCTGATGGAGCATCGCGATTTCGCCGGGGCCCTGGAACGGTTCCAAGGGGTCCTCCTCCAGGTCCCCGATTCCCCCGCGCTGCGGGCCCTCGTCAAGCGCGCACTGGCCGAGCAGGAGGCCGAGCTCCAGGCCCTGGGGGCGGCCGCCCGCTTGAAGTTCTACCTCCAGAACGGCGAGGAGGCGTTCAACCGGCGGGACTTCCGCGCGGCCCGGGAATTCTTCCTGTCGGCCCTGGATGTGGACCCGGCGAACGCCGAGGCCGGGGAGTACCTGAGCAAACTCGAGGTCAAGCCGAGCCCGCGCAAGGCCGTGGCGCCGGCCCCCTCGCCGGTCCCCCCCACCCCCATCCCCGTCGCCATCCCCGCCCCCGCCCCGGAGTCGGACCCGGAACCGGCCTCCACCGCCCCTCCCGCGGCCCGCGTGATCTTCGCCAGCCCGGTGCCGCGGGGGATCGTCACGGTCAACCTGGACAACGCGCAGGTCCTCCGCCGGGAGTTCAATTTCTACCGGAAGAAGGGGTTCATGGGCAAGGAGTTCGTCCCGGGCGCGCTGGAGGCGCCGATTGCCGTGGGCGCGGGGGAGCATGAACTGAAAGTGTGGATCGTGGATTCGGAGGGCAAGTACACCGCCCACGCCTCCGCCCGCCACGCGTTCCGGCCGGGGCGCGACTACGCCGTCGTCCTGACCCTGGACCCCGCCACCCGCGCGCTCTCCATCGCGTTCAAGGAGATCTGATATGCCGCTGACCCCCCGCAAGGACCTGGAGGTTTTCGACAACCCCCATCCCGACACGGAGTATCAGGTGGAGATGGAGTGCCCCGAGTTCACCTCCCTCTGCCCCCTCACGGGCCAGCCCGATTTCGCCGTCCTGCGCATCACCTATGTGCCCGCCCGCAAGTGCGTGGAATTGAAGTCGCTCAAGGCCTACCTCTGGTCCTACCGGAACGAGGGGGGGTTCTACGAGGACCTCACCAACCGCATCCTCAAGGACCTCGTCACCGCCCTCGAACCGCATTTCCTGGAGATCCACGCCGACTTCACCGTCCGCGGCGGCATCAAAACCTCGGTCACCGCCACCCACATCAAGGAGGGGTCGGATGAGTGACCGGTGGCCGACCCTGGAGGAGGCCGAGGCCCTCCTGCATGAGTTCACGCAGAACCCCCGCCTCCTCCTCCACGCCAGGGCCGTGGCCATCCTCATGCGCGCCTTCGCCCAGAGGGCCGGCGAGGACGCCGGCCGATGGGAGGTGGCGGGCCTTCTCCACGACTTCGACTACGAGCAGAATCCCACCCCCGAGACCCACCTCCACGCCGGGCTCCGGATCCTACGGGAGCGCGGTTGGGCGGAGGAACTGGCCCTGGCCATCGGCTCCCACGCCGATTACATGGACATCCCGCGGGACACCCCCATGCGGAAGGCCCTCTACGCGGTGGACGAACTCTCCGGGTTTTTGGTCGCCTGCGCCCTCATCAAGCCGTCCAGGAAGTTGGCCGACGTGGAGGTGCCTTTTATCCTCAAGCGGATGAAGGAGAAGGCCTTCGCCCGAAGCGTGGACCGCGATTGCATCACGGGGGGGGCCGAATCCCTCGGCGTCCCCCTGGAGGAGCACATCCGCTCATGCCTCGAGGCGCTTCGGCCCCGCGCGGGGGAACTGGGCATCTGAATTCCAAAAAGGCCGTCCGGAAGATTCCGTCTTACTGCCCCATATCCAGGGCTTTACGCGAGCGTTTCCGCACCGGAGAGCCCCCCCTTCCCTTCCCTCCGCGTTGTGCTATAATTTGATCATGCCCATCCCAGTCCTCCTAATAGATGACAGCCGCGCCGCCCAGAGCATCTTCCGCCGTTACCTGGAGAACTCCGACGAGTTCACCCTGGTGGGCGTGGCCTCCAACGGGGCCGAGGGGATCCGGGTTTTCCAGGAGACCAAGCCCCGCATCGTCTGCCTCGACGTCCTGATGCCCGACCTCGACGGGGTCCAGGTCCTGCGGACCTTGAAGAACCTGGACAACGCGGTGAAGGTGGTCATCGTCACCTCGCTCGGGAGCGACGCCGACCGCGTGGTGGAGTTCCTCAAGACCGGCGCCGTGTCGGTCCTCTCGAAGCCCTTCGACGCGGCCACCCTCCTCGACCAGCTCCGTCGCATCGCGAAATCATGATTCCCCTCACGATCCCTCCACGGACCCTGCGTCGCCCCCCCCGCGGGAAAAGCATCGGGACGGGGGCGGAATCCCGCCGCCTGGATCGGGACGGGAGAGGGACGGGCGCGGGAGGGGTGCGATGATCGCAAAGTTCTTCGGCCAGTTCCTGCTGGAGCGCGGAGCGCTGACGGGAGACCAGCTCCTGCAGGCCGTGGAGCACCAGCGCGCCATGCACCAGAAGTTCGGCTCCTACGCCCTGCGGTTCGGGTACCTCACCCTCGACCAGATCAACGAACTGCACCGCGAGCAGATCTACCGGTCCGAAAAGATCGGCGAGCTGGCCGTCGCCCGGGGCTTCCTCACGAAAGAGCAGGTGGCCGAGATCCTCCTGCGGCAGAAGAACGACCACCTCCTCCTGGGGGAGGCCATCGTCAAACTGGGGTTCATGGACCGC
This sequence comes from Holophagales bacterium UBA2201, assembly GCA_002327305.1. Lineage (GTDB taxonomy): Bacteria > Acidobacteriota > Thermoanaerobaculia > UBA2201 > UBA2201 > UBA2201. The sequence continues at coordinate 21,538 of DCUZ01000063.1, read as the reverse complement.
GAAGGGCTCTACCTCCGCCTCGACGAGTACCACCGGCTCACGATGGCGGAGGACCTCCACATCGCCATGGACCACTTCCCCGAGGAGCCGGTCCTCCTCAAACTGTGCGAACTCCTCGCCGGCCTCCTGAGCCGGTTCTTCGACCTGAAGGCCAAGCCCCTGATGCCCATGCGCCAGCCCCAGGTCCGCTACGAGTACTCGTGCGCGGTGGCGCGCCTGGCCAACCGCCGCAAACCCATCCGGGTCGTCCTGGCCGCCCCCCCGGCCGTGTCCCGGGCCATCGCCGGTCACTTTTTCGGAACCCAGGGCCCCCTCGACGAGAAGAGCGCCAAGGAGGCGGTGGAGGAGTTTCTCAACGTCCTCTGCGGCAACTTCATCGGGAAGGCCTCGCAAATGGGGCGCTTCTGGGAATTGGAGGCCCCCCTGACCCATCCCCCGGGGGAGCCGATCCTCCCCCTCTACGGGGACCAGCTCATCCGCATCCCCTTCGCCACCCCCGACCACACCATCGACCTCGTATTCGACGTGGGAGGCGCTCATGCCCATGAAACCTAAGAAGAAACTGCTGGACGAAGCGGCGGTGGCCCGGACCGTCCACCGCATCGCCTCGCAGATCCTCGAACACCACCCCGACCCGGCCACCCTGGCCCTCGTCGGGGTCCACACCCGCGGCGTCCCGCTGGCGAAGCGCATCGTCAAGGTGCTGGAATCCCTGGGGGCGAAGAAGGTGCCCGTCGGGGCCCTGGACATCACCCTCTACCGCGATGACCTCACGACCATCGCCGCCAACCCCGTGGTGAAGGAGACGACGCTGGGGTTCTCGGTGGACGGGCGGATGGTGGTCCTGGTGGATGACGTCCTCTTCACCGGCCGGACCACCCGGGCCGCCCTGGACGCCCTCCTCGACTGGGGGCGCCCGGCGCGCATCCAGCTGGCGGTCCTGGTGGACCGGGGGCATCGCGAATTGCCCATCCAGGCCGACTACACCGGCAAGATCGTTCCGACGACGCGGGAGGAAAACGTGGAGGTCCGGCTGAAGGAGATCGACGGCGAGGATGCCATCTGGGTCATGGAGCGCGACCATGCTTGACCGCAAGGACCTTTTGGGCCTGGAGGGGGTGGGACGGGAGGAGATCCTGGAGATCCTGGACACGGCGAAGGGGTTCGTGGACATCCCCCAGCGCACGGTGAAAAAGGTCCCCGCGCTCAGGGGGTTCACCGTGGTGAACGCCTTCTATGAATCCTCGACCCGGACCCGCACCTCCTTCGAGATCGCCGCCAAGCGCCTCTCGGCCGACACCATCAACTTCGCCGCCTCTTCCTCCTCCGTCTCCAAGGGGGAGACCCTCCTCGACACGGCCAAGAACCTGATGGCGATGGCCCCGGACTGCATCATCCTCCGCCACCAACTCTCGGGGGCCGCCCATTTCCTCTCCACCCAGGTCACCTGCCACGTGGTGAACGCCGGGGACGGCACCCACGAGCACCCCACCCAGGGGCTCCTCGACGCCTTCACGATCCGGGAGAAGAAGGGCGCCTTCGAGGGGCTGAAGGTGACCATCGTCGGGGACATCCTCCACAGCCGGGTCGCCCGCTCCAACATCCACGGCCTCTCGACGCTGGGGGCGAACGTGACGCTATGCGCCCCGCCCACCCTGATCCCCGTGGCCGTCGAGCGCCTGGGCGTGAGGGTGGAACACTCCCTGGACCGGGCGGTGGCGGGGGCCGACGTGGTGATGGCCCTGCGGGTGCAGAAGGAGCGGATGGAGGGGGGGTACTTCCCCTCCCCGCAGGAATACTTCGAGCTCTACGGCCTCACCAACGCGCGGATGAAGGGGGCCGATCGTGAGTGCATCGTGATGCACCCCGGCCCCATGAACCGCGGCCTTGAGATCGCTTCCGAGGTGGCCGACGGCCCCCGGAGCGTCATCCTGGAACAGGTCAGCAACGGGGTGGCGGTGCGCATGGCGGTGCTGTACCTGCTCGTGGTCGGGAGGAAGACCCGTGAAACTGCTGATTAAGAACGGACGCGTGGTGGACCCCGTCCAGGGGATCGACGACACCCTCGACCTGCTGGTGGAGGACGGCCGGATCGCCCGCATGGGCGAGCGCCTGGCCGAAAAGGGGGCCGAGGTGCTGGATTGCGTGGGGCTGGTGGTGTGCCCGGGATTCATCGACATGCACGTCCACCTGCGGGAACCGGGGTACGAATACAAGGAGACCATCCTCACGGGGACCCGCGCGGCGGTGGCCGGCGGATTCACCGCCGTGGCCTGCATGCCCAACACCGACCCCCCCTGCGACAACGAGGCGGTGGTGAGGTTCATCCTCAAGAAGGCCCAGGAGGCCGGCTACGCCCGCGTCCTCCCGGTGGGATGCGTCACCAAGGGGCGCAGGGGGGCCGAGCTGGCGGAGTTGGGCTCCATGGCCGCCTCGGGGGCGGTCGCCTTCTCCGACGACGGCTCCTGCGTCTTTAATCCGATCCTCATGCGGCGGGCCCTCGAATATTCCAGGGGTTTGCAGCGGCCCATCCTCCAGCATGCCGAAGACCCCGCCCTGTTCTCCAACGGCCAGGTCCACGAGGGGCTGGTCTCCACGCGCCTGGGGCTCAAGGGGATCCCGTCGGCCTGCGAAAGCTCGGTGGCGGGCCGGGACATCGAGCTCGCGGCCCTCACGGGCGGGGGGCTCCACCTCTGCCACCTCTCCACCGCCGCGAGCATGGACCATATCCGCCGCGCCAAGGCCGCCGGCCTCGCCGTCACCTGCGAGGCCACGCCGCACCATCTCCTGCTGACCGAGGAGGCGGTGGGGGCCTACGACACCCGGATGAAGGTCAACCCGCCCCTGCGGACCGAGGCGGACCGGCGGGCCCTCCTGGCCGCGGTGGTGGATGGAACCGTGGATTGCATCGCCACCGACCACGCCCCGCACCACCCCGACGAGAAAGAGATCGAGTTCGGCCTGGCCGCCTTCGGGATGGTGGGCCTCGAAACCGCCGTGCCGGCCATGCTGGACCTCCTCGTGAAATCCAAGCTCGTCCCCATGTCCCGGTTCGTGGAATTGTTCGCCGCCAACCCGGCCCGCATCCTCGGCCTCCCTTCGGGCACCCTGAAGAAGGACGCCGAGGCCGACATCACCATCCTCTCCCTCAAGCATTCCACGGCCGTGGCCCCCGACAAGTTCCACACGATGGGGCGGAACACCCCCTTCCAGGGCCGCCGGTTCGCGGGGCGCGTGGAGCGCACCCTCGTGGCCGGCCACACCTGCTATGCCGCCGGAAAGGCCCCGGAGCCCCGCCCCCGGTGACGCCCCCTTCCGGCGCGCGCCGCGCCATGAGCGCGCCCCGTAAGGCCGTCATCGTTGACGACAATGCCGCGCACACGGTGCTTCTCTCGCGGGCCCTGGCGAACAAATACGGCGATGTCGCCATCGAGACCTACAACGACCCCCTCCTGGCCATCAAGGCGTTCAGCCCCGGGGTGCACGTCCTGATCATGGACATGGAGATGCCGGGCATCGACGGCCGCAAACTCCTGGAACTGGCCTGCCGGATGGGGGTGCGGAGGCAGCGGTGCATCATCCTCTCCTCCCTCGACGCCGACGCCCTCCACAGGGCCTTCCCGCCCGGCACCTGCCTGGCGGTCATCAACAAGGACGACCCCAGGCAATTGAACGCCCTGTCGCTCATCCTGGACTCCATCATGAGGAAACCCGAATGAAGAACTTCCAGTTGAACGCGTTCCTGGAGGCGATGCTCCAGTTCCACCCCGCCACCTCCGACCTCAACTTCTCGGTGGGCCGCCCGCCGCAGGTGGAGGTGGACGGCCAGCTGCGCGCCGTCCCCTTCAAGGGGCTGGACCGGCTGATGCCCTTCCACACCGAGACCATCGCCATGCACCTGCTGGGAGGCGACGCCGACCAGTGCCGGAAACTCTTCCAGTCCGGTTCGGCCGACCTCTCCTACAGCATTCCCGGCAAGACCCGGTTCCGCGTCAACATCTTCTTCCAGCGCGGCACCCTCTCCATCGTCCTGCGGGTCATCCCCCCCGGCATCCCCTCCATCGAGCAACTGGGCCTGCCCCAGGAATTGAAGAAGATCTCCGACCTGCGCAACGGCGTGGTTTTGGTCACCGGCCCCACGGGGAGCGGCAAGTCCACCACCCTGGCCGCCGTCATCCACGAGATCAACCAGAAGCACGCCTACCACATCGTCACCATCGAGGACCCGGTGGAGTACATGCACTCCCACATCAAGTCCACCATCAACCAGCGCGAGGTGGGGGGCGACACCCCCAACTTCCCCCTGGCCCTGCGCGCGGCGCTGCGGCAGGCCCCCAAGGTGATCCTCATCGGCGAGATGCGCGACCTGGAGACGGTGGAGGTGGCGCTCGAGGCCTCCGAGACCGGCCACCTGGTCCTGTCCACCCTGCACACCATCGACGCCTCCAAGACCATCGACCGCATCATCGGCATCTTCCCCAAGGACCAGGAACAGCAGATCCGCACCCGCTTCGCCCAATCGTTCCGGTATGTCATCTCCCAGCGCCTCATCCCCAAGATCGGCGGCGGGCGCATCGCCGTCCTGGAGATCCTCAAGACCAGCGACCGCACCCGCGACTACGTCCTCAAGGGGGAGGGGGAGGGGAAGTCCCTCGTGGACGCCATGAACATGGCCTCCACCGACGGGATGATGACCTTCGACACCGAGATCGAGCGGATCTTCCGCGAGGGGCTCATCACCCGGGAAAACGCCCTGGCCTACGCCACCAATCCCACCAACCTCGAGATCCGCCTCACCCTGGAGTAAGCCCATGCCGACCATCACCTGTCCCGCCTGCAGTCACGCCTTCCCCCTCGACCCGGCGAAATACCCGGCCCAACTGCTCTCGTTCAAGTGCCCCAAGTGCAAGGGCAAACTCTCCTTCGACAACCGCAAGGCACGCGAGGACCTTTCGGCCGCGCCGGCGGCGGGCGGGGAGGTCCAGCTTGTCTCCATCCCCTCCGACCTGCTGGGCGTGATGCCGCCGCTCCACGAGAAGGTGGCGTTCATGGTGGTCCAGAACGGCTCGCTGGCCCCGCTCCTGAAGGAGGGGCTGGAGGAGGTGGGCTTCTTCGTCAAGGAGACCTTCACCGACCCCAAGGAGGCCGCCCTCCCCATTCAGCAGGATGTCCCGGGGCTCGTCCTGGCCCAGTTCGACGCGGTTCCGCCCCCCCCCTTTCCCGACCTCGCCCCCCTCATCTCCCTCCCCCCCCTCACGCGGCGGAGGGTCTTCGTGGCGCTCATGGCCAAGGGGCTGAAGACCCTCGACGGCAACAGCGCCTTCCTCTACCAGGTCAACTGCCTCATCGACCAGGCCGAACTCCCCAAATTCCACCACCACCTCGTCGCAGCCCTCACCTACGACCTCAACTTGGGGCACGCGTTTTTGAAAAAATCGTAGGGACGGAGCGGCGTCGGGGCGTGGCTGAATCCCCCGCCCGCCCGGTAGTTCGTAGACCGTAGACCGTAGCGCGTTCCCCCGCCCACCCGGTAGCGCGTAGACCGTTCCCCCACCCGCCCGGTAGCGCGTAGACCGTAGAGCGTAGCGCGTTCCCCCGCCCGCCCGGCGAGAAGTTTGATTGGNNGGGCCGACTCTCCAGTCGGCCGGCTTCAATAATCCAAAACCGCAGGTCGGAGGACCTGCGCTACTAGGCGGGAAGGCATAAGGCGGGAAGGCGACAACGCCCCCCGCCCTCAATGCCGAAGTTTGGAGGACCGGCGCGGTCCCCCGCCCGCCCGGTAGCTCGCAGCTCGGCTCTCAACGCCCGGTCTGCAGGCTACTGTGGCTTCGCCTCTCCGATCTGCTTGATGGTCATTTTCCAGTTCTCCATGAACAGGATGCCGGGGTTTTGGTCCATCTCGCGGCACAGGGCCGTGGGCGACTGGAGGACCATGGGAAAGACCAGGAGCTCGTCGGGCGCCGGGACCAGGGGGATGTCCACGTCCACCTGGATCAAATAGCGGAAGGGGTCCATGTTCCCGAAAAAGAACCCGATGAAGTCCTTCCGTTGGACCTCGGTCAGACCGGGCATGTACCGGGCCAGCTGCCCCGCCGAGGTGTCGGCGGGGATCCAGCCGTAGTTGGGGAGGTAGAACTGGGCCCAGAAGTGGTCATTGCACCCGTTCTCGGCAATGGGGAACAACTGCATCCCCCCCGAGGCCCGCGCGGGGATCCCGGCGGCGCGGCAGAGGGCGGCGAAATACATGCTCTGGGCGCCGCAGTCGCCGTAGCCGTGCTCGTGGACATAGACCGACTCCGGGATCCCCAGGGCCGCCAGGGCGCCGTGGGGCATGAAACTGTAGTCCAAATCGTAAACGACATGGTGGTAGAACTTCTTGGCGATCAGGAAGGGATTGGTCTCGCCCTGGGCGATCCGCTCGGCCGTCGCCCGGATGGCCGGGGTGACGGCGACGTTGGGTCCCGAAGCGGTGTACCGCCGATAGAGGGGGCTCTCCCGGTCGTACTCCCCCACCTCCGCGGGGTCCACCGCATGCCGCTCCGCGTGGTGGGTGAGGATGAAGCGGACGCCGATCTCCAGGTCGCCCGCCACCTCCTCGAGGGGGATCTCCATGTACGCAAGGCCGATGTCGCCGTCGAGGCGGATGGGATACTTGAGGTACCGTTCGGGCTGGATGGAGAGGTTCTCCACCGAGGGCTGGGCGGCGGTGGTCAGCGGCAGGGGAAGCCATACCTTGAGGGTCCCCTTCGCGGGGAAAGCCTTCCGGGGGAGAGTGAGCTCCCCCCGGGCCTCGTACCGGAGGGGATGGGCCAGCGTTCTGCCCGGGGGCCAGGGAGCGCGGTCGTAGATGTAGGGCGACATCACCTCGAAGAGTTTGGTCGCCTTGCCGAGGGCGCCGGGCTCCTGCCCGGAGTTGAAATCGGGGTAGAGATGGGCCAGGGTGTTGAGGAACCCGTCGAAGTAGTAGGTCTTCCCGCCGATGAGCAGTTGCGGCAGGCGCCCCTCCTTTAGAACGGCGTCCACGCGCGCCTTCGGCAGGTCGGGATACTTCTCCTTGATCGTCGCAAGCACCTGCTCCTCGGTGAGGGAGTAGGTCATGCGGATCACCTCGAGGCGGGTGGCGGCGTCGCGGCACCGTCCGACGAGGTCGGCCCGCCCTTCTTTTTCCAGTTGGGCCCTGGCCCCGGCGTAGGCCTCGGCGGCGTTCAGGTAGTCGGCCCCCTGCTCCAGTTTCAGGGCGTTCCGGAAGAGGACCTCTCCCCGCTGGGCCCCGTCGGAAACGAGCAGGGACGGCAGCAGAAGCATTGCGGCGAGGATGAGTGGATGGACCCGCGATGGGTTCATGGCGTTCTCCTTTCTGAATTGCGGCGCAAGCCACCGCCGGAGGGACGGCCCCTCGGAATATAGCAAATGCGCCGCGGAGTGTCAAAACAGGCTTCAGGAGGAAGGCGGAAGGAAGAAGGGCCAAGGGGGGAGGAATAAGAAGGCCGTGTCATGACCGCCCCTCAGGATCCCCATCGCCGTTGCTTGGGGAAATGGGGTCCCCCGACCTTCCGAAACGCCTCACCCTCGTATGTCTTGTGCGCTTGCTATAATGCCACCCATGTCCCCCGTCCTCCCCCGGTGCAGGCCCCGCTGGACCGCTTTCGGGCCGCGTCTGACCCTGGCCGTCCTCTGCCTCCTGCCCGCCTGCGCACCTGCCGGCCCGCCGGGCGTTTTCACCGCCACCCTCGTGAAGGTCCTCGACGGCGACTCCTTCGTCGTCCGGGGCCCCGGAGGGAAAGTGGAGGTGCGCCTGCAGGGGGTGGACTGCCCGGAGAGGGACCAGCCCTATGGGGCCGAGGCGCGGCAGTTCACGCGCGACTTCCTCACGGGGCGCCGGCTGGCCGTGGAGGGGTTGGGCCTCGACGACTACGGGCGGCTCCTCGCCAAGGTGGGGGCGAAGGATCGGGACCTGGCGCTGGACCTGGTCCGCGCGGGGCTGGCGTGGCATTACAAGCGCTACTCCTCCGACCGGGACCTCGAATCCGCCGAGCGGGGGGCCCGCCGGGCGAAGCGGGGGCTGTGGGCGGACCCGCGCCCCGTCCCGCCGTGGAAGTGGCGCAAAACGCATCAGAAGCCCCCCCGCGGCCGCTGACCGCCTTGCGCCCATCCGGTTTGTTTCAAGTTTCATGTTCGAGGTTTCAAGTCCCCCCCGCCACAGGGGCTTCCTCGGCAAACCGGGGATGCCGCAAAAACCCTCCTGTCGCCTGCCCCCCGTCGTCCGCCGCTTGCGGCGATGCTGGACAAACCTTCGGCGCTCAAGTAGAATGGCGGGGATGATGCCGCAGGACTTCTACCACCGTCCCCTCACGGCGGGGTTGTTCTTCAAATTGTTCCTTTTCGGCCTCCTCGCCGCCTGCCTGTGCCTCCCGCTGGCCTCGGCCATGCACGCCTTCGGCCACGCCTTTTTCGGGATGGCCGGGGGGTGCCGGTGGATCGGCGTCCTCATCCCCTTCGAAGGGCACGCGCAGGCCATCGTCAACTTCCCCTCCGTTCAATTCCCCATTCAGGCGGGGTTCGCCTGGTTCGCCCTGGGAGGGTTTCTCTGGGTCGGCCTCCTCCTGGTCGCCATCGCGTTCTTCCCGACGGCCGACGCGCTCCTCCAGAACCTTTTCTTCCAGGTCCTGGGGTTCCACCTGGCGTTCTGGGGGCTCCTGAAGGAGGCGGTGGTGCTGTGGCCGGCGGGGGAGATGGCCCTCCGCTCGGGAGGCGTCCCCTCCGCCTGGACCGACCCGGCGTTGTGGGGCCCCGTCGCCGCGGGAACGGCGCTCTCGGCCCTCTTCGCCGTTCGGACGGTGCGCATCTTCGGGCAGGGGCTCCACTTCACTTTTTTCACTCCCCTCTTCCTGAGCCTGGCCCTCTGGTTCGCCCCCGCGGCCGCGGCGCTGACCGCCCTGTTCATCCTCGACGGGCCGGCCGCCGCCATCGCCGTCCTCGGGGGCGCCGCCCTCCTGGGGCTCCTCCTCTCCCCCCTCTTCGGCGCGGGGCCCCGCCTGTGGAAGGAACCCTCCTTCACTCCGTGGCTTTACGGTCTCGCCCTGGCCGGAGCGGCCGCCGTGCTGGCCGCCGTGTTCGTCTTCGGATGGGGACCGGGGGCGAAACCTCTGCTGTGGGGCGCGTTGGCGGACGGAGCCGTCGGAGCCCCCCGATGAAACCGGCGTCCACGCTCCTGGCCCTCCTGTTCGCCGCGGCCGGCATGGCGGCCGGGACCCGGACCGAGATCCGGACCCCGGTGGAGCTGGCCTCCCCTCTCGGCGGCGCCGTCGCCCTGGAGGTCCGGATCCCCGACGCCACTTTGGAGGTGACGGGGGGAGGGGGGAGCGCCGTGACCGTTGCCGGCACCATGGAGACCCTCCACCGCGATCCCCAACGGGCCCGCGACCTGGCCGAGGGGTGCGGCCTGGCCCTCCGGCGGGAAGGGGCGACGCTGGTCCTCGAGCCGCGCTACCCGTCGGGGGCGCTGGGGCGGGAGGCGCGCAAAGGGCGGGTGCGGTTCCACTTGACAATCGCCCTCCCCTCCTCCCTCCCCCTGGGAATCCACGCCGGGGCGGGCGACATCACCCTCAAAGGCGAATTCCGGGCCTCGCTCGTGGTCGAGACGCGCCGGGGCGACATCCGGTTGGACTTCACCCCCGCTTTCAGAGAGGTGGACGCCCGGACGCTCGCGGGCCGCGTCCGCGGATTCCCCGAGACGGCCCTGCGCCGCTTTTACTTCTCCCCCGTCGGCCAGCGCCGTCTCTGGCTGGACCCGTCGGGCGGGAACACCGCGTTCATCAAGACCCTCCGGGGCGACATCATCCTTTCACGAAAGGGCAAGCCATGAGAGTTCCGCTTTACTCCATCCACGTCGAAGAGGAGGGGCGCCGCCTCGTCCAGGAGGCCATCGCCTCCGGGGCCCTGCGGCAGGGGAAGACCACCGAAACCTTCGAGAAGGAATTCTGCGCCGTGTTCGGCGCCCCCCATTCCATCGCCGTCTCCTCCGGCACCGCCGCCCTCCATCTCGCCTGCCTGGCCCTCTTCGAGCCCGGCGACGAGGTGCTGGTCCCCACCTTCTCCTTTTTCGCCACCGCCTCCGCCGTGGCCCTCGCCGGGTGCGTCCCGGTCTTCTGCGACATCGAGCCGGACCACCTGGGGATCGACCTGTCCGACGCGGAGAAGAGGGTCACCCCGAAAACCAAGGGGATGATCCCCGTCCACCTCTTCGGGGTCCCCCTCGACTGCGACGCCCTCCACGCCTTCGCCGCCGGGCACGGCCTTCGGGTGGTCCACGACGCCTGCCAGAGCCATGGGGCGGAATGGAAGGGGGGTAACCTGGCGGCCCTGGGGGCGTGCACCTGCTACTCGTTCTACCCCACCAAGAACCTCTTCACGGGCGAGGGGGGAATGATCACCACCACCGATGCCGCCCTGGCCGAACGGTTGGGCCGGCTGCGCAACCACGGCATGAGCGCCGCCTACAACCACGAGGAGCTGGGCCTCAACTACCGGATGACCGACCTGGAGGCGTCCATCGGCCTGGGGCAGCTGCATGTCTTTCCCCGGCAGTTGAAGCGGCGCCGGGAGAATTACGCCCGGATCATGGAAGGGGTGGGGACCCTCCCCGGCGTCCGCTGGCAGAAGGTCCCTTCGGGGGGCACGCCGGGGCCTTCGCTCCTGACCGGCGTCCTGGCCCCGGGCATCGACCGCCAGGCCTTCCAGGGCAAACTCTCGTCCGCCGGGGTGGATTCGGGCGTCTATTATCCCCGATGCCTCCACCAGCAGCCCCTCTTCGCCCGCACCCAGCCCGGCGTCTCCTGCCCGAGGGCCGAATCCATCTGCCCGTCGGTGGTCTCCCTCCCCACGCACCACGCCCTCTCGCCGGAACAGATCGCCCACCTGGCCGCCACCGTCCGGGAGGCCCTGGCGTGACCAAGGGCGTCGCCTGCATGTGCTCGCGGGACTGCCCCGACGCATGCCTGATGCGGGCGGAGGTGGACCAGGGGCGCGTCACGAAACTCACGGGGGACGAAGCCAACCCCTACACCCGCGGCGTCCTCTGCGCCGCACAGGAGCACTACCTGGAACGGGTCTATCACCCCAGCCGCCTGCGCTTCCCGCACGTCCGGCCGGCCGACAACCCGACCGCCTGGGTCCGCACCAACCTCCCCGCCGTCCTGCGCGACCTGACCCACCGGATCACGGCCGCCATCGCCTCCCGCGGCCCCCTGAGCATCCTCCATGTCCAGGGAGGGGAGAACCGGGGCCTCACGGGCCGCCTCAACCCCTGGTTCTTCCGCCTCCTGGGGGGGACCTCCACCCTCTACGATGACGGGACGCGGGACCCGGGGACCCAGGCCGCCCTGCAGGACTTCGGCGCCCTGGACGCCTCCGACCCCCGCGACCTCCTCAACAGCCGCCTCATCGTCCTCTGGGGCCATAATCCCTTCCTGCGGAACGAACACCTGATCCCCTTCCTGGCCCACGCCCACAAAAAGGGGACCAAGATCATCCTCATCGATCCCATCCATTCCCCCGCCGCCAAGATCGCCGACGCCTACTATCAGGTCCGCCCGGGCACCGAAGGGCTCCTGGCCCTGGCCCTGGCCCACGCCATCGCCAAGGGGGGAATGGCCGACCAGGCCTTCCTGCGGGCCCATGTCGAGAACGAGGCCGAATTCCTCTCTTTCGTCCAGGGGGTCAAGCCGGAGCCGCTGGCGACGGCGGCCGACCTCCCCCTGACGACCGTGGAGAACCTGGCGCGCCTGATGGCCACCGAAAAGCCCGTCGCCCAGGTCCTGGGCGAGCCGCTGGCCGGCTGGCCCAACGCCGCCCAAACCTTCCGCCTGATCCATACCCTCGCCGTCCTCACCGGCCAGGTGGGGGTCTCCGGCGGCGGGGTCCATTACCGCAACCACCCCAAAGGGCTGGATTTTTCCTTTGTCGAGAAGACGCCGGTCAAACAGGAGCGGGCCCTCTCCCTGCCGGAGATCATGGCGGGCCGCTACCCGTCGGACCCTCCCATCCAGGTCGCCTTCGTCAACCGGTGGAACCCCGCCTACGACCTGCCTTCCGGGGAGCGTTTTCTGGCCTTCCTGCGAACCATCCCCACGGTGGTGGTGTCGGACCTCTTCCTCACCGACACCTGCGAGGCGGCCACCCACTTCCTGCCCCTGACCTCCGCCCTCGAGGAGGAGGACCTCGTGGTTTCCACCTGGCACAAGGGGGTGGGGATGGCGCACGAGGTGATCGCCCCGCGCGGAGAGGCGCGGTCGGAGTTCACCTTCTACCGCCGGCTCGTGCGCCTTCTGGAGTTGCAGGGTCTGGACCGCCCCGTCGGGGCGTTTTTCAACGCCATGCTGGGCCCGATGCGCCCCCACGGGGTGACGCTGGAACGCTTGTCGTCCAAGATGATGCTCAACCCCCTGGAGACCAAGGTGGCGTTCGCCGACCGGAAGTTCCTCACCCCCTCCGGGAAGATCTCCCTCATCACCCATGTGGACGTCTCCTCCCCCGCCCCGGCCGGGGGCGAGCACCCCCTGTTCCTCTTCATCCTTCCCAACCCCAAGCACGGGCTCAGCCAGCCGATGCCGGAGGAGCACGGGGCCCTTCCCGGGGCGGCCGCCCACCCGGAGGTCCTGGGCGCCCTGGACCTGACGCCCGACCGCCCGGCCGTGGTCGCCACCCCCCTCGGCGCGGTGCCGGTCCAGCTGGGGGCGGACCCCCATCAGCGGAAGGATGTCCTCATCGTCTCCCGCGGCGGGTCCACCGTCTCGGGCGGCAACATCATGGGCCTGATCCCGTTCCAGCGGCCGGCGGGCGGGGCCGGCCTGGTCCTCAACGGCCACCGGGCCAGATTGGAGAAGGCATGAGCGCCAAGGTCCTCCTCGTCGGCGGCACGCAGTTCATCGGGCACCACATCGCCTCCGCCCTGCTGAGCGCCGGGCACCGGGTCGCCCTCCTCCATCGGGGCCAGCACAAGAACGACCTGGGCCCGAAGGCCGAGGAAATCCTCTGCGACTGGCACGACGAAAAGGAGATGCGGGAGCGGTTGAAGAAGCGCTCCTTCGACGCCGTGGTCCACTGCATCTGCTTCACGGAGTCCGAGGCCGCGCTGAGCTACAAACTGTTCGCCGACCGGTGCGCCCACTTCATCTACTTCTCCACGGCCGCCGTCTATCTCATGAACCCCGAGGTGCATCCCCCCTACCGCGAGGAGGACGCCCTGCGGGAGCCGGCCCAGTCCTACCTCGGAAGCGAGAAGTTCTCCTACGGCGTCAACAAGCGCAAGACCGACCTCTTCTTCCTCCTTCGTCACTCCCGCAACGGATTCCCCTCGACCATTCTGCGCCTCCCCGTGGTCGTCGGGCCCCGTGACTACACGGGCCGCCTGGCCGCCTACCTGCACCGCGTCCGCGACGGCAAGCCCGTCCTGATGCCGGACGGCGGGCACAACGCGTGGGGGTTTCTGGCCGCCGAGGACATCGGCCAGGCGGTCCTGGGGGTCATGAAGAACAAGAAGACCCACGGCAAGGTCTATAACCTGGCCCAGCGCGAGGCGATCTCCCTGCGCAGTCTCGTCCTGGCCCTCGGCCGCCTGACGGGGAATCACCCCTGCCTGGTGGACATCCCTTCCATCCACCTGCTCAAGACCCGCCTCGGCATCGGGTTCTCGCCCCTCAGTTCCTCGCACCATGTCCTCCTCGACTGCTCGGCCGCCCAGCGGGACTTCGGGTTCACCCCCACCCCCTTCCTCTCCTGGCTCAAGGGATTCACCGACGCATTCAAGAAGGATGGCGGGCGGGACCTCTTCCGTTCGACCCGTTCCCTGGAGGTGGAGGTGGCGCAGGAGTTCCTGAAGGAGCGGTTCCCCTATTGAATTGAGGCGGACCGCCGGGGCAGAGCGCCGCGGGCGCCTCTGAAATCGGCCTTTCGCTGCGGCACGCCGTGCCAAATCCGGGTCAAGGCATCGCCGCGTCGGGGCCCGGCTTGCGGGCCGTGAAGCAGACGAAGGGCGACGGGACCAGGCCGTGCTCCGTCAGCACCTCCTCGATCAGGCCGATCATCCCCCACACGGCGCAGGCCCGCGCATCGTCCTTCCTGGGAGGAGGGCCCATCCTCGCCAGCAGGGGTTCGACGACCGCCCCGCCGTAGGGACGCGTCACCTCGAGCGCCATGCGGCTCCCGACCCTCAGCACGAGATCGGGGCACCGGCCCCCCTGCACCCCAAGGCGGATGGAACCGAGGGGCCCTCTCCCGGGCCTCTGGCCGGCTGGCAGCAGGGCGGCGAGTTCCCTCCAGACGCCGTCGTCGGGGATGCGTTCCACCTGCTCCTCGCCCACCAGGACGGCGCCGGGCGCGAGGAGGTCCAGCACCGCGTCCAGGAGGCGGTCCGGATCCGGATGGAGTCCCAGGGCCCCGTTCGACAGGACCAGATCGAAGGGGCCGTCGGAACGCGGGATCCTCCCCCCGGCCGTGGAGACGATCGGGCGCATCGCGTGGCCGCGCACATGCCCGGCCAGCCAGCCGGTGGGGTCCCGCAGGATGAGCACCCGCAGGCCCTCCCGGTGGAGATACCGGTGGAGGACCCAGGTGATCCAGGGACATTGCGGATCTCCGGTCGCCAGACGGTGCAGGGCCCTCCGGCGGGCTTCCACCTCCAGGCCGGGCCGCTGGACGGCCGGAAGGATGAGACGCAGGAACGACGGGACGGACCGGAGCGGGCGGACCGGAGGGCGCGGTGGGGGCGGCGCCGTGTGGGCCGGGGAGGGCCGGCCCGGCGGCCCTTTTCGGGCCACCATCAGGAGAAAGTCGGACGGCAGGCGCCCGGCGCCGACCAGGCGCTCCTCCAGGAAGCAGGCCAGCCGGAGAATGGAGGCGTCGTGCCCGTCGTCCGGGTCGAAATTCTGGACGATGTCGTAAAGCAGATGGTGCAGGATCGTCCCCCCCAGCGGGACCTCTTGAACGACCTGGAAGTACCGGGCGATCCAACCGGGCAATTCGTCCGACCGCACCGCCTCGGAGGGGTCGGTGGCCTCCATGAATTCGGCGGAGGGGACCTCCTTGCGCTTGTATAGGGCCCCCGTGAGACCGCTCCAACGGTAGCGATTCGGAAGGCACTCCATCACCGCGTTGACGAGAGCCATCTGCTCCGCGCCGAACTGGAACCGGGGCGGGCCCACGTATTCGTTGATCAGCAGGAGTCCCCCGGGTTTGAGGGCGCGGGCCAACTGGACCATCGCATGCTCGAGGTTCTCGATGTGGTGGAGGACGGAATGGGCGACGATGACCGAGTAGGCCTCCTCGGGAAGGGCGTCGGCGTTGAGGTCCAGGACCCGGTAGGCGATGATCCGGTCCAGGCCCGCCTCGCGCGCCCTGGCCGCGGCCTGCTCCACGATGGCCGGGGCGAAGTCGGAGGCCTCGATGCGGGCGATGAAGGGATAGGCGGCCAGCGCCCGCTCCAGCCAGCCGTCGCCGCATCCGAGGACCAGGCAGGTCTTCTCGCCGGGGAGGGGGGCGATGTGATGGTAGGCCGCCCAGGTGAGCCAGTCGCAATCGGCCCGGCCGGTGGCGAGGCGGTTCAGGTGGGCCTGGATGACCGGGGAGGCCATCCAATGGACGGCCCTGAGGGCGCCCGTGAAACCCCGGTCCCCCCAGCGCCGGGCGACGCGGTCCCCCCCCTCCTTATCCATGGGCGCCCCGGGCGGGGGCCTTCGGCGCGCGGGTCCGTGCGGTCATTGGCGCCATTGTACCATCCCCCCCGCTCCCGGGGCCGGTTGCATCCCCGCCCGCCTTGGGCTATCATGGAGGCGCCTATGTCCGACACCCTCTCCTCCATCATCCAGATCGGCATCGCCATCTCGGCGGAGAAGGACCTGGACCGCCTCCTGACCCTCATCCTCGAGAAGAGCATGGATTTCTCCTGCAGCGACGCGGGGAGCATCTACCTGGTCCGGAAGGAGGAACTGGCCTTCAAGATCGCCATCACCCGCTCGCTCCACCTGGACCAGCGCTTCACCGATCAGGTGATGCCCATCACGACCGCTTCCATCGCCGGCTACGTGGCCCTCACCGGTTCCCCGGTCCTGATCGAGGACTGCTATGATCTCCCCCCGGGCGCCCCCTACACCTTCAACCGCACCTTCGACCAGAGCCACGGCTACCGCACCAAGTCCCAGCTCGTCATCCCCATGAAGAACCACCACGAGGAGGTCATCGGGGTCCTCCAGCTCCTCAACCGCAAAACCGCCGCGGACGCGGTCCTCACGACGCCCGAAGAGACGGAGCGCGGCGTCCTCCCCTACACCGAGGAGCATGCCCGCCTGATGACGGCCCTGGCCTCGCTGGCGGCCGTCTCCATCGAAAACAACCAGCTTTACCAGTCCATCCGCGACCTCTTCGAAGGGTTCGTGGACGCCTCGGTCAAGGCCATCGAACAGCGCGACCCCACCACCTCGGGCCACTCCCAGCGGGTCTCCATGCTCACCTGCGGCCTGGCCGAGGCGGTCCATCGGTGCCCCGAGGGGCGCTTCGCCCCCTTCCACTTCGACGAGGCCACCATGCGCGAGCTCAAGTACGCGGGGCTCCTCCACGATTTCGGAAAGGTCGGCGTCCGCGAGGAGGTGCTGGTCAAGAGCAAGAAGCTCTACCCCTTCGACCTCGAGCGCATCTGGTGGCGGGTGCAGTACCAGAAGCGGACCATCCAGTTCCAGGCCCTCCAGCGGAAACTGCGGGCCCGGGAAACGGAGGAAGCCGGCGCCATCGACGCGTGGGAGGCCGGGGAGTTGCGGAAGCTGGACGCCGCCTACGAAACCATCCTGCGCTCCAATGAGCCCACGGTCCTTCCCGAAGGGGATTTCCAGTTCCTGCAGGAGTTCTCCCGCATGCCCTTCGACCATCCCGACGGCACGAGCGTCCCCTTCCTCCTCGACCATGAGGTGAAGGTCCTCTCCATCCGCAAGGGGAGTTTGGACGACCGCGAGCGCCTGGAGATCGAGTCCCATGTCACCCACACCTTCGAGTTCCTCTCCAAGATCCCCTGGACGCAGGACCTGCGGGACATCCCCGCCATCGCCTACGCCCACCACGAAAAATTGAACGGCAAGGGCTATCCCCGCGGCCTGACCGATCCCGAGATCCCCATCCAGTCCAAGATGATGGGCATCGCCGACATCTTCGACGCCCTTTCCGCCTCCGACCGCCCCTACAAGCGGGCCGTCCCGGTGGACAAGGCCCTCGACATCCTCGGAATGGAAGCCAGGGACCACCAACTGGACGCCGGTCTCGTGGACCTCTTCATCGAAGCCAGGGTGTGGGAGCAGACCCTCCACATGCGGCGGACCCGGGCCTGAGCCCGGACCATGCCACGATGAAAAAGGCGGGCCCTGCGGCCCGCCTTTGATTTCAGGACGGAGGACCCGCTACGGGCAGGTGGCGTGGCTCTTGTCGTCGGCCGTAAGGCCGCAGAGGCCGGCGGCGTTCCAGGTCCGCGTTCCGCCCGTGCCGAACCCCGGGTGCCCCGCCGTGGTCCCCTCCACCCACACCAGGTTGTACCAGGTCGAGGTGTGGTCCGTGCTGTCGATGGTCGTCGTGCCGTCCGCCTCGCCGTTGCTCTGCGCGCATCCGTCGTATCCCGTGAAATCGTTCAGCGCGCCGT
>DCUZ01000063.1:0-3792 GCA_002327305.1 Holophagales bacterium UBA2201 | reverse complement strand
CCGGCGGCGGGCCCCCCGCCGCCGGCATGCACGCGTTCATCAGACACCCCGGCGGCGCCGTGCCCGACACGACCACGTTGTCCACCTGCCAATACCAGGCGTCATTCCCGACGTACCGGAATCGGATCTTGCATCCCGTCTCGCCCGCGTGCGCAAGCAGTGAGATCGTCGCATGCGCCATATCCGCGCTATCCACCGTGTAGGTCGCCAAGTTGGTCCAGCTGGGGTTCTGGGTGGAGGAATAATCCACGTACGCGGTGTCTGTCGCGTTGTAGTCGTTGTAATAGTGGTCGAACTCCAAATTCGCGGTCGTGGCCCCGGCAGGAAGGTCAAACGCGGGGGTGATGAGCCATTCATCGGAGTTCTCCACCGGCGTGTAATTGACGCGCGCCACGTTGAGGTAGGTCCCGCCCTTGCTGTATTTGTGCCAGTCGTTGTTATCCCACACTTTCGGGTTTTGGCTGCCGTTATCGATAATGCTCCAACCGGTCGGCGGCGTGGAACCGGTCGGGCCCCACGTCCCCTCGAAGTTCTCGTTCACCAGCGTGAAGGTCCCCGGCGAGGTCGCCCCGATCGCGTGCGTGAACGTCTCCCCGCTCCACGTCCCCTGCCCCGTCGCGATGCTGACGCTGAACTGCACCGTGCTCCCGCAGGCCAGCCCCGTGGGCAGTTGCGCCGTGAAGTGCGGCGCCTGGCTCGTCCCCGTCGCCCCCACCGCGATGTTCGCGTAGCTCGCCGTCCCGTCCACCATCGTCACCCCCGGCGTAACCGGCGTCACCGTCACCACCACCCCCGTCAGCGTATCGGTCCCGTCGTTCTCCACCGTCACCGAGAACTGCACCGTCTCCCCCGCCTCCCACACGCCGTTGCCGCCCCCCGACCCCGTCCCCGAACAGGTGTCCGCCACCGCGGCGTGGGCGTTGTATTTCCCGTGAGACCCGCACGCCGCCGCCGGATAGGTGAAGGTGAGGCTCCACGCCGTCAGCGTCCCCGTGTCACCGCTCGCGGTGTCGGTGATCCGCAACGTCCAGGTCCCGGCGGCGTTCTTGCCGTCGAAGGCCGTCAGCACCTGCTCCGGCCGGAACGATCCCGTGAACGGCGGCGTCCCCGCCGTGATCGAGATCGCGGCTTCATCGTCGAAGACCGTGTTAATGAAGTTGTCCCCGCCCCCGCCGCGGTTGTCCACCAGCAGGACCGTCGTTGCGTCCGGCCCGATCAGCCGGATCTCCACGTCCCCGGTGTAGCTGTGGGTGATGTTGCCGATGGTGACGTTCACATCCTGGATCACCTTGTTATCCGCCACCACCAGCGTGGAGTTCACCGAGGCGTTGTCGGCAATGGTCTTCGGCACGTCCGTGCTGGCGTAGGTGGGCTGGGTATTCTTGCCCGTCGTAAAGGTGTAGTAGCTCCCGCCGTTGTTGGCCGTGGAGCTGTTGCCCGCCGGGTCCGCCGAGGCGACCGAGAAGTAATAGGTCATGCACTCGGCCAGCCCCGTGATCAACACGCTGTGGCTGGTGACGAAGGTCTCAAGGTCATCCCCATGCGTCCCTGGAGGGACCCCGGTTCCATAGGTGACGCGGGAATTGGCGGCCTCGTCCGTGGTCCAGGTGATCACCGCGCTGTTGCCGGTGACTGCGGTCGCCAGGACGTTGCTGATAAGAGGCGCCGTGCAGTCGGTGACGGCGGTGGTTGTGTACTGGACGTTGGCGGCCCCGTTACAGTCGAGGGCGTCGGTGTACCGGGCGGTGATGATCTCGCCGGCGGCCACGGATAGGCGGCCGTCCCCGTTCGCGGCCGGAAGGGCGCTGAGGGGGAAACTCCCCCGGAAGATCATGGAGTCGGCGCTCTCCTCGGTGAGCATGACGGTCTCGGGCGAGGGTTCCGTCGTGCTCCACACCTGGACGGTCGTGGTCTGCACCGTGCCGGCGTTGGTGTTCAGGTCCCGGTCCCCCACCGTGATCTGCAACGTCCCGTCGCAGGCGTAGGAGGGGCGGTCCAGGAGGATCTTGAACGGCTCGGCCAGCTCAGCCAGGGTCGCGACGGAGGCCTTGACCGTGGCGTAGAAGAAGGGGTGCTGGTCCACCCCGTTGCCGCAATTGAGGATGGTGTCGGTGGACTGGTGGTAATAGGGGTAATGCTGGTCGGGGCCCCCGCAGAGTCCGTGGTCGCTGGTGATGCCGAAGATGGCCGGATACCCGTTCTGCCAGAAGGGGTAGTGGTCGCTCTGCGACATGGAGGGGCAGTCGAAGGGCTTGATGAGGAGTCCCGCGTAGTCCCCGGCGCACTGGGTGTAGAGGTCCTTGAGCCAGGTGGAATCGGAACTGCGGTAGATGAGGTCCAGGTCCTTGGGGTCCGACGCGGCCCCCTCCCACCCCGGCATGTCCATGTTCACCACCGCCACGATGTTCTCTCCCCGCGCCGCGGCGTCGTCGGCGTAGTAGTCGCTCCCGTAGAGGCCGAACTCCTCGCCGGTCACGACCATGTACTTCAGCGTGCGTTTGTAGGCGTAACAGCTCATCGCCTGGGCCGCCTCAAGGGCATGGAGGGCCCCGGAGGCGTTGTCGTCCGCTCCGGGAGCCGTTCCCGAGGAGGGCATGTCGTCCAGGTGCCCCACCACGATGACCACCTGGTCCGGGAGGACGGCCCCGGCCTGCGTGGCGATGACGTTCGGCGCGTGGTTGGTGGTGTGGTTCTGATTCTGAACGGGCAGACCGAGGCCGGCGAAGAGGTCATGGCAATAGGTCGACGCGTTCGCGCACCCCGCGGAGGTGGAATAGCGCGTCCCGTAGGGGGAATTGGTCGCAAGGTCCCCCCAAACGGACCGGATGCGCGCCGTGTCCACTCCGTTGACGATCTGCTGGACCAGGGGCTGGATGTCGCGCCGGCCCCGAGCGGGGATGGCCCGTCCGGTCGCGGGCGCCCTCATGGGCTGCCGCGGGAGCGGGGCGACGAAGGCCAGAAGGTCGGCCAGGTCGGCCCTCCTGACGCCCGGTTCCAGCCGGAGGAGGAGGTGGCGGTCCTCGACCAGGACCACGGTCCCCGCCTCCTGCATCCGGACCCAGTCGGTCTCCTCCCAGAACCCGATGTGGAGATAGTCGTGCTCCCGGGGCCGGTCATCCAGCACTTCCACGGCAAACCCCATCGCCTTCAGGCGCGCCAGGTCGCCGGCGCCACCGTGGAGCAGGAACGACCGGTTCCACTCGGAGACCACGGCAAACCCGCCGTCCACCAGGGTCTCCAGGTCGGCGCCGGGGGCGCGCAGGAGCCGGAATAGGTGCTCCGGCGCTTCGGCGGCCGGACCGGGCGCCGCGCACAGCAGAAGAACGAGAGCGAGGAACGACCGTTTCATGTTCCCTCCAGGGCTTGGACGCGACGGAGCCGAGGTTGCCCCCGGCCCCGCATCATTCATCCGATTTGGTCCTCGATCAGAAACTCACGGACAGGTGGTCCTGCTCTTGTCGTCGGCCGTGACGCCGCAATGGCCGGCCGCGTTCCAGGTCCGCGCTCCCCCCGTGCCGAACCCCGGGTGCCCCGCCGTGGTCCCCTCCACCCACACCAGGTTGTACCAGGTCGAGGCGTGGTCCGTGCTGTCGATGGTCGTCGTTCCGTCCGCCTCGCCGTTGCTCTGCGCGCACCCGGCGTACCCGGTGAAGTCGTTCAGCGCCCCGTACAGGATGACCACCTTCTCCGCCGAGCAGGTCGCCGCGTCGTAGGCGACATTGAGTGTCTGCCCCGCCCCCTTGGCGAACTTCGCCGCCCCGGTCCCGGCGTGGTTCACCGGCGGCGGGCCCC
>DCUZ01000082.1:2425-2592 GCA_002327305.1 Holophagales bacterium UBA2201 | reverse complement strand
GGCGCGGTCCCATGAAAATGGGAGTCATCAAGCAGTTCCTTAAAGAGGCCGCCTGGGGCGATTTGGACTTCCTGGTCATCGATTCCCCCCCGGGAACGGGCGACGAGCCGCTGTCGGTGATCCAGCTCATCGGCGGCCTCGACGGCGCGGTCATCGTCACCACCCCG
>DCUZ01000082.1:1538-2409 GCA_002327305.1 Holophagales bacterium UBA2201 | reverse complement strand
TGGTGGAGAACATGAGCGGCTTCGTGTGCCCCAAGTGCGGGGAGGTCACCCCCATCCTGCTCGCGGGAGGGGGGCGGAAGATCGCGTCCGACATGGGGGTCCCCTTCCTGGGCTCCATCCCCATGGACCCCCGGGTGGCGGAGGCGGGGGACGCCGGGCACGCGTTCGTCTTCCGAAACCCCGAAAGTCCCGCCGCCCGCATCCTGCAGGAGATCATCCGGCCGATCGCGGCGCTGGGGGGGGAGCCCCCCCGGGCGGACGGCCCATCCAACCCCAAGGAGGAAACGAAATGAAGATCGCCATTCCCATCGCGGAGGGCCGGCTGTGCCAGCATTTCGGCCACTGTGAAACCTTCGCCCTGTTCGATGCGGACCCGGAGAGCAAGACCATCCTGGGCCGGAAAGACCTGGAGCCGCCCCCCCATGAGCCCGGCGTCCTGCCGGCCTGGCTGGCCGGCCTGGGGGCCACGCACATCATCGCCGGCGGAATGGGCCAGCGGGCCCAGACGCTTTTCGTCCAGCAGGGGGTCCAGGTCATCGTGGGCGCGCCGGCCGACGAGCCGGAATCCCTCGTGACCCGCTATCTCGCCGGAACGTTGACCGCGGGCGTCAACGCGTGCGACCATTGAGTCCGGTGATCATCTCCCGAAAGGAGAAACTATGAACGCCAGGAAAACCGAAGGATGCGTCAGCGCCGCCCGTGGGACGCAAGGTGGCCGAGTCCATCCGGCAGTTGCAGGCCTTCCAGCACGTGCGGAAGACCAAGGGGGCGGAGGTCTGCCCGGCCGGCTGGGAACCCGGAAAGCCCACGCTGAAGGTCACTCCGGACCTGGCGGGCAACGTGTGGAAGATCTGGAAGCCCGACGAATAAA
>DCUZ01000082.1:0-1510 GCA_002327305.1 Holophagales bacterium UBA2201 | reverse complement strand
ATGGCTGGCCTACTACCAGTATTGGGTCGGGGCCAAGGTGGTCTCCGGCCCGATGAAGGATGCGGTGATCGCCGAGCTCTTGCAGCACGCCGCCGACGAACTGCGGCACGCGGACCTGGTCTCCAACCGCATCATCCAACTGGGCGGGGTCCCCATCACCACGCCGAAGCGGTGGTTCGACCACTCCAACTGCGGGTACGACGAACCCGCCGACCCCTTCGTGGAGCGGATCCTGGAGCAGAATATCGCCGGGGAGCAGTGCGCCATCGGCGTGTACAACGCCCTGCTCGGGGAGTCGCTCGGCAAGGACCCGGTCACCTACAACCTGGCCACGCAGATCCTCCAGGACGAAGTGGAGCATGAGGAAGACCTTCAGGCCCTGCAGGAGGACCTCAAGGCCATGCTCGGCCGCCGCGCCTGATCATCCGGCGGGGGACCGGCCGTCCAACCGGTCCCCCGCATTTTCACACTCAAGGGCCACAGCCATGCGCATCACCGTCATCGTCGACAACCACGCATCGGGGGACCTGCTGGCCGAGCACGGCCTGGCCCTGTGGATCGAGGCGCGCGGGCGCAGGGTCCTATTCGACACGGGGGCGGGACGGGCGCTCGCGCCCAATGCCCGTGCCCTGAAGATCGATCTCAGGGCCGCCGATACCGTCGTCCTCAGCCACGGCCATTACGACCACGGCGGAGGATTGCCGGCCGTGCTCCGGTCGCGACCCGGGCCGGAGGTCTATGCCCATCCCGCCGCGGCCCAGCCCCGGTACGCCGTCGAGGGCGGGCGGGCGCGGTTCATCGGGCTTCCAACGGAAAGCGCGGCCGCCCAGGCGCGCGTCCCCGAGGAAAAGCTCCATTGGGTGGCCCAACCGGTCGGGCTGGGGCCGGGTATCGGCCTCACCGGTTGCGTCCCCCGGGAGACCGGGTACGAAGACACCGGGGGCCCCTTCTTCCTGGACCGCGGCGGCCAAAGGCCGGACCCCTTGGAGGACGACATGGCGATGTGGGTCGCCACCGCCCGGGGGCTCGTGGTGTGTGTGGGTTGTTCCCATGCCGGGATCGTCAACACACTGCGCCACGCGCTGAAGTTGAGCGGCGCGGACCGCCTGCGGGCCGTCCTCGGAGGGTTCCACCTCATGGGAGCGGGGGAGGAACGGTTGGAGAGGACGCTGCGGGACCTCAAGGCGCTCAAGCCGGGACGGGTGGCCCCCTGCCACTGTACGGGGGACGAGGCCGCCCGGCGCCTGAAAGACACTTTTGGAAAGCGGTACATTGCCGCCGCGGCCGGGACGCGGCTGGCCTTCTAAAGCATCTATTTCATACCGCAGTTCCCGCCTCCACCAACCGTCTGGCGGCGGCGATCACCCCGGCGGGCGGCTCCACCCTGCCGTATGCGGCGTATGATGCCGCCGGGAATCTGCTTCAATTCGGCCAGCATCAATTCAACTACGATCCCGCCGGGCGGCTGGGCGGGTACACCCACCACGCCCCCTCCGGGGCGGTTGACGCG
>DCUZ01000033.1 GCA_002327305.1 Holophagales bacterium UBA2201 | reverse complement strand
AGGCCGTAGACCGTAGACCGTAGACCGTAGACCGTAGACCGTAGGCCGAAGGCCGTAGGCCGAAGGCCGTTGCTCGTAGGGGAGGATTACCCTCATCTCGTTCCCGCGCTTGATCCTCCCGCCGCGATCCAAAATGGCGGAGATCGGAAGAACGAATAACTGATTTCGGACCATGAATTCGGTTACCGTCCCAGCCCTTCGATAAATCCGCGTATTGATTCAAGGTATCCCCGCCCCCCCACCAGCCAGGTCTCGTTGTGTCCGGCATTCGGCACTTCGTGGAATGACTTGGGCTCCGGGGCGGCATCGAAAAGGCGCCTTCCCATCGCGTAGGGCACCACCTCGTCCGCCGGGCTGTGGATGAAGAGTTTCGGGCACCGGAGGTCCCGGATCTTGGCCAGGTTGTCCATCTGCGTCCGGACCAGGAAACGGGGGACGAACGGCATGGCGACGGCCGCCATGTCGGGGACCGAGGTGAAGGAGGACTGGACGATCAACCCCGCCGGACTCACGCGAGTCGCCAGGTCAATGGCCGCGGCCCCGCCGAGTGACTTGCCGAAGAGGACGATGCGGCCCGGCTCCACCTTCCGCTCGACGGTCAGATGGTCCCAGGCGGCGCGGGCGTCCCGGTACAAGCCCTTTTCGGAGGGTTTCCCCTCGCTCAGGCCATAGCCGCGGTAATCCACGATGAACACCCCCGCGGGGAGACCGCACAGGTCGGCCGCCATGTCGAGGCGGTCGGAGAGGTTGCCGGCGTTGCCGTGGAACCAGAGGAGAACCTTCAGGTCCGGGTCTTCGGGCGTCCCTATGGTCTGGCAATAGAGGCCGTGGAGGCGCAGGCCGTCTTCCGTCCTGAAAAAACACTCCTCCACCGCGAGGTCCCCCGCAAGAAGCCCCGAGGCGGCGGCCGTCCATCCGGCCGGCAGGGGGGTGGGAAAGTAGATGAGCCGTTCTTCGAAGAGCATGAGTCCTCCCCAGCAGGCGAGTACCGCCAGCGCGGCGATGACGACAAGACGGATGAATCGGACCGCGGGGCGCATCGCCCCATTGTACAATGCCTTGATGTGGGGCCGACACTCTTGTCGGCCGATTGATTCAAAGCAAGCCAACGCCGCAGGTCGGAGGACCTGCGCTACATTACTTCGCCGGAAGGCCGGCAGACAACCGGGGAACAGGCGCGGCCATTCCATTTGATCCTCTTCTTCCTTCCTCCTTCCTCCTTCTACCTGTATCATGGCTTGACCGGCGAGGCGAAAACGGCGATACTGGTACGGCATGAAGATCGCGGTCGTGGTGCCGGAGCCCATCGGGGCGCGGATGTCGGGCATCGGCATCCGGATGGTGTCGCTGGCCCGGGCGCTCGCCGGGCGGTACGAGGTCTCCCTCGGCCTCCTGTCCCTGGAGGCGGGATTCGATCCCGGCCTGCCGCTGTTCACCTATCGGAGGGAAACGGTGGGGGAGGCGGTGGCCGGGTTCGACGCCGTCCTCGTCCAGGGGGAGCCCGCCAACTACCTCCTCAGCCAGAAGCGCGCCGCCAAAGTGGTGGTGGACCTCTACGACCCCTTCATGGTGGAGGCCCTCGCCTACAACGAGGAGGCCCACCGGTTCGCCCACGCCTCCACCGCCGTCCAGTTGGAAAAGGGCGATTATTTTCTCTGCGCCCACGAGGGGCAGAAACTGTTCTACCTCGGCGCCCTCTACGCTCTCGGCCGCCTCACCCCCGCGGCCTACGCCGCCGACCCCGAGTGCTCCGCCCTCCTCGGCATCGTCCCCTTCGGAGTGCCGGACGAGGCGCCGGTCGTCGAGCCCGGCGTTTTGAAGAAGCGGCTGGGCCTGCCGGACGAAGCGAAGATCCTCTTCTTCGGCACCTTCTACGACTGGTACGACACCGACCTCCTCCAGGCCGTCCTCGAGCGGGTGCTGGAGCGGGAAGGCGTCCATTTCGCCGCCGTGGAGCATTTGCGGGCCGACACCACGCCGCAGGCCCGCGCCGCCTCCTTCCGCGACTGGGCCCAGAAGAGGGGCTGGCTGGGGACGAAGGTGCACCTCACCGGGTGGATCCCCTACGCCGAACGCACTTCCGCCTACGCCGACTGCGCCGCGGCGGTCAGTTTCTACTCCCCGTCGCTGGAGACGTCGCTCTCGTTCCGCACCCGCCTGCTCGACTTCCTTTACGCCGGCCTCCCCGTGGTGGCGGTATCGGGCGGCGGCTTGGAGCGCGTCCTCCCCGGCCAGCCGGGCCTGCGCCTCCATCCGCCCGATCCGGAGGTCCTGGCCTCCTCCATCCTTGAAGTCCTGGACCGTCCCCCTTCGGAGGGGGAGCGCAAGTACACCTCCGACGCGGTCCGCGCCGTGTGCTCCTGGGAGCGCGCCGCAGCCCCGCTCCTGGAGTGGCTCGACCGGGCCGCCCCGGGTCCCGGCGGGAAGGCCCCCTGGTGGAAGCGGGTGCTCCGGTGAGCCGGCCCGAGGTCAGCGTCGTCGTCGTCAACCTCAACGGCCGAAAGCACCTCGAACACCTTCTGCCCGCGCTGGCCGCGCAGGACCTGCCCACGGGGGCCGTGGAGGTGGTGCTGGTGGACAACGGCTCCACCGACGACTCCCTCGCCCTTGCGGCGAAGAAGTTCCCCGACACCCGTTTCATCCCCCTGCGGCGCAATTACGGCTTCGCCACCGCCAACACGGAAGGGATCAAGGCGGCCAGGGGCAGACACATCGCCCTCGTCAACAACGACATGAAGGTCCCGCCCGACTGGCTCCGGCACTTTTTGGACCAGGCGGAGGAGGGGACGGTCCTGGCCGGGCGCATCCTCGACTGGGACGGCCGCCGCATCGATTTCGTCCGCGGCCTCCTCACCTTCGACGGCCACGCCTTCCAGGAGGGGCAGGGGCTTCCCGTGAGCCAGGCCCCCCCGCCGGAAGCCGTGCCCCTGCCGTTCCCCTGCGGGGGAAACTGCTTCTTCGGGCGCGACCTCTATCTCGCCACCGGCGGGTTCGACGCCGACTATTTCGCCTACCTCGAGGATGTGGACTGGGGGCGCCGTCTGTGGATGATGGGGCACCGGGTGATCGCCTGTCCCGGCGCCGTCGCCCGCCACCGCGGCTCGGCCACCGGGCTGAAACTGGGGATGTTCAAGCGGGCGTTCCTCTTCGAGAAGAACGCCTTCATGACCTTTTATAAAAACATGGAGGAGCCGTTTTTCCGCGCCCTCCTTCCCGCCGTGATGATGGCCTGGGAGCACCGCATCGCCGCCCTGATGAAGGCCGACCCGGGGACCCACCCCCTGGCCCTCGATCCCTACCGGCAGAAGGTCAAAAGCGACACGGTGCGCATCAAGTCCCCCCACCTGGTCAACCACCTCCGCGCCTTCCGGTGGATCCACGAGAACCTCCACGCCCTCGGCAAGAAGCGGCGGCAGGTCCAGGCCGGGCGGAAGGCCTCCGATGTCGAGTACTTCAAGATGTTCCCGCTCCACCTCGTCCCCACCTACCCCGGAGACGACCTCCTCTTCACCAACCCCGCCTTTCTCGAACTCCTCCCCGCGGAGCCGGCCGTGGTGTCCCGGGCTCTCGGCACCATCCTCCACCCTTGACGCCGCTCTACTCCGTCGTCATCCCCACGCACGACCGCCTTGACACCCTGCTCAGGGTTTTGGACTCGCTCGCCGCGCAGGAGGGTGCGCCCCCCTTCGAGGTGGTGCTGGTGGACGACGGGAGCACCGACGCCACGCCCCGGGCCATCCCCGGCCGCGCCTATCCGTTCCCGTTCCGGTATTTTCCGCGGCCCCAGGGCGGCCCGGCGAAGGCCCGCAACTTCGGAATCCAGGAGGCGGCGGGGGAGATCGTCTGCTTCTTCGGTGACGACACCCTCCTGGATCCCGGGTGCCTCCGATTCCACCACGAGGCCCGGGCCTCGCGCGGCGGACAGGTCGCCATCCTGGGCTACACCCGCTGGCACCCGGACCTGCACCCCACGCGGTTCATGCGCTACATCAACGAATACGGCCTCCAGTTCGGCTACCGCATCATCCCCGACCCGGAGAGGGTGCCGTTCAATTTCTTCTACACCTCCAACGTCTCCCTGCCCAGGCGTCTCATGACGGACCAGGGGGGATTCGACGAGACCTTCCCCTATGCCGCGTGGGAGGACATCGAATTGGCCTACCGGATGGAAAAGGCGGGAATGGTGATGGCCTACGAGCCCCACGCCGTGGCCCTGCACCACCACGCCACCACCCTCGACACCTTTGCCCGACGCCAACAAAAGAGCGGCCTCGCGGCCGCCACCTTCGCCCGGAAGCACCCCGAACGCAAGGACTGGCTGGGGGCGCCGCTGGCCCTCGGCCTGCCCCCCGGAATGCCCCGCCGCCTCCGGTGGAAGGAGCGCCTCGCCCGCCTCTTCGAATTCACCCCCGTGCCCGTCCCGGTGTCGTGGTACCGGGAGATCATGGAGCATGCGTATTTGATGGGACTTGGAGAAGCGCTGAGACAGAAAGCACAGCGATCCTGATCATCCTCCGGAGCGACCACCTCTGCAGGTGCTAAACATAGTATAATCAAAATGATATTTTGCGGTAAGGAGTGCCTATATGCCTTTAAGAGCTTTCGTGATCGCTGCTCTATGGGCCGGCTGTTGCGTGATCCAGGCCAACGCCTCGACATGCGAGCCCCTCGGCAGAATCGCCCTGACGTCGGACACGCTGTTCGATGGCGAGCCGCATATCAACAACGGTTGGGTGGTTTGGACCAAAGGGTACGACACGGCCGCCGAGATTTATCTTTGGGATGGAAGCACGACACGCAGGCTGACCAACAACGCCATCATGGACAGTTGGCCCCGCATTCATAATGGATGGGTGACTTGGATGGGCTTCGATGGCGTAGATTGGGAGATCTTCGTTTGGGACGGGACCAGCATGCAGCAGCTGACCGATAATGCGACGGATGACCTCTTCCCTGAAATTTATGACGGCCGGGTCGTCTGGCAGGGGGTCGAAATGGGCGACACCGATATATTCCTATGGGACGGCACAACCATTGCCCAACTTTCCACAAATACTCAAGCGGACGAGTACCCGCAAATCGAACAGGGACAGGTGGTATGGCATGGTTTCGACGGAACGGACTGGGAGATCTATCTTTGGAACGGGACAACGGTCCAATCCCTGACCGCCAATGCGATGAACGATCTCTATCCCCGGATCGACCACGGGCGCATCGCATGGCAGGCATGGGACGGATCACAATGGGACATCTACCTGTGGACAGGTTCGAGCATCATCCAGGTGACCGATAGCGCCGACAATGACATCCACCCCTCCATCGGAGGGGAGCTTGTCGCTTGGGAAATTCAGGATGAATACGGCGGCTACAATCCCATGGTTTGGGACGGAATATCGACGCATATGCTCGATTTGGGAATTTTTGCAGAATCTTATCCTCTTGTCAGCAACGGCCAGGTTGTCTGGAGGGGCTGCCCGGACAGCCCCGACATCTTACTGTGGGATGGAATGACCACATCCGTTCTGTCTGCCAGCGAGCCGGACGACCGCAGCCAGGCGATCCACAACGGCTGGGTGGTTTGGTCGGCCCCGGTCGAGGACGGAGGGGAGACCGAGATCATTCTCTGGCGCGGCGAGCGGCAGATCACCATCACGAAGAATCCCTCCAACGGAGAAGGGGGTTCCCTGCACGACCGGCAGGTGGCCTGGTTGCACTATATTGCCGGTTACAACCATGACCTCTACTTCTGGGACGGGACCCAAAATCTCCTCATCACGAACGGGGTGGGGGACAACACGGGCTGTGTGCTCAACGACGGGGAGATCGTCTGGCGGCACTCCAACGGCGGAGAGGTGGATATCTATCATTGGGACGGGTCCGTCAGCACCAACCTCTCCAACGCCCCGGACATCGACGACGACCCGCCGCGGTTCGACGGTGATTGGGCGGTCTGGGCCGGCAGGCCAGGAACCGGCGATTACGAAGTCTATCTCTGGAACGGAACGGAGGTTATTCAACTGACGAACAACACCCTGCACGACGAGGACCCGGATGTGGATGGAGGCCAAGTCGTCTGGATGCAATATGACGGCATGGGATATTATTCCATCCTGCTTTGGAACGGAGCCTCTACGATCACACTCGACAGCACCGCCTCCTGGAGCGGCGCCCGCCCCCGGATCAGCAAAGGGAAGGCCGTCTGGACGCATCAGGATTCGGAAGGCAATATGCAGATTTACTTTTACGATGGCGTGACGGTGAGCCCGTTGACTACTCC
This sequence comes from Holophagales bacterium UBA2201, assembly GCA_002327305.1. Taxonomy (GTDB): domain Bacteria; phylum Acidobacteriota; class Thermoanaerobaculia; order UBA2201; family UBA2201; genus UBA2201. The sequence continues at coordinate 44,845 of DCUZ01000033.1, read as the reverse complement.
CGATCAATACGGCATACGACCGGCTATTCATAACGGCCAGGTGGTCTGGGAGAGCTGGGTGGGCGAAGGCCTGGTTGATATCTTTTTTTGGGACGGACAAACGGCCTGCAATCTGACTAACAACCCGGGTGCCAACTACGAGCCGAAGATCCACGACGGTCTCGTGGCATGGTACAGCGATGGCGCCATCATGTTGTGGGACAGTGGGCAGGTCAGAGCCGTCAATGCGCCCTTCCTGGATGCGCAGATGGCCGACTTGCACGACGGGGAGGTCATCTGGCAGGTTCCGAACTATGGATTCCCCGCCATTTACATGCGGGAGGCCCTGCCGTGCGAAGTGCGTGATTTGAAGGTCAACAAGGACGGTACCCTGCGCTGGTCGCCGCTGGCCTGCGGCAACGCGGGCTACGATATCATCCGCGGCAACCTGGCCGACCTGACGGAGGGCCTCGACGAGATCGACCTGGGCACTGTGACGTGCATCGAATCCAACTCGACCGACACCATCGCGGTTGATCCCGACACCGGAACGCCTCCTGAGGGAACGGTATGGTTCTATCTGGTCCGCGGAATGCCCTATGGCGGCTACGGGCAGGGGACCGAAAGGAAGCCGCTGGTGCCCGCCTCAGGCATGTGCCCCTGATCAGAGCGGGTCCATGGGTCCTGAATTCAGGGCGGATTGCCCCCATCCCGTACCCCCGCCCGTTCCGCCCGCATCAAATCATTGCCGTTGGTCGTAGGGGCGGATTACCTCCGTCCCGTACCCCCGCCCGTTCCGCCCGCATCAAATCATTGCCGTTGGCCGTAGGGGCGGATTGCCCCCATCCCGTACCCCAGCCCGTTCCGCCCGGTGTTTATCGCACGCGGGCGGGTCTGCACGCGGGCCCAAGACGCGGGTAACCCGCCCCTACATTCCCATTGGTTGACATTTCATCCGGTTTTGCAAGCGTCGAAGGGCACGCCCACCCGGCGTTGGGTCTCCGGCGGCACCTTCGTTTCGACGGCGGGGGTCATGGAGCGCAGGCGGGAGGCGGCCCCTTCCAGCGCCGTGCGCGTCTTGGGGTTGTTCTCCATCTTCAGCGCCGACTCCACATCACCGAGGGCCCAGGTGGCCTCCCATTCGGTGAGCGCGCCGGCCGCCTCGCGGCGCACGGCGGGATCGTCCGAGCGGAGGCAGCCCACCACCCAGCGCGCCCCCTCCCAGCTTCGCACCTCAACGAGGCGGCGGATCGCCCTCACTTTCCTGTCGCCGGTCCCGTAGAGAACATCCTGGAACAGGCCGGCCTCCTCCATGCGGAGGGACTCGTCGAAGAGGATCGCGTGGTCATGGATCGCGGGCCGGACCACGGCGGATGAATAGGGGATGGCCTCCCGCCTCGCCGCCCAGCGCACCATGCGCGGAACCATCCAGCGCATCCCCGGCGTGGCTTCGGGGTGGCACGAGCAGAGGAACACCCTCCCTTTGCCCGCCTCGGCCCTGGCCAGGACGGGCTTGCCCGGCATCAGGCCCGCGGGGGCCCCGTTCTCCAAGTGGACATCCGAGAGGAACGAGCCGAGGACCTCGTGCGGCCCGGCGGCCGCCGAAGGGACCATCAGCGGCCCCTCGTAGTAATAGAGGAAGCGCGGCCCCGTGCCCTTCAGTTCCGGGAACACCTCCAGCCCCGCGGCGTTGAGCTCCAGGGCGACGATGCCGTGGCCCCGCTCGTCGTGCTCCCGGTCCACCGCCGAGAGGGGACAAAGGCCCAGGCAGGCATACTCCGGCGTGTCGGTGAGGAGGTAGGCCCCGGCGCACAGGCCGACCGCCCCCTTGCCCGCGGTGCGGATGAAGTCCCGCACCCTGGCCACCCCCAACGCCCCGAGGTCGCCGACCTGGCGACTGCCCGATCCACCCGGGAAGACCAGCACATCGAGGTCCGCCAAACCCCCCGAGACGATTTCCCTGGCCGTGATCCGCCGCGCCGTGATGTCCGGGTCGATCTTCAGCGCCTCGATCGCATTCTCCCCCGAGGTGCCCATCGCGCCGTTGCCCAGGAACACCCCCACGCGCAGCGGCGGGCCGGGCGCCGGGGCGGCCGTCCCGGCCCCGGACCCGGCAAAGGTCGCGGCGCACAAAACAACCAACGCTATCCGCGTCATCGTCAGTTGCATCTACCCTCCTCTTATTGAACTGTTCGGAATTTCCGAATAGTTGAATCCTTGCCTATTTCTTCCTGGGCATACAGGTGGGCCAGGTGCTCATTGATCGTCGGCACCGTGACCTCAAATAGTGCCCCCATCAACTTCTGCGTCAGCCAGACCGTTTCATCCGCCACGCGAACTTCGATCCCGTCCTCACCTGCCTGCCGGGTGAAGATCAGGAACTCGGCCGTGCTGTTGCGGATCTGGAGCTTATTTTCTTTTTTCATGGCACGCTCCTAAAACTTATCTTGCTTCATTCTTCATAATTCATCCTTCTTACTTAATAGCTGGGTGACTGTCCCTATTATCCATTATCCTTCACTATTGGTGGCTGTCCCAATATTTCTTATTTCTTCCTTGAGTTGGCGGACTTCATCGTGAAGCGAGGCGACCATCTTTTCCACTTTCGCTGTGTTGTCCGCCGTCATCGCATCCACAAATATGGCGTTTGCGATGGAGAGGCCCAGGATCCCCCCAATGAAGACCGCCGCAATGAAATAGGCCTTGACCAAAAAGCCGATCAGGGGCAGGTCCGTGCGCGCACTCAGGGGATCAGTGATATCAGCCCAGCCATCCACCGTGAAAAACTTAAACATCGTATAGAACGATTTCCCCGGGTCGCCGAAGTTTTGGGGGTCATGGGCGCCGAATAGCATTGTGCCCCCCAGGGCAAAGACCAATTGCAGGACGATCAAAACCGTGAAAATCCCCGCGCAGGCGCGCAGGGATCGCTTCACACCGGCCCAATATTTAGGGCCGTGCGGAACAAAGCGAAACAATCGCAGAAACCGCAGGAGGCGGGGGATGCGCAGGAGGAGAAAGGCAGCGAAGACGCGGCTCTCTGTCCAGGGCGCTGCGAGGGAAGGAAGACTCAGAAAGACAACCGAGAAATCAAACCGGTTCCACCCGTTTTGCCAGTATTTCTTCCCCTCCAGGCTAAGCTTGATCACGATCTCGAGCAGGAAATACATCATGCAAGCATAGTCGATCCTCCAGCATAACCCCCGGGAAAGCTCATTGAACGCGGGAAACGAATCAAGAAAGAGCACCAGGGAGTTCAGGCCTATGGCGAGGGCGACAAAACGCTCTTGGGTCAGGTATTCCGCTATCCTGCGCACAATGCCTCCATCGAGAAAGTCCCGCTCAAAGCGCAAAGTAGTACTCTTTAATCTTATGCGCCATCATTTTCCGGCGGGCGGTCAGAATGTCCGAATATTCGCTTGCTGAACGGCATTCCATTCCTTCAAAGAATAGGGACTGTCCCTATTGCCCATGCTTATCCGCCCGCTTCCAGCACGGGAGGGTTTGCACGCGGGCAAATGCCGGGGGCAACCCTCCCCTACGATACGCATGTTTGGCGTTGCCCCGTAGGGGCGGATTGCCCGCGTCTCGCATCTCCTGCTTATCCGCCCGGTTCCAGCGGCCGAGCTGTTGCGGATCTGGAGTGTATTTTCCTTTATCATGGCGCGCTCCTAATCTATTATCCCACTTTATCCTTCTTAATTCATCCTTCTTACTTGTCCTTTGATCGTTCATACGGAAAGCCCGGTTGGGAGGCGCGGGTGATCAGATCTCCCACCGGGTGTCGGGCAGCGAGGGAGCGCACCAGGCGGCCATACAGCGGATAGGAGGCCGCGGGGGTCCGTGCCTCTCCGATGTGCCCGGCCAACTCCTCCTCGGTCATCGGCGGATCGCCGCGATCGAACTGCCCGGCGCACATCACCGCCAAACCTTCGAAGAACCACACCGGCCCCATGGCGTCCGCCGAGCCCAGACGCGCCATCGCAACCGCTTCATGCGCCCGATGCGTCAGCTCGTGCACGATCAACCGGTGGTAGGTGTCCGCCTCCCAGGGCCAGTCGGGATAGAGCGATTCCCATATCTGCCGGTAGCGGGTCTCCACGACGAGATAGAGGGTGCGCTCCACCACCGTCCCGGCCAAGGTCTCCAGGAGATCCTCGGAGCGCATGCCGAAGGATTCCGCCAGCCCGGCCCGCGCTTCGGGCGTCCACTCCAGGATCACGACCGTGTTGATGAGGTCTCCCGGGGCGACGGGATATCCCGCCGCGCCGAAAAAGGCGGACACCTCGCCCAAGGCACGGCCGATTTCCCGGCCAAGCGCCGCTTGCTCACGCATCACCGATGGGGCCCATGCAAGGTGAAACTTCAACGGGGCCTCCGGAGTCATGCCCGCCTCGCTCGAAGGCGTTCGGCATCCCGCCGGTGCCCCCATCCCCGCACAAACGATCAGGCAAACACACAGCTTTTCGAACCGCGCCTTCATCCGCCGGCTGCCGGCGCTTTGCATGCAAGTCCAAAACGCGCTCATATCGCCTCCTTCAGATCATCGCAATCAGACCAAGCAGGGATATCCAAGCCTGGCCGATTTGCGCTTATAAATTAGGTGACTGTCCATAAAAGGATATTATCTATTTGCGCACCACGCGCCACTGTGCCTTGGGGCCGCGGCCCAGGCATTCGGCGCGGCCGGCGTCCTTCTCCCGCTTCAACAACACCCGGATGAGGGGAACACTGGCGTGCGGGCAGGCCCGCTGGAGATCGCCGACGGAGAACGGCCCCCGGAAGTTGATCATGGCCTGCAGGAGTTGAGCACTCTTTTCCCCTCTGGGCGCCTTCAAACTCCCCGCCCGGGCCTCGAATTCCTTGCAGGCCGATTTGACGATAGTGAGAAGGAACGCGATATACGGCCAGGGATCGTGCCGCCCCTCGTGCCAGCCCTTCGAGCTCGCCTCCAGCGTCTCATAATAGCGCTCCTTGTTCTCCTCGATCAGCCGCTCGATGCTGATGTACCGCCCAACCTCATAGCCCAGAGCGTACAGTTGGCGCAGAAGCAACAAGCGGGAGACGCGGCCGTTGCCGTCTCGAAAAGGATGGATGCACAGAAAATCCAGATTGAACGCGGCCAGGGCCGCCAGCGGATGGACGGCCCGTTCGGTCAGGGTGTCCTTCCATCCCCGCAGGAGCTCCTCCACGGCCTTGGGCACCCGCCCGGGTTCCGGCGGATGGAAGCGCACCCGACGGCGCCCGTCCGGCGAGCGCTGGATAATGTCGCTGGGGCCGGTCCGGAACTTTCCGGCGTCATGCGCCCCCGCATGGCTGAGGCTGTGCAGGGTCACGATCGTCGCCCGGCTCAGCGCCGGCTTCCCTCCGGATTGATGCACCCAATCCAGCGCTTCCCGATAGCCCCGCACCTCCTCTTCATTCCTCTCCCTCAACACCCCCCGGCCCATGACCACGGCCCTCACCCGGCTCCGAGGCACCTCCACCCCTTCGATCCGGTTGGACGATACGGCGCTCTCCACCAGCGCGTGCTCCCGAAGGGCCTTCAACACCTGCGGCGCCTGCTTCATGTAAAGGTCCTGGCGTCCTCTGAAATGCTCGATGTCCGCCACCGTCCACGCCACCGCGGCGGGGATGGCGGGGGTTTTCTTCAACCACTGCATGAGGGTGTTCATGGTTTTGTGGCTCCTCCTTCATAATTCATAATTCTTACTTCTTACTTTTATGAGATTCTTACTTCTTACTTGCATCTGATTGGGTGACTGTCCATAGATATCGCCGCTCGGGTTTCGGTTTCGTTCATGGCTTCCGTGGTTTTAGCTTCTTCGGTTGGGGCTTTTCCTGCAACTTCTTTGCCACTTCATCGAAATCCGCATCCACGGGTTTCGGATGGGAATCGGTCAGAGAGCGGTAACGGTCATATTCCATCTCGGCCTTCGCTTTGGCTGTTTCGGCGGAGATCCTGCCCGCGTGTTCCAGCAGTTCGCGCCCGGAGATTTTCAGGAATTCATCCAGTTTTTCGATCCAGTTAAGCATGGTCATCGGCTTTCGGTCGAGCGCCTGGAGCTCCGCGTATTCGATGTAGAGGTTCACGATCCGGTTCAGCGTCTGGAGTTCCGTTTCATTGAGGTAGTTCTTGGCAATGGAGACATCTTCCCTGCGAATGATCCTGCCGGGGCGCGTCGTCATCAGCCCCATCAGCGGCTTGGAGGCGTCGGCGCGCTCGTGGATCACCTCCGCCGCTGTATGCCCATGCGCGGCCCAATGCATTTTGTTCTGAACCTTGGCGAAAAACTCCTGCGACATCTCCGTATTGGGTGCGTAGTCAACGCTCGTGGCGTAAATATCCAGCACCTTCTGGTAGAAGCGCCGCTCGGAGGAGCGAATATCGCGGATGCGTTCGAGCAGTTCATCGAAGTAGTCCGTCTGCCCCTTGCCCGGAGGGTTTTTCAACCGCTCATCATCCATCGTGAAGCCCTTCAAGAGGTATTCGGTCAAGCGGGAGGAGGCCCATTGGCGGAATTGCGTACCCCGATGACTGCGCACCCGGTAGCCCACGGCGAGAATGGCGGGCAGGCTGTAGTGCAAGACATCACGTGAGACCTGCCGGGCGCCCTCGGTTCGAACTATTAAGTAAGACTTAATAGTTGCCGTCTCCATCAGTTCGCCCTCGGCGTAGATCGCTTTCAGGTGGAGATTGATATTGGGGACGGTGGTCTGAAACAACTCCGCGATCTGCACTTGTGTAAGCCAGAGTGTCTCGGCGTCAAACCGGCACTGAATGCGCGTGCGGCCGTCCTCTGTCTGATATAAGACGATCTCCGATTGCGGGGGCGCTTTCTCTGACATGAGCTTCTCCTTAGTATTCTCCACTGAAGGCCTGTTCAATCAGGGAATCTTGCGGGGAACTAGGGACAGTCCCAAGTAATCCCTTGTTTATTTCTTTCTGGGCATACAGGTGGGCCAAGTGCTCATTGATCGTCGGAACCGTGACATCAAACAGCGCCCCCATCAACTTCTGCGTCAGCCAGACCGTTTCATCCGCCACGCGAACCTCGATCCCGTCCTCACCCGCCTGCCGGGTGAAGATCAGGAACTCGGCCGTACTGTTGCGGATCTGGAGCTTATTTTCTTTCTTCATGGCGCGCTCCTAAAGTGAATAACATCTTGCGTTTAGGAGGGACAGTTCCTACACATCTGCAATAATAGGTGGCTGTCACTCTTTATCTCTATTTTTCGCATTCTGCTTTCAAAAGCAATACCTGGTCAATGCAATTTGATGAAATCGGAATATTGAAATCAAGCCGGAACTGCACTTCATTGGCATTACGTTCCATTGAAGGTAAACGGACAAGACATCTTCTCTCTCCAGCACCATCAATCTTGAACTTTCGCTCATTTGTAACTGTGAAACTATCTTGTCTGGATATTCGCCAGTATACAGTACCCTCATATTGCGCTTGATTGCATTGCGCAATCTCGAAGGACATGAATATCTGCTTTGTCAGTTTAGTTGCGTCTACCCATGGCGACACTACAGAGCTGACAGGGTTCTGTTCTCCTGCAAGCGCTTTAAATGAGGCATTCATAATAACGGGAAGGTCATTAATTCGGGCTTCACGCTGGCATGAAGTCCAATCGACATATTGACCTTGCTCACTGTAGCCTATTTCAAAGATATTATCTCCTAGTAAGGAAGCATCTAATGCACCAAGCTGTGCTACTGTTCCGCGCTTCCAATCAATGTCGGATCTTAGCCCGGTAATCTCTGCTGCTTGCTTTAGGCCATTCCGGAACACGTATGCGCCTTGGAAAGTATCGTATGCGTCTACCATTACAGTTGAATTGGGATTGAATCGCCATTGACTGCTTCGCATTGCATCCAAAGCATAGTCACGTTGAGTTGTCGCTTTGCTCCAGGAGCGTCCGTTGACAACCGAAATGATTGCCCAAAATATGATAAGAATCATACTAATTGATATTGCAGCTTTCTTCATTCGCAGTTCAGCAATACCCAGCATTACCACAAGGATTGCGATTGGGAAATATAGAAGCCTCGTCCCCTCATGATCTGCTTCAATATGATATATAGGTGCAGCAGGTAATAAAGCCAACATGAAAGCCAATAAAGCGAATCCTATGTGTTTGAATTTGTTTCTTATCCCGCCTGCCCACGCTAACAGTAAAATCAATGTTCCACTGAAAATAACAAAAATCAACGCTAACGCTCCCGAGCGCTTCATGGGAGCCAGAATGCGGTAAGGCAATTGAACGCAAACTGCTCGCAAGAATTCTTTCAAGTTAAACGATGCAGCTATTGTGCGACCTGTAGAATCCTCATATCCGCCTAAGCTATGAAAGATAATGATTCTTGTTAGAAAATATGCCGCGACTAATAATGCTGTACAAAAGAAGGCAGTTTTTGCTTTTTCCTTCGGCAACAGAATCAGCAAGATCAAAGGCAAGAGGACTATGCTTTCCTTGGACAGAAGAGCAAATGCAAAAGCAAAACTTCCGAATATAATTCTAAGCTTAACAGAATAATCGGACTGCCAGATATATACGGATGCAAGTGTGAATACTGTAGCCCAAAGGTCAAAACTAGCACTAAGCCATATCACAGCTTCTGCAAATAAAGGGAATACCAAATACATAGATGCCCAAAAATAAGGCTGGCGTTCTTGGCCGGTCCGCTTTCTTATGATAAGTGCTATAAGGAATGCATTTGCTGCATGAAGCAAAATTGAGATCGCATGCAGAATTATCGCAGTCCCAGAACCTTCTGCAATAACCCAAGGTAAAGAAGGAATAGGTCGAATCATTCTCGGGTACGAGTCTGTCGTGACCTTAGCTAATAATTTGCTAACGCTCTCAGAAGCCCAAGAGACATAAAGATAATCATCGGACAGGTAACCATCAAAGATATGGCTCCCATAGAGCAATAATGCGACAAGAATTAGAAACGCAAAACCTGAACCTCTATTGATTTTCATCTAAGGAATATGGCATTGCGTGGCTGTAGTAATACGCGGATATAGTTGGATCTCCTCGGGAAAAACCATAAGTTCAAATATTGTAGTTGATGGTCTTGCCAGTGGTGTAGGAGTAACTCCATAGGTCTCTGTAGTAGTGCCTTGAGGACAGCATGTGTAGATATCGGCAAGTAGGCGTTCTGTAATGGTGGCGGTCTGGGGAGGGCTGCCATATGCAGTGCCGATCCCCGACCAGTCAGAGACTTGATTGATGCTATCAATAGATGAAGAAGGCACAGAATAAGAGGGATTTAAAATCGTGACTGAATGCTCCGGATAAGCACCAGTGATGATGCCAAATTCACACGGGGAAGTGACGGTTGTATGCTGAAAGTGGGCTATCATTAATTGCAATGGAATTGTCGGATAACCTGTTGTTGGCGTTCCGCCGGTCCATTTAATATAAGCGTGCAAAAAGCCATGAGTATACCAACGCGGCGTGGTACCATCAGGCCATGTTCCATACTTTAAGGTTGGGTCAGGATTAGACCAAGTTAATGAGCTTAGTTCAGTCCACCAGAAATAATTATAGTAGCTTCCACCACAAACCGGATCCCATGTGTAATTCACCATCGCTATAGGACCGACTGCGCCTTCCCATGCTTGACGGGTGGTTTGATCGAATGCATGATCTCCAACCCTAGTTGATTTGGCTGTGATCAACTGATCATGAAGCGCTACGGCCAAGATTCTGGCCGGCCCAATAGTCGTTGTTGCGCTTTGAAGGTTTCTTGCCCAAAGGCTTACCTTGTATTGTGTGGTTGTCGCTCCCGCAGTAACTCCTCTCCATAGATTGAATAAGTGGCGACCGTCCTGACGTAAAGGATTGAAGCTACCAGTTGTCACATTGGGTGGAGTATGGACAGAAAACGTATCCATATCTGTACTTGTACTGGTCGTAACATTGGTTAGCTGGAATTTAAATTCGTTTGACGTATTGGGATCTGACGGGCTTTGCCATTGAGTGTATGCTTGTGCGTAGATATTAACAGTTTGATTGGCAGGGACAGAAAATGTTGAAGTCTCAATTAGCTTTGTCCATGTTCCGGCAAAACTGCCTACGCTTGCGTTTGCTCCACTTGCCCCCGGACTGCTTTCCCATCCTGCTGAGGGAAAGGTAGGATCACTTGTAGGTATTCCAACAGTATGTAGCAGTACAGCTCCCAAAACAACAGGATCGCTGCCTGTGGCCGTCATGCCTTCAAGTGTGATGTCCCATTCTCCATAGTGAGGCCATGCCATTGCATATTCGCCTATTGAAAATGCTTCCGGAGCATACTCCCGATAATCTGGCAGATCCGGAGGGAAAAAGGTTGTTGATAGGTAGGGCGGCGTAGCGATATTGAACTGATTAATCGTGCATCCTGTTGCGCACGGTATTCCTGTGTCGTGCCCAGGGTGCACCGGGGATAGACGAAACCTGAAAACACATAGCATATTGGGAGGACCTTGATACCATCTGATCAAGGCCCGCATGACCAATGTGCGCGTCATAGGATTCCCACTCGAATCATAATCTTGGGGTATACGGATGTGACTTGTAGCGATCTTGCGGAATTCAGTGCTTACTAAATTAGGAAGATGGGCTGCATCGTGACTGCACTGATGCGTGTAAGATATGATGGTTTCATCAAAGGGATAAGTTTCTTCATAAGCTCGAGAATTGCGGTCCTGGACACGGTAGAAATAGAGCGAACTGCCAGATGGGGGGCCAGGAGCGTTAGTGTCTGTCAAGGTTGTGGTGGTCCACCTGTCTTTCTCTGGCTTTGAAACATCTGGTAGAAATCTATACTGTGCGGGCTCGAATCTAGGATCAGTTGAGCGAGTGATGAAGTACTCCGCTGATATGCCACCAATCCAATTGAGAACAGGTTGACCTGAACCGTTCTTTGTTACTCTCAGATCTATGTTGTCAGGGCAACACGTGTTCAAAGACTGGGCTGATGCATAACCCGAAAGCATAAGAATCAACATCATTTGCATGCATAAAATAATATTTGTGTTAGGTCCCTGCTGGATAATACCTCGCAAAGTCAAATTCAAAGAATACTTAATTATAAGTATAGCGGCTTTCTCCCTGAACCTCATGATACATTTTGGATACAGAAACACATTTTGGAGCTCTCTCTTCGTGACATTCATTAGTTTAGGCCTCCTTAAAAATGTCCCATAGACTTGAGGGTGGCGAGGACGGATTGGATTTGGGTGCGGCGTTTGGTTGTGTTTCGACCGGTCAGGGATTGGGTGATGGTTGCCTCGGCCTGGTCGGAGGTGGGTGTAAGGCCGTGGTCGGCCAAGAGGCGCTTGACGAGGGCGAATTGGTTGGGGAGGTCTTCGGGCCAGGGCTCTTGCGACTTTGCGGGTTTATCGTCGACTGGCTTGGAAAGCTTTTCGGGGGCCGGCATGAGACGGGCGGTCTTGGGTTTTTCGGACTTATCTTTTGGGCTTTGGAAATCGGGCCGTAGCCAGCGGATCTTTCCTTCGGCTTCTTCTTTGGCCCGTTCGTGGTTCAGGGCTACTAAGCGGGAGAGGATTTCCTGTTCGAGCGTTTCGCTTGTCGCGTCGGCTTTGGCGAGGCGGTCGGCAAGGGGACCGCCGGTGGTGAGGTCGGTCCAGCCGTAGGCGTTGAGGACGGCGGCGTCGAGGGCGTCGTGGATCTGCTTGAGGACGGAGACGAGGCCGTCGTCGTGGATCTTGCGCTCCTTGTCTGAAAGCGTTTCGCCCGTGCGGAGTTTTTCCAGGACATTGTAAAGGCCGGTGAGGGTGAGGTCGGGGTGGAGTTCCTGCTGGCGCTTGCGGTGGGCGTCGAGGCGCTCGCCCAGGTCCCGGATGCGGGCCTTCTGCTCCTCATCTGGGGTGGGGAAGGGGAAGGTCTCGAAGCAGACCGATTTATTGTACACAGGGCGATCTTCAAGCCTGCCACCTATAGCCAATGCCCATCGAACATGAACAGCACCTGATAGAATTGCAAGAATCCAAGCATCATCAACAGCAAAATTGACAAGTCTGTGATCTGGACAAATCTTTCCATCAAGAAAATGAAATACTCTATGCTTGGCTGTTTCTGGAGTTGTGATGAAACGGACTAATCCAACTAAAGCCGGCCGGAAAGTTCGACGTGGTTCTCCAAATACCCACCATCTTTCGCGAAATGCTTTTCGATTGTTTTGATCGCGCTCGGGTTTGACATGAATAAGAAGATGTTGGTAGATCGCAGGGAAATGCTTCTGCAGATTCTCCAATGTCAGCCCAAACGCATCAATAACCATGACTCCTCTAGGTTGGTCAGTGAGATCTTTACCATTCCTATATGGTTTGATATGTTGATCTACTCCTGGAATTGTATTCAGTCCAAGAACAACAGCTTCTTCAGGTGTGACGATGAAGCCAGACCCTGCGAGCATCATGCCCATGCTGGAAATTCCTGCGTTGGCACCTAATTGTGCAGCCGTGGTTAAATCGGCTCCGCTACGCAGATTGGCAGCGATGCGGGCGGTCTTGGCTTCCAGGGCGACAGTCACTTCGCCGTTCTCGCCTTCCTTCTCGTCCGTCACCATGGCTAGCGTCCCCGGCCCAGATCCGGGCGTGGCGACGGTCATGGCGATGCGGACGGCGGCGCCGTCGGCGGAGTCCACCCAGGGGTGGTCGGGGATGGCGAAGTCGAGATGGATGGGGTTGACATCGTCGGCGAGGAATGGCTCCAGGACGCGGCGGTTGAAGGTCTGATGGATGGAGTTGGTGGTGATGAACCCAAAGCGCTGGACACCACCGGCGGCGAGGAGTTCGGCAGCCTTGCGCCACCAGTACATAACGAAATCGGCGGAGTCGGGAACGGCCCCCTTCCAAGCCTGGCGGAGGGCCTCGGTGTAGCCGTCGCCCAGGGCGTCAATCATCCTCTTGCATCCGATGAACGGCGGATTGCCGACGATGTAATCGGCCTCCGGCCACTCGGGGCGTGACGGAGCGGCGTAGTCGTACACCGGGATGCGGGCCTCCTCGTCGGGGACCTCGCGCCCGGTGACGGGGTGCGTCTTGGTGGTGATGCCATCCCAGATGGTGACGGGTTTGCCGTCGGAATCATGGAGCTGCGCCCTTGCCTTGCAGGCAAGGACAGAGTCCTGCTCCACGATGGTCTTCTGCTTGGGCAACAGCGGCCGGTCGCCGGTGTCGGCGGTGCCGGTGGCCCGGTAGTGCCATTGGAAGAAGCCGATCCACAGCACCAGTTGGGCGATGGCGACGGCGCGGGGGTTGAGTTCCAGGCCGTGGAACTGCTCGGGGCGGATGTGGAACCCCTGCAACTCCAATTTCTTGTTGCCGCCCAACTGCTCGAGGACCTGGAGCACCTCGCCCTCGAGGCGTTTGAGCAGTTCGAGGGTGACATAGAGGAAGTTGCCGCTGCCGCAGGCGGGATCGAGGAAGCGGAGGGCGCAGAGGCGGCGGTGGTACTGCTCGACGGCGCGGCGGGCCTCATCGGTCTTCCCCGCGGTGTAGAGTTGGGCCGCGGCCGACTGGACGGCGTCCCACTCCTCGCGCAAGGGCTTCAAGATCGTGGGCTGGACGAGGCGCTCAACGTAAGACCGCGGCGTGTAGTGGGCGCCCAGCTTGTGGCGCTCGCGGGGGTCGAGGGCCCGTTCGAGGAGGGTGCCGAAAATGGCGGGCTCGACCGCGGACCAGTCGGCCCGCGCGGCGTCGTGGAGGAGGATTATTTGTTCTTTTGTGAGAGAAAGGGCTGTGGTGTAATCGAAGAGGCCGCCGTTGAAGTGCGGGACGGCCTTCTTGAGGATGGTGGAGAACTCGGTCCCCGAGGCCATCTCCCGCCATAACTGGCCCGCCATGGCGGGGAAGCCCTCGGGATGGTCGCGGCACTCGTCGAGGATGCGCTCGAAACCGCCGCGCGGGAGGAGTTCCACATCCTCGGCGAAGAGGGTGAAGAGACAGCGCTGGATGAAGGGGGCGATGGCGTCCGGCGTGTGGCCCTGCCGCTCCAGGCCGCGGGCCAGCTCGGCCAGGCGGGCGGCCACCTCGCGGGTGACGCGTGCGGCGTAGCGCGAGGGGTCGAGGGCCAGGGGCTCGGTCCACACCTTCTGGAGCCGTTCGCGCACCTCGGGGCGGCGGAGGTCGTCGAGGTAAATGCGGAAGGTGTTGGGGTCGGGGAACTGGTGGTAGGTGCCGCCGGTGCGGGTGAACTCGGCGTAGAGCTCGATGACATAGCCCACATCGCAGACGATGAGGAAGGGCGGGCGGCCGTCGGCGGCGGGGAGGTCGCGGATGTAGGCGTCGGCCTGGTTGCGGGCCCGGACGAGGGCGAGGTCCCAGCCCTTGGTGGTGCGGACGCCGTGGCCGATGCGGTCGAGTGTCTCGTCGTCGTTGGCGCCCTGCTTGGCTTCCAGAACGAAACAGCCGGCCTTGAAGAGGTCTATGCGGCCGGTGGATTCCCGGCCTTCGACGATGCGCGTGACGGGTTTCTCGAAGACATAGCGGTCGGCGTCGGTACGGCCCGTGGCGGGATCGGGGCGCGGGACGCCCAAGACATCACATAGTTCAGAAAGAAATAGTTGATAGTTGGCTCGCTCGGAGGCGGCGGCCTTGTTCCAGCGCTCAATAAATCTATCTAATTCGATCATTGGATTAAAAGTAAAAAGTAAAAATTAAGAATTAAGAAAATAATACCAAGCGGCAGGTGCCTTGGGTGAGCCTGGAAATCATTCGGGCTATGCTCTATTTTATAATTCATAATTCTTACTTCTTACTTGCCCTTTTCATCCTTCTGCCTTGAGGGAAGCGTTTGATTTGGTTCGTTTGATGATGGTGACGAAGATGGCGGTCAGTTCGCGGCATTCTTTGAGTATAGGCTGAAGTTTGGCGGATGGGTGGAGGTTGCCTTCTTCTAACAGCTCGAGCCAGTAGGCCGTTTCTTCCAGCTCTTTTAGGCTATCGCCCGCTTTGGCGATGAACTCGGCTTTGCTGCGACTCCGATAGGCCTCACGATAATTGGCGCCGACGGAGGTCCCACAGCGCAGGAGCTGCTTGCCGATAATTTGGGCTTCCGGTGATTTTGGCAGTGAAGAGAACAAGCGGATAATCCCCAACGCGAACCGCTTGGTTCGATCTTTCAAATCCTTGGCCTCGGCTCTTATTTCATCATTCATAATTCTTACTTCTTACTTTGCCCCACTGGGGGCGATGAATTGGTCGAGGTCCATCGGAGGGGCGGAACCGTCCGGGTTCACCCTTTTAGGGTAACAAAGGCCATTGATTATGTCAAAGCAATATTTGGGAAGCGGCCGACTGGAGAGTCGGCCCTACATTTCGGATGGATGGGGGGCGGTGATCAGGGCCTGTTTTTGCGACTTGGTCAGGCATTTGATCCGGTACTCGCGCTTCATCGCCTCGAAACGGTCCTTGAAGGTCTCATGGTGGACCAACTCCACCGGCCGGCGGCCGGCCGTGTACTTCGCCCCCTTGCCGCGGTTGTGCGCGTCCAGGCGCTTCTCCAGGTCGCCCGTGTAGCCGGTGTAGAACGAGCCGTCGGCACAGCGGACGATATAAACCGTCCAGACCTTTTGCGGGGCGCGCTTGCTTTTCTTTCCGGGCATGATGGCGTAGCGTAGCAAAGGGGGCGAGGGAAGTCAAAGGGACGGAACGACGGCCAGGAGGGAGCGGGGACGCGCGCCCGCCACCGTCCCGGGTTGTGGCATAATGAACTCCACGCATGTCAGCCCACCCGTCCCGTCCGCGTTCGTTTTGGGGAGTCACCCTTCTCATCGGCCTCAACCTCCTGGCTTCCGTGCTCGTCCTGTGGATGGGCTGGACCCTGCGGGAAAGGATGGACGCCCTGGCGCTTCTGTCCCTCCATGCGCAGGCGGAGCTGTACAAGCAGCAGATCCGGCAATGCCTGGGGGGCGGGGGACGGTGGAGCGACGGGCGCTCCCTCGAGGAGTGCGCTCTGGGCGTGCTGGCCCAGGAGGGCACCCTTTTGGACGGGTTGGAGGTGCGGGACGCGGGTGGGGGCGTGGTGTTCTCACACCATTCGGATGCCGTGCCGGACGATCCCGATCTCCGCGTCTCGTTACCGATGAAAATGCCCCGCGCCGTGGAATACCAGGTCCGGTTCCGGTTCCGGCCCGAGGCCGCGGGGGAGTGGAGGCGGGCGGGACAGCGCCACTTTTTTCTCTCGCTCATGGTTTTTGGTCTGCTGGCCGTCCTGTCGATCGCGATCGGGGTCCTGCACCGCCGGAATCTGGTTCTTCAGGAGGGGCTGTTGCGGGCCGGGCACCTCTCGGAGATGGGTCTGATGACGGCCGGCCTGGCGCACGAACTGCGCAATCCGCTCGCTTCCATCCGGGGGCTTTCCCAGGTCATGGGTGAATCGGGATCGGGCGGGGAGCGGGAGCATTTGGACACCATCGTCCGGGAGACGGGGCGGATGGAGCGGCTGGTGGAGGACCTCCTGTTGTTCGCCCGCCAGCGCGACCCCGTCCGGGAGCGGGTTCCCGTCGGGCCCTTGCTGGAGTCGGCGGTCGGGGAACTCAACCTGGGGGAGCGGGTGAAGATGGAGATCGCCGGGGGGGCCCACGCCCGGGGAGACGCCGATCAACTGCGGCAGGTCTTTCTCAACCTCCTGCGCAACGCCGCCGAGGCGCCGGGAGGAGGAGGGGAGATCAATGTCACCGCCTCGATGCGGAGGGGGAGCGTGGCGATCGTCGTGCGCAACCCCGCCCCCGACCTCGGCCCCGGTGACCTGGAACGGTTCTTCACCCCCTTCCACACCACCAAAAGCCGCGGCACCGGCCTGGGGCTTTTTCTCTCCCGGCGGCTGGTGGAGCGGCACGGCGGCACGCTGAGGGCCTCGCTCGACGCCGGCCGGCTGACCCTGGAGGCGGTCCTCCCCCGTGGCTAAATCGCGCCTTCTGGCGGTGGACGACGAGCCGGGCGTCCGTCAGTTCCTGAAGGCGGCCCTGGCCCGCGACTACGAGGTGGCCCTGGCCGAGAACGGCCGGGAGGCGCTGGAGGCGCTGGCGCGGCGGTCCTACGCCCTCGTCCTGACCGACGGCAGGATGCCCGGGATGACGGGGCAGGAACTGCTGGAGCAGGTTCGTGCCCTCTACCCCGAGACGGCGGTCATCCTCCTCACCGCCTATGGAACGGTGGAGGACGCCGTGGCCGCCATGAAGGCCGGGGCCGCCGATTACCTCACCAAGCCCCTCAAGTCGCCGGAAGAACTCCGCCTGAGGGTGGCCCGGGTCTTGGAACAGGAGGCCCTGGCCCGTCGGGTGCGCGTCTTGGAGGAGAAAGACCGGCGGGACCCACGAAGCCTCCTCCTCTACGCCGATCCTGCCATGAGCCGGCTGGTGGAGACGGCACGGATGGCGGCGGCCGAACCGGTGGAGGTGCTTATCACGGGAGAGAGCGGGACGGGGAAGGAGGTGCTGGCCCGGTTCCTGCATGAATCGGGGCCGCGCGCGGGCCAGTCCTTTCTCGCCGTCAACTGCGCCGCGTTCAACGAGAACCTGATCGAGAGCGAACTCTTCGGGCACGAGAAGGGGGCCTTCACAGGGGCCGGGGAAAGGCGCGCGGGAAAATTCGAGGCGGCCGAGGGGGGGACGCTCTTCCTCGACGAGATCGGGGAGGTTCCCCTCCACCTCCAGGCAAAACTGCTAAGGGTCCTGCAGGAGAAGACGCTGGAGCGGCTGGGGAGCAACCGGCAGATCCCCGTGGACATCCGCGTGATCGCCGCCACCAACCGCGACCTGGACGCCGACCGCCGCTCAGGGAAATTCCGGGAGGACCTCTTCTTCCGCCTGGCGGTCTTTCCCCTTCACATCCCGCCCCTGCGGGAGCGCCCCGCCGACATCCTCCTCCTGGCCCGCCATTTTTTGGAGGACGCGGGGAGGCGGCGGGGGAAAGCGGCGCTGGAACTCTCCGCGGAGGCCGCTCGCGCGCTGGAAGGGTACGCCTGGCCGGGCAACGTCCGCGAACTGCAAAACCTCATGGAGCGCCTCTCCATTGTCGCGCCGGGGCCGGGCGTGGATGAGGGGATGCTTCCACCGGAGATCCATGCCCGCCCCACCGGGCCCGCGCCGGAACAGCGGTCGCTGGCCGAAGTCGAACGGGAGCACATCCTCGGCATCCTGAAAGCGATGGGCGGCAACCGGACCCGCGCCGCCCAGGTCCTCCAGATCTCCCTCCGGTCGCTTCAGTATAAGTTGAAGGAATACGGCGAAGCGGGAGAAGACCCCTCCGGTTAGAGGCGTGCGTTGGATATCCCTTGCAAAGGGCAGGACCTGCGCCACATCCCCGAAATGCAGGTCATGGAATGTAGGGCCGACTCTCCAGTCGGCCGCTTTCATATCATGCGGCCCAGGCGCCCCCGCCTGGGGCTTTTTCAACCACAGCCGGGGGCGGCTGTGCCACAAGTGGAGACGCACTACATTAGCGGCACGATATCGCGCAAAAATTGCATGGCCAAGAGCGCAATCTTTGCGCAGGGCAGGGATAACTACACGGTATATATTTGAAATAAAATGACTTAATTGAATGAATGGATCTGGCATGCCCCTTGCTACAGGATAGGGTGAAACCAAATACCGCAAGGAGGCACACCATGAAACGGACACTCGCAATTCTTTTCGTACTCACCCTATCGGCGGCCCTGATGGCCCTTCCACAAAGCGGCGGGAAGGGTAAGGGGCAGGGCCAGGGCCAGGGCCAGGGGCAGACCCAGGGGACCCAGAATAATCCCCAAGGCGGCCAATACGGCAACCAGACCGGCCCCCAGGACTGCACCGGCAACCAGAACGGCAAGCAGAACGATGGAACCACGAACCAGGGTAAGGGCAAGAAGGGGAAGAAGGGGAACAAGACCGGCCCACAGGACGGTTCAGGCAACAAGAACGGCAAGGGAGGTCAGGGTCAGAATCAGGACCAGGGTCAGGGTCAAAATCTGAATCCGGATCAGGGGCAGGGCCAGAACAAGGCGGAAACTCCGGGCCAGGGAAAAGGTCAAACTTCGGGTCAGGGCCAGGCTGAGGGAAAGAAGCAGGCCCAGCCCCAGGAGAAGGAACAGAAGAAGAGCCAAAACCAGAGTAAGGACCAGGGCGCCGCCCCTCCGGTCCAATAACCAAGACCATCAAAGGAGGAACCATCATGAAACGACTGTTCAATCCCATGTTCATCATCCTGCTCCTCGCCGGCTCCCTGGCGGCCCAGTCCGGCACCTGCAATGGCAACGGGACGGGAACCCCCGGCATCGATCCCTCCACCCTCGCCTCGTTCGACGGCACCATCACCTCCGTCGACATCGCCTGGGGACAGGGATCGCCCAGCATCACGCTTCAGACCGCGGATGGTGAAAAGACCGTCCTGCTCGGTCCCATCTGGTTCATGGACCAGAACGGATTTGTCCTGGAGGCCGGCGACTTCCTCACCGTGGCCGCCTTCACCGGTGCCTGCTCCGGCCAACCGTGCCTCATCGCCAAGGAGATCCAAAACCACACCGGGGGGACAACGCTGACCTTCCGCAACGACGAGGGCTATCCCCTATGGAAGGGGCCCCGCAGCAAGCAGGCCGGCCAGCGCCGGCAGGGCCCGTCCCGGTAGTCCTTCCGCGTTCCAACGCCGCAACAAGGGGGCCTTCGGGCCCCTTTTTTTTCCCGCGCCGCGGCCGGCGGCCGGCCGTGTACTTCGCCCCCTTGCCGCTGTTGTGCGCGTCCAGGCGCTTCTCCAGGTCGCCCGTGTAGCCGGTGTAGAACGAGCCGTCGGCACAGCGGACGATATAAACCGTCCAGACCTTTTGCGGGGCGCGCTTGCCTTTCTTCCCGGGCATGATGGCGTAGCGTAGCAAAGGGGGCGAGGGAAGTCAAAGGGCCCGCGGGGCGCGGACCCGATCCGGGATGACCCGGGATCTGATTCTTGGATGGTTGATGCTGAATCGCGTTCAGCATGACAGCATGATGCAGAATGGGCGATCCGACGGGTCGCCCATTTGTCCAGCAGGGCACAGCATGTCGTGCCCTTGTGAAAGCGATGGCATTGTTTCCGCATGGCGCCCTGGAATAATCCCGGCACACTTCCTGTCTGCTTCAATGACTTTGGTCATCCTAAAGGAGGTCCCATGAAAAAATTCGCGTTATGTTGTCTGTTGATGGCCGTCAGTGTCGCCGGATTCGGCCAGGCCTCGTCCTGGTGGCGGATCCCGGGGGTGGGCTCCGGACCCGGAGCCTACGGATCCTATTGGGCCAGCGATATTTATCTCTACAATCCCAATCAGGACGACATCGTCGTGGAGGTGATCCTCGTCTACGCCACGGGCAGTTATGGACCGCTCGCCTATCTGGTGCCGGCCTGGGGCTCGGCAACCATCGAGGACGTGGGGTCCGAATTCTCCTTGCAGGGAGCCGCCGCCCTCGAGCTGCAAAGCCGGAGCGGGGCCGAGTTTTACGTGATGAGCAGGACCTACACCACGGATGTCAATGGATACACGCAGGGCCAGGATGTCCCGGGCCAGGATTGGTGCGCCGGCCAAAACTCCTACAGTTCCGAAGAAGGGCTCCTGTTTCTCGGGATCCAGCTCAACAGCGGATTTCGGACCAATTTCGGCTTTATGGGCGACAGCGCACCCATCGATCTCCAGGTGGACGTCTATAACGGAAACGGGGCCTTTATCGTCAGCATCCCCGTCCATATCAACGCCTGGAGCGGCACCTCTTTCCCCTTGGGCACGCTTACCAATGCCACGATCACCAACGGGTATGCCATCGCCTTCATCTTGTCCTCCGGAGAAGCCTGCATCAACGGCTATGCCTCCGTCGCGGACAATGACACCAACGACGCCACCTACATCGGAGGGCAGCTTATTGGCGTTTCCGCCCGATAGCCCGGGTTTTTCCTGCCGCAGCTCCCGCCGCAACCCACTTAAAGCGGGAGAGGGATGCCCCGCTCCCGTCCCGAGCAGTACATCGGGATTCCACCCTCACCCCAAGGCGGCGCTTACCCGCGCTCGCCTTGATGCTACTCCTGCGGAAATAATGGCACGCTGAAGCGTAAAAGTTGGGCAGGAATAGCATTTAGTCGTGCGGTTGAGAGATGCCGGATCAAGTCCGGCATGACAATCCTTATGCTGTCATGCTGGAGCCTGCACCGGACCAGATCCGGGGAAAGTCAACATCCCGGGCGCCTTGGCTGTGCAAGCATAATAGGGGCCGGAGCAATAAGGCGAACGCGGGTAAGCGCCACCGCCCTTCAGTACAATCTTGCCGCCTACACCGGAGCCGCGGTGAAGAACGGCTATGCTGTCGCGTTCCTGGAGGGTACTCCCAGCGGGTGTTTCAACGGCTATGCCTCGGTCGCGGACAACAAGACCAACGACGCCACCTACATCGGGGGCCAGTTGATCCAGAAAAGCGCCCCATAGGGTCCGCGGCGCGGTTGGGGTTGTCCGGATGGATGCGGCCGGTTTATAATCCTGATGGAGGGGTTATGAAAAAGCATCTGTTCGAGTTTCTGGTCATCGCATCGGCCCTTGTTCTTATCTGCGTCGCCTGCGCCACGGTGCCCATCACCGGGCGGTCGGCCCTGGCGCTCGTTTCGGCGGGCGAGATGTCGGCCATGAGCGCCGACGCCTACCGGCAGGTGCTCACGGAAAGCAAGGTGTCCAGGGATCCCGGGAAAACCGCCCTCGTCCACGGAGTGGGCAAGCGGGTGGCGTCGGCCAGCGAGCAGTTCCTCCGGGAAAACAACATGGGCAACACCCTGCAGTACTACCAGTGGCAGTTCAACCTCATCGACGACGACAAAACCGTCAACGCCTTCTGCATGCCGGGCGGGCGCATCGCCGTCTATACCGGCATCCTTCCCTACACGAAGGACGAGACGGGGCTGGCGGTGGTGGTGGGGCACGAAGCGGCCCACGCCATGGCCAACCACTCCGGCGAGCGGATGAGCCAGTTGCTCCTGGTGGAGATGGGCGGCGTGGTCCTGCAGGAGAGCATGAAGAAGAACAAGGAGATGACCCGGGCCCTGGCGCTGATGGCCTACGGGCTCGGAACGCAGATCGGCATCCTCCTCCCCTACAGCCGCCAGCACGAGTTCGAGGCGGACAAGATCGGCCTCGTCCTGATGGCCCGTGCGGGGTACGACCCGCGGCAGGCCCCCGATTTCTGGGTGCGGATGAACCAGGCCGGCGGCGGCAAACGCCCCCCCGCGTGGCTCTCCACCCACCCCGCCCCCGAACAGCGGATCGCCGAGATGCACAAGTTCATCCCGGAGGCGATGAAGCACTACAAGCCGATGTAGCGGAAGACGGGAGCCGGAAGCCGGAAGCCGGAAGCCGGGAGACGGAAGACGGAAGACGGAAGACGGAAGACGGGCAGGCGGCAGAGCAACAGCGGGACGGCGGGACAGCCGGGCAGGAGGGGGTGAGGCCCCGCCCCTGGGGGCCGGTCCCGCGCCGATGCGCAGAAGCGTTTTTGTTTTGACATGCCGGATTTTTGAAATTATACTGTTGGCGTCCAAATGCACAGGTCAAGGAGATGCGGTCATGAAGGTTGAAGATTATCAGAAGATCATCGAAGATGCGGTCACCAAGGAGATCGAGGCCTTCGATTTCTATCAGGGGGTCAGCGAGAGGACTTCCGATCCCGTCCTGAAGGCCCTCTTTAAGGAACTCGCCGGCGAGGAAAAGGGCCACAAGGTGTTGCTGGAGGGCATGCTCGCGGGTCCGGTGGCTTTCCGGTTCATCGAGGGGGAGGATTACAAGGTGGCGGAATCGGTGGCCATGCCGGCGCTGAGTTTGGACATGAAGCCCGCCGACGCCATCGCGCTGGCCATGAAAAAAGAGGAGGCGGCCATGAAGATGTACGCCGGCCTGGCCGCCGCGTCCGACGACCCGGACCGGCGGGGGGTGTTCGTGTCGCTTTCCAAGATGGAGCAGGAGCACAAGAAAAAGCTCGAAGACCGGTTCGTCAACACGGCCTTTCCCGAGGCCTGGTAGGACCGGCCCCCCGCCCGGGCGGGTCCTCCCCCGACGGACCGGCGCGCCAAAGCATGCGCGGGCCGCCCCCGGCCATTAAGAAGTGGTGCCTTCCGCGAGGTTTGCAATATGGGCCCCAAGGAGTATAATTCAAGGTGTTCCCCGGATAGGTGAAGGGGTTCCGTGCCGGGGCCTGCAAGCCGTGCTGGAGGTGCCTTATGGGGCGGATGATTAAATCCAACAAAAATGGTAGGGTGGGCGGGGGCTCTGCGCGTCGTACGCTTTCCACCTTGTTTCTCACCTTTCTCGCCACGGCCGGGTGGGGGTTCGACCACGGGAGGCCCCTGACAATCGAAGACCGCGTCAAGGCCCAGGAGGCCATCGAGCGGGTGTATTACGAGCACCGCATCTGGCCCAAGGAAAACCCCGGCCCCAAGCCCCCCTTCGAACAGATGATGACCCGGGTCCAGATCGAGGCCAAGGTGGAGGACTACCTTAAAAAGTCGTCGGCGCTGGAGCAGTTCTGGCAACGCCCCATCCGGCCCGAGCAGCTCCAGGCGGAGATGGACCGGATGGCCAAGAACAGCCGGGACCCCGCCACGCTGAAAGAACTCTTCGCCGCCCTCGGCAACGACCCCACCCTCGTCGCCGAGTGCCTCGCCCGCCCCATCCTGGCCGACCGGCTGATCAGGAATTGGTATGCCTTCGATGCCCGATTTCATGTTGGAGCCAGGCGGAAGGCAGAAACGGCCCTTCGATTGAGAGATAAATGCATAATGAATAGTCTCCAGGAGGCAACTCATCGGAGAGTGGAATACGCGCTTGAAGACCAGCAGACGGGTCCGGCAAGCATAACGGACAAGGATCCCGATGCCTCGCGCATCATCCGCGTGAGTCCGGATGAATTCGACGCACGGATACGCGCTGACGGGGCGCCGGATAGCGCTCCAGTGATCAAAGAAGATCGTGAATTGTTCACGATTTCGAATTTTGTATCACGAGGAGAGAAGCACTGCGAATTCGACACGGTAACCATTAAGAAAACCCCATTTACAGAATGGTGGCTTAGTGTGGCAGGAATAGTTCCTATTCCTCTTTGTTGGTCCAATTCAATGCATCGCTTAGCACTCCCCCGCGTTTCCTCTTCAACCGAAGCCAATTGCGAAGGCTCATGGTCTCCCAGCGGTTTGAATGTGCCGGACCCAGTCAGGACTTGTTCAGCGACATGGACGGGAACTGAGATGATCGTGTGGGGTGGCATTTCGCTCAACGATGAAGCAGTGCGTACCGGGGGGCGTTATAGCCCGGCGACCGATACCTGGCTATATATTTCCACGGGTCTGAACTGTCCCACGGGTCGCTACAATCATACGGCAGTCTGGACGGGTTCGGAGATGATCATTTGGGGAGGGTACGATCAAAATGGGTTGTACGTCAATACCGGCGGCCGATATGACCCCGAGACAGATACATGGGAGGAGACAGCGACCGACGGTCATTGCCCAGTCGGGCGCAGCAAACATGCCGCAGTATGGACGGGCACCGTGATGATCGTCTGGGGCGGCCGATATTACCAAGCCGGCGACTATTACCTCAATAGCGGAGGTCGATACGATCCCTATTCCAACACTTGGCTTCCCACGGACACAGGAGCAAGTTGCCCTTTAGGACGCGTAGATTTCACGGCCGTTTGGTCGGGCAGTGAAATGATCGTGTGGGGGGGGGGGACGCCAACGATGACCAATACGGGGGCGCGCTATAACCCGGTCAGTGATGATTGGTTTATCACATCCACCGGCGCTAACTGTCCTTCCGAGCGGCAGAATCATGCCGCCGTATGGACAGGGACGGAAATGATTATATGGGGGGGTGACTCTTTTCTGTACACCGGGGGGAGGTATAATCCAACTTCAGACACTTGGCTTCCCACCTCGACTGGGACGAACTGTCCCGGAGGCCTTTGGGGGTTCTCCTCGGTCTGGACGGGACAAGAGATGATCATTTGGGGCGGATCCCAAGGGATGGTAACCTCGCAGGGGTGGCGCTACGATCCGCATTCAGATGCTTGGCACCTCACGGACAGCGGGGGTAATTGCCCGTCAGCGAGATCAAAACATGTGTCCGTTTGGACCGGAATGGAAATGATCATCTGGGGTGGCTCAAGTGGCGGCTCCATCAACTCGGGGGGACGGTATGCCCCCGACACGGATACATGGCTTCCCATGGCCCCCGGCACCGTATACGCCACGGCGGGCTATTGGACCAAGGCGATCTGGACGGGTATGGAAATGATCGTCTGGAGCAGTGGATGGGAAGGGGGGGGCAGATTCCTCCCGGCCCTTGATGCCTGGCTACCGATTTCCACCGGCGAGGGTTGTCCTCCGCCTCTTGAGGGATGTTCGTCTATTTGGACCGGGTCCGAGATGATCGTCTGGGGAGGAAGAGATTATTTTGACTACTATAATGTTGGCGGGCGATATAACCCGGCAACCGATTTTTGGATTTCCACCTCCACCGGGGCCAACTGTCCTTCCGGACGATGGGGCCATACGGCCATATGGACAGGGGCGTCGATGATCATCTGGGGCGGGAACGACGATGCGAACAGCCTTAGGACCGGGGGACGCTACCACACAGAAACCAATACATGGCTCCCTACGGCATCGACGGGAAATTGTCCGGCTGCCCGCACCGGCCACCAGGCCATCTGGACTGGCGCCCGGATGGTCGTTTGGGGCGGCCTCAGCGGCTCCTCATTGGTTAACACCGGCGGAATCTATAACGCCACCCGGGATACTTGGACCGCCACATCCATAGCGAGCGGATGCCCCTCTCCCCGGCAACAATTTACCTCAGTTTGGACTGGAGAAGAGATGATTGTCTGGGGCGGCTCTGGAATGGAAGGAACCATCGGCAACGGGGGAAGGTATAAGCCCTCCACCGACACATGGATTCCCATCCCCTCAGGGGATCAAGGCCCCGCACCACGCAAAAGCCACAGTGCTGTATGGTCAGGAACAACCATGATCATCTGGGGCGGAGATCATTTTGTATCGCCCAATTATCTCCAACTAAACACCGGGGGCCAATATTATCCCCCAACCGACAGCTGGATCCCCATTCATAGCGCCACGAGCCCCACCGAACGGTCTTACCATGTTGCCGTCTGGACGGGAGAGTCTATGATCGTGTGGGGTGGGCGTCAGTCAGCGCACTTCCACAACAACGGCGGGATTTTTACACCGACCCAAATGATTGTGCCGGATATTGATGGTCCAGACAATGGATGCGATCAAGTCTTGCTCTCATATCCAATTTATTCGGCTTATCAGTGGTCCTTAAACGGATATCCGATCAATGGTGCTACGGGGCAGACCTGCACGGCAACCCAGAGCGGGATATATTCCGTGACGGTTATCGATACGCGCGGATGCACCGGTACCTCCCCCGGCAAACTTGTCTCTGTATCACCATCCCCTTCGCCCATGGTTACAGGACCAGCCACAAACACCTGTCCGGCAACGACGGTGACCTTAAGCACGGGGACTTACACGGGCTATCAATGGCTTTGTGGCGGCACCGAAATCGCCAGCGCGACGAACCAATCCTATAAAGTCTCGCTTTCTGGACAATACCGCGTCCGGGCCACCGATGCGAACGGGTGCAACGGGCTCTCTTCCGGCAAGATGGTAACCATCACCTTCTGTCCGACCAGCGAGGTTTCACCCAACGGTGCCGTCTTTCACTTTCGTCTGACCAAAGACCCATCTTCCCCGACTGGCTACTATTTGTATTTTCAAAAAATGAATGGTGCTACAGGGTATGCTTTGTATCGCGGAACCATCGGCACATGGTATTCTCATGGCGGAAGCGCCGGCCGGATCTGCAACCCCACCACCAGTGATCTCAGCACCGGCGAGATGAGAGCATCCTTTGTCCCATCGTCCGGCAATCATTACTATCTAATTACTGCCCACAGCACGGCCATAGAAGGTCCCAGCGGCTACGACAGCAATGGGAACAAAATTCCGGATTCATTGAATACCTGTCCGCCGTGAGCGTACCGCGCAGATATCAACCTATTACCGCCGGCACCACCTGGCACTACGGCGTCTGGTCCACCGCCTCCACGGCCTGGCTGTGCGACCAGGTGGTGGCCCTTCCCTCCGGAGCGGAGGGGCAGACCGGCCTCAAGATCCGATTCCGCAACACCGGAACGGTCTCCACCCACCGGGGCAAGGTGGACTACGTGCGGATCATCGGGACAGGGCCGGCCGGGAGTTGGACGGCCAGCGCCCAGGTCTCCTTGATCGATCCGGCCGCCGCCGTGACCGTGCTGAAGGCCTACGGCGCTGTGGATGCCAATCCCTACGATGTGACGGCGCTTTATACGGGGCCGGGGACCTATCAGATCCGGTTGGAGGAGAACCTCGGGGGGACCGCCACCCTGTCGGATGGGACGATGGAGATCCAAAAGGCGGTAGTGGAGTGCGATGTCTCCTCCTGCACCGGCACCAGCGCTCCCCCGCCCGTCCAAGCGACGGGGGCCGGGGCGGCCAAGTTCATCAAGCACCCAGACGGGAACATCCTCCGGGTGACCTATGACGCCGTCACCTGCAATGCCCAGCGGGCGATCCTGCTCTACGGCATTCTGGGGGACTGGGCGGGCTACGCCGGGTGCGCGGACGACGATCTTGGCAACGGGGGCCTGGACGCCGCCGTGGACGCCTCCGGGCTGGAGAATGTGTGGTTCAACATCGTGTGGACCAGCAGCGGAACAGCCGGGCACCCTGGCTTTGTCTTCCAAGGTGGAGGCAATGAACCGCGCTCCTGGGCGGTGGGGACCCTCTGCGGCATGACGGGGGAAGACCACGGTCACCCCACCTGTCCATAAGGCTGTGGCCAAAGGGCCATTTTAGGGCACCGGTGAAGAGGCCCAGGAAGCACATTGAAGCTGGATGACCCCGCCCCTTGACTCCGGGCGGGGTTTTCTATACGCTCAACTTATCCTGAATCGAGGGGGGCAACGATGAAACGAACCGCATGGGTTGTGCTGGCCTTCATGGTGCTGGTCCTTTCGGGGACCGCCTGCAACCGGGTGATGCGCGCCGAGCGGGGGCGCTCCATCCTGGGGCTCTCCGGGCGCGACATCCCGCCCGCGCTGAAACCGGTGATCGCCGAGGTGACCAGCGGGCGCATCTCCGTCCACGGCAAGATCGCCGTGCGGTTCGTCCACGCCGTTCCCGGGGCGAGCCCGGGGCGGATGGCCGACCCCAAGGCCCTCTCCCTCGACCCGCCCGTGGGGGGCGTCCTGAACTGGAAGGACGCCACGACGCTGGTGTTCGAGCCCTTCAAGCCCCTTCCCACCGCCACCACCTTCCACGCCGTCCTGCGCCTGGACCCCTTCACCGACCGCGAGACGGTCCTCCCGCCGCTGGGGTTCTCCTTCTCCACGGGGGAGAACGAACTGGAGGATTTCCAGCACGCCTTCCAGCCGGCGACGCCGGGCGATCCGCAGGCGGTGGTGCTGAACCTCACCGTGCGCCTGGTCAAGGCGGTGGCGCCGGCGGTCCTGGACGAGCGGGCCCGCCTCTTCGCCCCCGACGGCAAGCGCCTGCCCCTGGCGTGGAAGCAGGAGAAGACGGAGCCCCTCTACACGGCGCAGTCGCCGCCCCTGCCGCGGATCAAGGACGCGGCCCAATACACCTTCGCCCTCGACCGGTCGCTCATTGACGCCGACCGGGACTTCTCCCGCAACATCCTCCTGGAGCCGGTCCAGCGGATGGCGGTGACCGACTGGCGGGTGCGGGATGAGGGGGAGGCGCCGGGCCTGGCGGTCGTCTTCAACGAGCCCCTGCGGGAGGACGCCGACTACGCGGCCTACCTGGGGGTGGAGCCGCCGCTGGCCGTGGCGGTGACGCCGCGCGGCAACACCCTGCTGGTGGAGGGGCCCTTCGAGCGCAACCGGGAGTACACCCTCACCCTGCGGCGGGGGGCGGCCAACATCTGGGGCGGCCGGACGGAGCAGGACATCGTCAAGAAACTGGCGTTCGCCGACCTCAAACCGGCGGTGGAGTGGTCCGAGCCGGGGGCGTTCCTCCCCTCGTCGCTGGACCACCGCCTCTCGTTCCGCGCGGTCAACCTCAAGAAGGTGCACCTCAGGGTCCACAAGGTCTATGCCGGCAACCTGGGGCAGTTTTTGCAGGTGAACGATCTGCGGGACAAGAGCGACTGGGAGTTCTCGGAGATGAACCGGGTGGGGGAGGAGGTGGTGTCGCGCGAGCTGGTCCTCCCGCCGGCCCGGAACGAGTGGCAGAGGCACGAGCTGGACCTGCGCGACCTCTTCAAGGGGCACCCCAAAGGGCTCTTCGTGGTGGGGCTGGTCTTTTCGAAGGACGACGCCGACTACCAGTGCCCCAAGCGGCGCGGGCGCGGCGGGGACGACGACGGGGAGGGGGAGTATGCCTACTACTACGGCCGGGACTATTACAGCAACCCCTGCTCGGACGGCTACTACTACCGCCACAACAAGGCGTGGAAGCCGGTGATCGTCAGCGACATCGGCCTCCTGGCCGTCCAGGAGACCAACCGGACCACCGTCTGGGCGACGCACCTCCGGACGGCCCGGCCCCTGCCCGGGGTGAAGGTGACGCTCCATTCGTTCCAGAACCAGCCCCTGGCGTCGGGGACCACCGACGGCGAGGGGAAGTGCGCCTTCGACCTCGTCCGGGCCGCCTACGCGACGGCGGAGAGGGATGACCACCTGAGCGTCCTCAAGTTCGCCTCCGACCGCCTCTCGATGAACCTCTTCCCGGTGGAGGGGGTGGTGCTGTCGCAATCGTCGAAGGGGGTGCAGGGGTTCCTCTACACCGACCGCGGCGTCCACCGCCCCGGCGACACGGTGTACCTCTCCGCCCTCCTGCGCGAGGGGGTGGAGCAGAAGAGCGTGGCCGTGCCGGTGCGGTGCAGGGTGGTCAACGCCCTGCGCCAGGAGACGGCCGACCTGCTGAACAAGGAAGGGAAGGACGGCCTCTACACCTTCGCCCTCCCCACGCGGGTGCAGGACCCGACGGGCCTGTGGGAGGCGCGGATCACCATCGGGGACGACCTGGTGGCCTCGGTCCCGTTCCGCGTCGAGACCATCGCCCCGCCGCGCATCAAGGCGGAGGTGAAGGCGGCCCGTTCGGCGTTCGGGCCGTCGGAGAAAACCATTCCGCTGGCGGTGGAGGCCCAGTACCTTTTCGGCGCCCCGGCCTCCGGCCTGGCCTACACCCTCACCGCCGAACTCAGCCGGCGCGACCCGGCCCCCGAGGGGTTCGCGGCCTTCACCTTCGGCCACCCGGGGCGGAGGTTCGCCCCGGTGAAGGAGCCGTTCGCCTCCGGGACCCTCGACGCGGAGGGGAGGGCCCCGGCGTCGTTTTCCCTGCCCGACCTGGGGACGCCCCCGTCGGGGATCCAGATGGCCTTCCGCGCCGAGGTGACGGAGAAGGGGGGGCGCCCCGTCTCCACCACCCTGCGCCTCCCCTACGACCCCTACCCCGCCTACGCCGGGATCAACGGATCGGACCTCCAGAATTGCCGGACCGATTCCACCTACAAGGTCCCCGTCGCGGTGGTGGACGCCGGGGGGAGGGCGGCGGCGGGGCGGAAACTGAAGGCCACCGTCTATTGGAACCGCCACGCCTGGTGGTGGGACTACGGCGACCGCAACGAGTACCTGATGCGCTACAAGGACGACTACAACACCAAGGTCCTCCGGAGCGCCGACCTCGTCTCGGCGGACGGGCCGGTCCTCTTCGACTTCGCGCCGGCCGAGGAGGGGCAGTACCTGCTGGAGGTGCGCGACCTCGCGGGCGGGCACGAGGCGGCGGTCTTCACCTACGCCAGCCCGTGGGGCGGTGAGGCGGGGATCCAGCGGGGCGGCGCCACCCTGGGCCTGCGGAGCGATCGCGAGAAGTACCTCCCCGGCGAAACGGCGCGCCTGACCTGCACGACGCCGCCTGAGGGCTCGATGCTGGTGAGCGTGGTGAAGGGCGATACGGTGGTGTGGAGCAAGTGGATGACCCTTGCGTCTTCCGCCACCTCCTTCACCGTCCCCGTCACGGCCTCCATGGCGCCCAACGTGTATGTCTTCGCGGCGGCGGTCCAGCCCCACGCGCAGAAGGGCAACGACCGCCCCCTGCGCGCCTACGGCGTCCTCCCACTGATGGTGGAGGACCCCGCCGGGCGGCTGGACCTGCGGGTCTCGGTCCCCGGGGAGATGAAGCCCAACCGCGAACTGACGGTGAAACTGAGCGCGGAGGGGGGGGCGGGGGCGGCGGTGACGGTGGCGGTGGTGGACGAGGGGCTCCTCTTCCTGACCGACTTCAAGACCCCCGACCCGTGGCCCTTCTTCAACCGCAAGATCGGCCTCTCGGCCGGGTTCTTCGACCTCTTCGACTCCGTCATGGGGCTCAGCCCCGGGCCGGTGGCGCAGGTGTTCCGTGTGGGGGGCGACGCGGCCGAGCGGGCCAAGCGCCTGGCCCCCGGGGAGATCAACCGCTTCCCGCCGGTGGCCCTCTTCAAGGGGCCGGTGCTCCTGGATGCGCGCGGGCGGGCGGAGGTGCCCTTCGCCATCCCCAATTATATGGGGAAGGTGCGGGTGATGGCGGTGGCGTGCAAGGGGAGGGCCTACGGGTCCGCGGAGGCCCATGTCACGGTCAAGGAGGACATCGTGGTCCTCTCCACCCTCCCGCGTGTGGCGGGGCCGGGCGAGACCTTCGTCATGCCCGTGACCCTCTTCGCCACGAAGGACAACGTGGGGAAGGTGAAACTGACCGTGGAGACCAACGACCTGCTGGAGGTGGTGGGAAAGAGCTCCACGGCCCTGCAGTTCACGGCGAAGGGAGAGCAGGAGGCCGCGTTCACGCTCAAGGCGGCGGAGCGGGTGGGGGAGGCGCGGGTGGTGCTGAGGGCCGATTACGGGAGCGGCGAATACGAGGAGACGACGCGGTTCATCGTGCGCCCGGCCAACCCGTATGTGACGCAATCCTTTGAAAAGGTCCTGGAGGGGGGCGGCGAGGCCGCGGTGGAGATCCCCGCGTTCGGGTACGAGGGGACGCGGGCGGTGACGCTGAACCTCTGGCGCACCAAGCCCATCGCCATCGGCCGGCGCCTCCAGTGGCTCATCCGCTACCCCTACGGGTGCATCGAGCAGACCACCTCCAGCGTCTTCCCGCAGTTGTACCTCAAGGAGATCATCGCGGCGTCGCCGTCGGTGCGCGACAAGGAGTGGCTCACCGCCAAGGTGGACGACACCGTCAACGCCGGCATCGGCCGCCTTGTCCTCTTCTCCCTGCCCGACGGTTCCTTCTCCTACTGGCCCGGGTCGCGCGAGCGGGCCGACGAGTGGTCCAACCTCTACGCCGGCCACTTCCTGATCGAGGCGAAACGGCAGGGGTATTTCGTCCCCGCCATCCTGGACCACTGGCTGATCCAGGCGCGGGGGCGCGCCGTTGCGGCCGACACGAACTGGCGGACGCGGGCCTACCGCCTCTACCTCCTGGCCCTGGCCGGAGTCCCCGACCTCTCGGCGCAAAACCTGTTGCGCGAGAACTACCAGTCGCAATTGGACGCGGTGGGGCGGTGGTACCTGGCGGCGGCCTACAAGCTGGCCGGGGCCGACGAACAGGCCCGGAGCGTAAGGAGCGGCCTGAAGTACCAGGCCCAGCGCACCTCCGACCACTGGCATTACTGCTTCGGCTCCACCCTGGGCGACTGGGGCGTCATGCTCAACATGGCGGTCCTCTTCGGCGACCTCGACGCCGCCGGGGAGATCGTCAATGAGGTCAACGCCGGCCTCCGCTCGGACGCGTGGCATTCCACGCAGACCCTGGCGTGGGCGCTGATGGGGGCCGGCAAGTTCATCCAGGCCACCTGGAGGGAGGGGACTTCGTTGGCCGGGGAGGTGCGCCTCCCCGACGGGAAGCGGACGCCGTTTAAGGTCGAAGGGGCCAAGACCGCCCTGGACCTGACGGCGTACGCCGGAAAGACGGTGACGGTGAAGTCCTCGGCCGAGGGGACGGCGTACCTGGAACTGGTCTATGAGGGGATCCCGGCGAAAGCCCCATTCGACCGCGTCGCCAAGGGGATCGAACTCCTGGAGGAGTTCTTCGACGAGGAGGGGCGGCCGGTGGACCCGAAGTCCCTGCCGCAGGGGACGCGGATGTGGGTGCACCTGGCCGTCACCCCCGCCTCCGCCCTCAACTATGTGGCCGTCTCGGCGCTGTTCCCCTCCGGGTGGGAGATCGAGAACCTGCGCCTGACGGGGGAGGGGTTGCCGGAGTGGACCTCCAAGTTCAAGGCCAACGACAGCATCTCCTACATGGACATCCGCGACGACCGCATCCACTGGTTCATGGACCGGACGCAGGGCGGCGTGCAGTACCACTTCTTCGCGAAAGTGGCAACGGTGACGAAGGGGACCTTCCAGCATCCCGCCACCAGCGCCGAGGCCCTCTACGACCACGAGTTCCACGCCTATCTGCCGCATGGGGGGGTGGAGGTCAAGTGAAGCAGCTGGTAGCCGGCAGCTCGCAGCTGGCAGAAGATCGTCGCAGGGGAGGGTTGCCCCCGTCCCGTACCCTCGGCTTACCCTCCCGGCGTGGTCATGGATTGCAAGGGTCCAGTCGGCAGTCGGCAGTGGATGTCATTGCCGCATTGCGGATGAAAAGGACAATTAGGTTGACAATAATGAATAAGTGTAGGTAATATTATCCATATGGTTTCCGGAAAACTGGTCGCCCAAGCCGAGCGGATCTTTATGAAACGGGGAGGGATGCTCCGCACCGCGGAAGCCCTCCGGGCGGGAATCCACCCGCGGACCCTCTACTTCATGCGGGACCGGGAGATGATCGTCGTCCTCTCCCGCGGCCTGTTCCGGCTAGCCTCCCTGCCGGCAATGGGGAATCCCGACCTCGTTACCGCGGCGGCCCGTATCCCCGCCGCCGTCGTGTGCCTGGTTTCGGCACTCGCTTTTCACGGCATTACGACGCAAATTCCCCGGCAGGTGGACCTCGCCCTTCCGAGGGGGAGCAAAGACCCGAAGGTGGACTTTCCTCCCGTCCGGATTTTCCATTTTTCCCCGGCGGCATTCCGGAGCGGGATTGAAACTCACGCCATGGACGGTATCCGGGTGAGGATCTTCGGCCCGTCCCGGACGGTGGTGGATTGCTTCCGCCTCCGGGGCCGCCTCGGTCGCGATATTGCCGTCGAGGCGCTCCAACTTTCCCTGCGGCGGGGCAAGGCGACGCCGGCGGAGATTCTGCGCCACGCCCGCTCGCTGCGCATGGAGCGGGTGATGATGCCCTACCTGGAGGCCATGCAATGACCCCGGAGCGCAAGGCCGACCTTGCCCGCTCAGTGCACCAGCGCCTGCTGAACCGGGCGCGGGCCATGGGCCGGCCCCATCAACCCTTCGAGAAACGGTTGAAAGCGTCCGGGCATTCCTCCTGCCGCTGGTCCTATCCCTGTCCAATGGGGAAGCTTTCGATGCCCAATGGTCCCCCGGCGGGCCGTGGGGGACAGCGCTACTGAAAACGATGGGAGACGACTGATGACTAATAAGATGGGCGTGATCCGCTTCGAGGTAGTCTTTGCGACCACGAGTTCCACGCCTATCTGCCGCATGGGGGGGTGGAGGTGAAGTGAAGAAAGTTCAGAGTTCAGAGTTGAGAGTTCAGGGTTCCACCCGCCCATTCAGTATCCGTAGGGGAGGGTTACTTTCGTCCTGTACCCTCGGCTTACCCTCCCGGCCATCAACCCGTTCCTGTAGCGTCCTCAGTCCGCTGAGGACGGCCTTTCTTAATTGGCAGTTCGCAGATAGCAGTTGGCAGTCGGCAGAAGAGAGGCGGGAGACGAGAGAGGGGAGACGGTTAAATGGATCGGGATAAGGAGATCTATAAGACGAGACTAACTAAGGCCTATATCATCTTGTTTTATCTGGTGATGCTCCCTATGCCTTTGGCTTTTGTACTGATGTATTTAATCGGCAGTAAAGCAAGAACTGCAACGTGGATAGAGGATTTACTATGGCTTTTTGCAATATTGCTTGTCGCGGTTTATAGCTTTTTCTATCTGAAATATAAATACACACAGATTATTTTGAAACCAAATGAGCTTGAGCTGAAATTGCGAAGCAAGAAGACAATTATTCTAGCGCGTGAAGAAATAGCCAACATTGCTATTGCTGTCTGGTACATTGGAATTGAAAAGAAAAATGGGAAAAAGATCTATATAGACACTAGAACAATTGAAAATATAGATCCCAATAGAAGAAGCATAGATATCGCGCTCAAGGACTGGATAAAAACATGAAGGAAAATAGGGACTTTCCCTATTTAAAAGCGGTCAGCGGAAGGCGGATAGCGGTCGGCGGCGTCTTGCTGTTGCTCGCGGCCATCATGGCCCTGCCGGTGCCGAAGGGGGACGCGCCCCTTTCGACGGTGGTTCTGGACCGGAACGGGAAAGTGCTGAAGGCGTTCCTGGCGGACGACGACCGGTGGCGGATGGCGTTCGGAGAGGACCGGGACATCCCGATGAAATTGGAGAGGGCCCTGCTGACGGCGGAGGACCGGCGATTCCGCTGGCACCCCGGGGTGGACCCGCTGGCGGTGGGGCGGGCCATCGTTCAGAACCTGAAGTCGGGCAAGCGCGTTTCCGGGGCCAGCACGCTGACGATGCAGGCGGTGCGGCTGATGGCGCCCCGGCCCCGCACCTGGGGGGCCAAACTGCGGGAGGCGGCGACGGCCCTCAAGTTCGACGTGTTCCACTCCAAGGACGACATCCTCCGGGCCTATCTCACCCACGCCCCATACGGAGGCAACGTCGTCGGCGTTCGGGCCGCGGCCCTGCGGTTTTTCGGCGTGGAGGCCGAGGACCTCACCTGGGCCCAGGCGTGCGCCCTCGTGATCCTGCCGCGGAGCCCCGCGTCGGTCAATCTCCAAAAGGGGCGCGATGAACTCCTGCGCCGCCGCGACCGTCTTCTGGTCCGTCTGAAGGAGGCGGGGGCCTTCGACGAGGCGACCCTCGAAGCCGCCCGGAGCGAGCCCCTGCCCGGGCGCCCCTACCCGATGCCCGACCTGGCGCCCCACTTCGCCCTCGCCGCGGCCCGGGAACATCCCGGGGCCATCGTTGCCTCCACCCTCGACCCGACCCTCCAGCGGACGGTCGAATCGCTGGCCGGGCCGTGGTCGGACCACCTGGCCCTCTACGGCGTCCGCAACCTCGCCCTCATCGTGGCCGAGACCCCGTCGGGCAGGGTGCGGGCCTACGCGGGGTCGCAGGATTTCGGCGACAAGGCCCACGGCGGTGAGGTGGACGGCGTCCGGGCGCCGCGGTCGTCGGGGAGCATCCTCAAGCCGTTCCTCTACGCCCTCATGCTCCAAGGGGGGCGCCTCCACCCCCGGACCCTTCTGCCCGATGTCCCCATGCGGTTCGGCAACTTCGAGCCGGTCAACGCCGGCGAGATCTACGCGGGGGCGGCGAGCGTCCACGACGCCCTCACCCTTTCCCTCAACGTCCCCGCCGTCTTCGCCCTGCGGGAATACGGCGTGGAGCCCTTTCTGCGGTTCCTGAGGGAGGCGGGCGTTACGACCCTCTTCCGCGATTCCGAGGGGTACGGCCTTGCCCTGGCGCTGGGCGGCGCGGAGGTGAACCTGTGGGACATGGCGGCCCTCTACCGCGGGCTGGGGCGCGGGGGGCTCTTCGCGCCGCTGTCTGCCGTGGAAGGCCGAAGGGCCGCGCCGCCGGACCGCCGCCTCCTGTCGCCCGGCGCGGCGTGGCTCGTGCTGGAGGCGCTGAAGGAGGTGCGGCGCCCGGGGTACGAGTTCTCCGCCGTCATGATGCCGGAGCGCCATCCGCTGGCGTGGAAGACGGGCACCTCGTTCCACCAGCGCGACGCCTGGGCCCTCGGGGTCTCGCCCGATTGGACGGTGGGGGTGTGGGCCGGCAACTTCACGGGCGAGCCCAGCGCCAACCTGATGGGGGCGCGGATGGCGGGGCAATTGCTGTTCCAGGTTTACCTCCAACTGCCCAAGACGAAGGGGTGGTTCGGGAAGCCCTCCGACGACCTCCGCCCCGTCCGGCTGTGCGCCGACACCGGCTTCGCCCCGTCGCCGTCGTGCCCGCGGACGGTCATCGCCGAGGCCCCCGCCACGGCTCCGGCCCTCCCGCCGTGCCCCTACCACCAGCGTCTCACCGTGGCCGATCGCGGGGGGTTCGAGGTGTGCTCCCTCTGCTGGGAGCCCTCCGGGCACCACGCGGAGGCGCGCCTCCTCTTCACGCCGAAGGTGGCCGCCTATCTGCGGGCGGCCGGGGCGCCGGTGCAGGAGCGGCCGCTCCACAACCCCGATTGTCCTGCCTATCAGGCAAGGAAAACCCTGCAGGTGCTCTACCCGCTCGACGGGAGCCGCCTCTTCCTCCCGCGTGACTACGACGGGCGGGAGCAGGAACTGGTCCTGCGGGCCGCCGCGCCCGCCGGGGAGGCGCTGCACTGGTATGTGGACCGGGCCTATGCGGGAAGGACTTCGGAGCGGCACCATCTCCCCGTCCACCTGCCTCCGGGGGGGCACCGCGTCATGGTCCTCGACGGCGGGGGGCAATCGGCGGGGGTGGAGTTCGAGGTGCTGGGGAGGGGCGGGGCGTTGTAGCCGTCCCGACTTCCGCGCCTACCCGCTTCCCCGCTTATTCCAGATACCCGTTCTCCCGCATCCAGTCGTCGTTGTAGAGTTTGCTCAGGTAGCGGTTGCCGTGGTCGGGGAGGACCACGACGATGTCTTTCCCCTTCCCATAGGTCTCTCCCACCTGAAGGGCCGCCCACAGTGCCGCGCCGGAGGAGCCGCCGGCGAAAATGCCCTCCTCCCGGGCCAACCGCCGCGTGGTGAGGAAGCCGTCCCGGTCGGTCACCTGGATGAAATCGTCCACGACGGAGAAATCCATGCACTTGACCAGCATGTCCTCGCCGAGGCCCTCCAGTTTGTACACATGGGGCTCGATCAGTTTGCCGGTCTTGAAATAGTCGGTGAACACCGACCCCACGGCATCCACGCCCACGACCTTGACGGCGGGGTCCTTTTCCTTGAGGAACCGGGCCGCGCCGCTGATGGTGCCGCCGGTCCCGGCGCAGGAGACGAAGAGATCGATCTTCCCGCCCGTCTCCTCCCACAGTTCGGGGCCGAGGGTGCGGTAGTAGGCGTCGATGTTGTCGGGATTGTTGTACTGGTCCACATAGAAGGAGCCGGGGTTCTCTTCGGAGAGGCGCTGGGCTGTGCGGTAGTAACTGCGCGGATCCTCGGGCGCGACCGCCGTGGGGCAGATGGTCACCCCGGCGCCGTAGGCCTTGAGGGCGTCGATCTTTTCACGGCTCATCTTGTCGGGAATGGTGAAATGGACCCGGTACCCCTTGCCGCGGGCGATCATCGCCACGGCCGCCCCGGTGTTGCCCGAGGTGTTCTCCACGATCAACCCCCCGGGTTTCAGTTTCCCCTCGGCCTCGGCGTGGGCGATGATGTGGAGGGCCATGCGGTCCTTGACCGACCCGGAGGGGTTGAGGTGCTCGCACTTGAGCCAGATCCGGGCGCCGGAGGGGATGCGGCGCAGGGGGACGAGGGGGGTCCGGCCGATGGCTTGGATGAGCGATTCGAATTTCATAAGGGGTGATTATCCGCCATTTCTGCGATTTATTCAATAGTTTTGATGGGAAGAGTCCTTCTCGGTTTTGAGAATATCGTATCAAAAATGCTCATAGAATTTTGCAAAGGCATGACGAACTTAGATTATTGCGTTGGAGATATAGAGCATCAAATTAATATGGAAAGAGTAATAAAATCGGCTATTTCCGCTTATATTTCGCTTATTCATCTCCACAAAGGGCTGTTCTCGGGGGCATCCCGATAATCGCCTGCGATTTGGCACCACTCTTGCAAAGAACAGAATCAAGGAGGCATGCCATGAGGAAGATGATCGTTCGCGCAATCCTCAAACCGATATTGGCCCTGCATCCCGGCCGGGAAAACCGCCGTCTCGCCCAGAGCAAGGCCGCGAGAGGTTGGATGGCCGGGCTGAATTGGCCTGCGGCGCTGTTCCTCCTGTTCCTGCCGGCCTCCCTCCTGTGGGGGTTCACTGAGGCCACCATCACCATCGACGGCAACTTCGACGACTGGGCGGCTGTTCTGGCCGACGCCGACAACTTCATCACCGACGGGGCCAAGGACGCGGGGGATCCCGACAATCCCAGCCAGACCACCTCGGACCTGAGGGTGTTCGGCCTCACCTGGGACGCGGCCAACCTGTATTTCTTCTTCCAGCGCGGCAGCCAGTCCAACGCTGGCATCTCCTTTATCGCCTATCTGGACGCCGACCGCGACGGCTTCCTGCTCGACAACGAGCCGGTGGCCTTCTTCAACTTCAATAATTCGGGGTTCCAATCGTTCGCCCTCTATGCCTACAACGCCGTCAACGACGCTACGGGCGATCCCCTGCCGGGGGACGGTGAGGCGCCACCCGGTTCCCTATTCACCCCCCCCCTTTCCACCGCCGGGACCGGCGCCCCGGACGCCTCGGGGACGAGGATCGAGGGGGCCTTCCCCTGGGCCGCCCTCAACGGCCTGGGCATCCCGACCGGCGCCCCCATGTTCCTCCATCCCGCCACCGCCCTCGGGACCAACCTCCCCACCCAGGTCCAGGACAACGGCGCCAACCTCGACACCCTCTTCGTGGCCCTGCTCCTGACGCCCGACCATGAAGTATCGGCCTTTCCGGGCGAAACCGTTGCCTTCACCCACGCCCTGACGAACCGGGGGAACGGCGCCGACACGGTGGATTTTTCCGCCGTCTCCCTGGAGGGATGGGCCCTCTCCTTCTGGGACCCGGCCGGCGGGGCGCCCCTGGCCGACACGAACGGGGACGGCTACCCCGACTCGGGCCCCATCGCCGCCAAGGGCGTCTTCGAGTTTGTGCTGAAAGCGGTCGTGCCCTCCTCCATCCCCACCCCGTCCGACGACCTCATCACGGTCAAGGGGACCTCCAGCCGCAATTCCCTCGTGGAGGCCCGGGCCCGGGACCTCCTGCACGCGGGACTGGCCGCGTTCTATCCCGACCAATCCAAGAAGGGGACGGAGGGCAGTACCATCCCTTTCGGCGGCCAGATCGTCGCCAATTTACAGGCACAGACCGTCCAGTTCGCCATCTCCACCGAGTCCAGCCAGGGGTGGAGCCGGGAGGTGTTCCCGGACTACGACTGTGACGGGACGGCCGACGGCCCGGCCGCCACCGGGATCGCCGTGGGCGCAAGCGGCACGGCCTGCCTCATCACCCGCGTCCTGATCCCGCCCGGGACGCCGCTGGGGACGACGGATGTCACCGCCACCACCCTGGCCTTCGGGGACCCGGAGATCCTGCTGACGGTGGACGCCTCCACGACCGTGGCCGATCCGATAGCCATCGGCCCCCCCTTCATCGCCGCTCAAGGGCCGGGACAGGCCATCTTCTACGACCATTTCGTGGAGAACAACCAGAGCGACGCCGACACGATCAACCTGACCTCCGCCTCCTCCCTGAGCTGGACGGCGGTCTTCTTCGCCGCCGACCGCCTTACCCCCCTGACCGACACTAACGGCGACTCCATCGTGGACGCCGGTTCCCTGGCGCCGCACGGCGGGAGCCGGGCCGTCAGCGTGCGGATCTCCGTTCCCGCGGCCGCCGACTACAACCAGACGGACCTGTCCACCCTCACGGCCCGCTCCACGGCCGCTCCCACCGTCGCCGCCTCCGTCGTGGACGCAACGACGGTGAAGATGCTGGTCTTCTTCTCCGACCCCGCCTATTCCCAACCCACAAAGTACTTCGCCTTCTCCTCCTGCGCCCCGGTCTACATGAAGGCCTTCGGCCTCTCCACGGGGACCTATCGGTTCATGGTCTATGACTCCCTGGGCTCTCTGAAGACGCCTTCCCCGGTGGAAAAGTCGCCGGACCAGAGCGGCCAGATTACCGACATCTACCAGTTAAAGTCGGGCGACCCCATGGGCACCTGGACCGGGAAGGTGCAGAAGAAGTCGGGCGGGAGCTGGGCGGACGTCGCCAATTATGTGGAACTGTTCTTCGTCGTGCGGGACGCCGTCCTTTCCGCGCAGACGGGGAAGCCGGTCTATAACCTGACCGACGCCGGCTTCTCCGTCACGGCACAGTTCGGCAATCCCTCCCAGGCCAATTACCTCGGCCATTCGGCGGTCTATGTCGTGTTCTTCGACGCCGACGGCGACGATGCCCCCGATGCGGGGGAACCCCACCTCACCCCCGGCGGCGCGGTCGGGGCATGGGCGGCCGGCCTCCATACCCATCGGACCGATCCGATCGCCATCCCGGCAGGGGCGGTCACCAACGACGTCTGGGGGATCACCGTGGCCGATTTCGTCCACACCGGAACCTGGAAGGTCCAGACGCGGTGGCTGGACCACTGCGGAGACCTCATGCAGGGCGGCGTCACCCCGTTCCAAGTCGTCTCCGACGCCGTCAAGCCGGTTTCCTCCATCACCTTCCCGGCGGACGGGGCGGTCCTCTTCCTGTCGGGGGCTCCGTTCATCGTCGAGGGAACGGCCTCGGACGAGGGGAGCGGCCTCGCGCGCGTGGACCTCTCCACCGACAACGGCTCCACCTGGGCCGCAGCCGCCGGGACGGAGGAGTGGCAGTACGCATGGTCGGCGTTCCTGCGCGGGACCTACACCCTCCGCTCCCGCGCCGTGGACGCCGTGGGCAACATGGAGGTTCCGACCGCGGGGGTGACGGTGACGATCGTGGACGACACCCCGCCCACCACTCCGGTGGTGACCGACGACGGGGTCTACACGACGAGCGCCACCGCCCTGCACGCCGCCTGGTCCTCGCAGGATCTGAACTCCGGCATCGCGGCCTACCGGTACTGCATCGGGACCTCCGCGGGCGCCTGTGATGTCACGGCCTGGCTGGATGTGGGGACGGCCACCGAGGCCACCCGGTCGGGCCTTACCCTCATCCACGGGACGACCTATTACTTCAATGTCGTATCAACCAACCTGGACGGCACCGATTCAGCCGTCGGCTCCTCCGACGGCATCACCTGCGACCGGCAGGGGCCGTCCTCCATCGTCACCGATCCCGTCTCCGGCCAGACCCTTTCGGGTGAGACCTACACGATCCACGGCACCGCTTTCGACGGTCATTCCGGCGTCGCTTCCGTGGAGGTGAGCACGGACGGCGGGGCTTCCTGGAGCTCCGCGAGCGGGACGACCGCCTGGAGTCGCGACTGGACCCTGCCGGCCGACGGCAATTACATCGTCCATGCCCGCGCCCGCGACGAGGCGGGCAACCTCGGGCCCAACTCCGGTCCGGTTCCCGTGAAGGTGGACAATCCCCCCGTCCCGCCGTCCAACCTGACCGCCACCCCCGACGGCAACTGCGTGGTCACCCTCAAATGGTCCCCATCCCCCTCCCCGGACGTGGAGCACTACGCCATCTACCACAACAACGGCTCCGGGCCCGTGGACTATGACGCGCCGGTCGCCTTCGCCGGGGCCGGGGCGCAAACCTGGGCCTCCAGCCGGGGCGTGTACGGCCGGTGCGGGCAAGACATCACGCTGGCCTCCGAAGCGGAGTGGACCGAGCGAAGCATCGCCGTTTTTGACATCGTCAACGCCAACAAGGAGAGCTTCCTCGTCACGGGAGCCACCGTTTCGTGGACCGGGGACACGCCCGCGCGATTCCTCTCCGGGGTGGAACTGGACGGTGCCGCGGTGTTCAGCAAACCCCCGGGCACCCCCGGCAACAACGGGAGCACCCACGCCTTCGCCCCGGCCGTGATGCTCGGGCCGGGACAGCCGGCCGAAGCGCGCTTCCATTTCGCATTCGTCGCGGGCGGGTATCCGGAAATGGAGGGGAACACCCTGCAGGTCACCCTCACCGGGGGGCCGGGGCCGCGCATCACCGCCCTCCTGCTGACGCCGGGGCGGATCCCCGATCCCTGCCGCTGGGACGACGGCCAGTCGCTGATCGTCGGGGCCGACTATACCTTCGGCATCCGGGCCTTCGACGCGGGAGGGGCCCACGACGGGAACACCACCGTGACGGTCGGGACGGCGTCCTGCGCCCCCTCCCTCTCCACCACCGTGGCCAGCCCCAAGGCGGGGCAAAGGGTGAAGGGGGAGGAGGTGACCGTCTTTGCCGAACTCGCCTTCGGTCGCCTTGCGGACGTCAAGGAGGTGCTGTTCCAGTACCGGTCCCATCCGGCGGGGAGTTGGAGCGACCTGCCGGGGACCTTCGAGCACCCCAACCCCGATCCTGCCTGGCCCTACTTCACCTACTGGGATGCCAGTGCGTTTCCCGAGGGGGATTACGACCTCCGGGCGGTGGCGCGCCACGTGCTGGGCTACGACGATCCCATCCCCCCCTTCGCCACGGTGAGCGTGGTGGCCTCCGGCCAGAACCTCCTGGAGGGCCCCGTGGCGGGGCGCCACACGGCCGAGGAGGATGTCTGGGTGGTCTCCACGGGCAACCGCGTCGCGGCGGGGGACGACCTGCACGACAACATCACGCAAGCATGGATCCCCCAGAATGCCCTGACGGCGGACACCCAGTGCGTCGCGGCGATCGCCGCCGACCCGGGCACCGTGTCTCCCGCCTGGGGATCGGGCCTGCAGTTCAGGGGCCTCTCCCTCGCCTCGGGCCAAACCGCCTTCGCGGGCGGCCTCCTCGCCACGGTGGAGATCCCCTACGATGACGCCGACGGCGACGGGCTCGTGGACGGCACGGCCACCCCCGAGTGGAACCTGGCCCTCTACCATTGGGACGGCGGGGCCTGGTCGGCCTCGGGGATCGCCTCCAGCCAGGTGAATACGCTGACCAATGTTGTTCGGGGGAGCACCTCCCACTTCACCCTCTTCGCCCCGCTGGCCGAGCCCCCGGCGGCCGATTTCACGCCGCCGCGGGAGGTGGCCGGCCTGAAGCTATTCCGACCAGGGCGGGACCTCCTCTTTACCTGGGAGGCGGTGACCCTCGACATCGGCGGCGGGCCTGAAGTTATCCACCACTACAACGTCTATCGCGGCACGGCGCCCAATTTCGTCCCGGACGCCGTCAACCGCATGAACCTGATCGGGGTCAGTTCCACGACCGCCTTCGAACAGGCCGGCGGGGCGGACGACGGGGTCAATCACTACTACCTCGTCACCGCCGTGGACCGGGGGTACAACGAGGGGGCCCAC
Organism: Holophagales bacterium UBA2201; assembly: GCA_002327305.1. Classification (GTDB taxonomy): domain Bacteria; phylum Acidobacteriota; class Thermoanaerobaculia; order UBA2201; family UBA2201; genus UBA2201. The sequence goes on along the minus strand of DCUZ01000033.1, from coordinate 596 downwards.
CAGCCTTAGAGGGGTTGGCCGGTCCCGCCCGGAAAATGATGCTCAGGAGCTGACATCATCGCGCCAGGGGCGTCAACATTTTATCTTCGGCGGCGCGGCTGAGCTCTTCCCATGGAGGACCCTTCGCCGGTGGAATGGGAGGGATCCGTCCCACCGTGTTATTGAGACCGCGTGGCGAGCCGGAGGCGTGCGTCCATTCCCCCAAGTGGTTCCATCTTTTTCTTCCGATATTTTCCAACGGTCCTTTATGTCGGCCGCTGAGGTGAAAAATTGATCCGGTTCGATTTGCGGCCAAGTGAAATCTTGCCCGCAGAACCAGCAAAAGCGTATAAATATTACACATAGAGACTATCCCAAAATTGATAATATGCGATTTAGGAAGTATCAAAAATGATAATGCGAGTTGACAATACTTGGTATAATGCGGGTGATACTATAAGATAATAATAAGGGCATAATGTATATATATTTAGCAATAAGTACGCCATGGCCTTAAGTGGGGCAAATGTGGCACATGAATTGCATAGATTTCCGTAGGAATTTGTTTGTTATTCGTTATTGGCAAGCAATTGCTGTCAAGTGGCACATATTTCTAC